>CAZNGY010000009.1:0-50749 GCA_964572955.1 uncultured Lachnoclostridium sp.
ATTTTTCAGTTGGTCTGAAAGTCTTTTCAACCACGCCACCGTTTTTAATATCCTTTAACTTTGTTCTAACGAAAGCTGCGCCTTTTCCCGGTTTAACATGCTGGAACTCAAGAACCTGTACAACCTGTCCTTCAATTTCCAATGTAACACCATTTCTAAAATCGCCTGCTGATACCATATGGAATTCCTCCTTGTATTTACATCCAATATTTAATGCAAAGTATTTTCCTTATTTTACCCCAGTCATAAGCATTTTTCAACTGTTTTTTACTCTTTATTGTTCAAAATGCTCTGCTACCTTCTTAAGTTCTTCAATAATATGAATATGCTGCGGACAAACACCCTCACATTGTCCGCACTCTATACATTCCGATGCTTTGCCGAATTCTTTGGTAAGTCTGTCATAATACTCACCCTGTGGAGTCCAGCTTTTTTCCGGTATTTCCTGCTTGTCAAGATTGTAAAGTGAGAAATACTTAGGAATGTTTATGTTCATCGGACACCCGTCCGTACAATATGAACATCCGGTACATGGTATTGACACATTATTGTTTATTATATCCACAGCTTTAAACACAAGACTCTTTTCTTCATCCGTAAGCGGTTCAAAATTCTGCATATATCCTGTATTGTCCAAAAGCTGCTCCATATTGCTCATACCACTGAGTACCATACATACATTCGGAAGTCCTGCCGCAAATCTTATCGCCCATGAAGGGACTGACATTTCCGGTCTTTTTGACTCGAAGAGCATTTTTACGGTTTCCGGCACATTTGCCAGCGTTCCGCCCTTTACCGGTTCCATTACAATAACCGGTTTATCATGTCTTTCAGCCACCTCGTAACATTTCCTTGACTGTATTCCTTCGTTTTCCCAATCAAGATAATTTATCTGAAGCTGTACAAATTCCATTTCCGGATGCTCAGTAAGAACTTTATCAAGAAAATCCGCCTTATCATGAAACGAAAATCCAATGTGTTTTACGAGCCCCTGCTTTTTCTTTTCAATAAGCCAGTTAAAACAGTCATACTTTTTGTAAATTTCATAATGATCAACTCCTACATCATGAATAAGATAATAGTCAAAGAAACCCGCTCCTGTCTTTTCAAGCTGTTCATTAAAAATCCTGTCTCTGTCTTCAAACGAGCGAATAAACCCTGCATGAAGCTTCGTCGCCAGAGTAAATTCATCCCTTTTGTGTCTGCTTACCAAACAGTCTTTTGTAGCATTTTCGCTTTTAAAATTACAGTACATCCACGCTGTATCAAAATATGTGAAACCTCTGTTTATAAACTCATCCACCATTTTACAGGTAAGTTCTTTATCAATACTTCCTCCGTCATCCGGATTCAGAAGTGGGAGTCTCATGAGACCAAATCCCAGCTTTTTGCTTCCTTCAAATACATTTTTCATTTTTTACTCCTTTTCATACCCCATTAAAATCATTTAACTCTTGAATCTTATTTACAAAGGCAGTTCCAACAGTTCTTTCGGAGAATGTGCCAGATTTCTGCACCCTTTTTCGGTAATTACAACCATATCCTCTATTCTTACTCCGCCAAATCCATCAATATAAATCCCCGGTTCAACCGTCATAATCATCCCCGGTTTCAGAACGCTTTCATCTCTTTTATTGCATGCAGGATTTTCATGTATAAACAGTCCTACACTGTGTCCAAGGCCGTGTCCGAAATTCTCACCGTATCCGGCATCCGTAATTATGTTTCTTGCGATTGCATCAATGTCCCTGCACACCTTGCCTGCCGAAATCTCACTGCATACCGCAAGTTGTGCTTTAAGAACCGTGTTATAAACTTCCCTCTGTCTGTCACTTGCATTTCCAAGCACAACTGTTCTTGTCATATCAGAACAGTATCCTTTGTAGGTGCATCCAAAATCAAGCGTGAGAAAATCTCCCGGTTCAAGTCCTCGTTCAGACGGCATTGCATGCGGTATTGCCGAGTTAGGTCCGCTTGCAGCTATCGTATCAAATGAAAGCTTTTCCGCTCCGTTACATTTCATTATATATTCCAGTTTTGCAGCTATTTCAAGTTCACTTACACCCGGTCGTATAAACTTTAAAATCTCTGAAAATCCTACATCACCGATTCTCTCCGCTTCCGAAAGATATTCAATTTCCTCCGCTGTTTTGATTTCCCGCAATGTATTAATTTCAGAATCAATCGGTTCAAGCGATGCCGTTATCACTCTTTTATAAGAAAGATAATCTTTATAGCTGAGTTCACCTGATTCAAATGCCAGCGAAGTTACTCCGTCAATCCTTGAAAGCCTTTCTATTGCCCCCGGATATCCTATACCTGCAATATCATATATTTCAAATTCTTTTGCTTCCTCCCTTGCCTGCAGCAAAAACCTGAAATCAGTAAGCAGAACCTTTCTAAACGGACTAATATAGAGTACCGCAGTATCATTCGTAAATCCTGATATGTATCGTATGTTATAAATATTGTGAACAAGCAGTGCATCTGCCCTGCCTCCCACAATTTCAAGTGCTTTGTCCGCTCTTGTCATTTATATTATGCCTCCAAAATCATGTCGATAGCTCTGATATATCCTTTTAATCCTTCTCCGACAACCTGTCCGTCACATGCAGGCAGAGTAACACTCACATGCCTGAAAGCTTCTCTTTCGTTTACGTTTGAAATATGTATTTCAATTTTTTTCATATTTACGCTTGCAAGAGCATCATGTATTGCATAACTGTAATGTGTATATGCTCCGGGATTTATAACTATACCGTCAACCTTGTCATAATACGCCTGTTGTATACGGTCTATTATTGCTCCCTCATGGTTGCTTTGATATGTTTCCAAATCAAAACCTTTCTCCTTCGCATAATCCTCAAGCATAGCGATTAAGAAAGCATAGTCCTGTTTTCCATATATTCCCGGTTCTCTTATTCCGAGAAAATTCAGATTTGGTCCATTAATTACAAGTATCTTCATATTGCCTCCAAGCTGCCGCAGAACTCTGTTTTTATAAACACATAAGTTCTATTTCTTTTACAATTTCATCCACTGTTTTTCCGTCCGTATAAACTGTAAAATCAGAACTTTCCTTATAAGCCGGTTCCCTCTGCCTCATCATGTTTGTAACGGCTTCCTCTTTATCAGGCCTTTGCAGAAGCGGTCTTGTCGTGTCACCCTCAAGTCTCTTTATTACATTTTCCGGTGATGTTTTAAGATAAACAACTATTCCCAGTTTTTTCAGCAGAACTCTGTTTTCAGAACGCAGCGGCATTCCTCCTCCTGTTGAAATAACCATTCTTTTTGTGTCCTTGCAAAGTCCTCTCAAGACCTCGGTTTCAGCTTCCCTGAAACTTTTCTCGCCCTTCACGGCAAACATTTCCGAAATTGACATTCCTTCTTTAGCTTCAATAAACGCATCCGTATCAAGATAAACGCATTTCAGTTTTTTTTCTAAAGCTCTTCCTATGGTTGATTTACCGCTTCCCATAAATCCGATTAAAACTATGCTTTTTTTATCATTCTTTTTTCTGTTGCGGTGATGATATGCCATAAGCAGCGGCTTTTCAAGTTTTCTTTTTAAAACTATCTGTATTTCTTCATGTTTATCAATAGGTTTAACAAGTATGGATTTAATACCTGTACGATTCGCTCCGTATACATCTGTAAAAAGCTGGTCACCGATAAAACAGGTGTTTGTTTCATCTGTTCCCATGATTTCCATTGCCTTACGGTAATTCTTTCTTGATGGTTTATCGGCTTTGAACAGATAATGCATTTTATCCGTACACACACCGCCTGTTGCCAGTCCGTCGTAAAATCTCCTGACTCTTGGTTCCTTATTGTTTGATATAAAACATACCGAATATCCCATCTTTGTAAGTCTTGTAAACAGACTTACTGCTTCTTCATTAGCATCCGCACCATGCATTACAAGTGTATTATCTATATCGTATATCAGTCCCCTCATTCCTTTTGAATACATTCTTTCGTAATCAATATCATAACTGGAAACTGCCAATTCCGTCGGGTAAAACTTTTCAAACATCTCATTTCCTCCTACCGAAAATTCTGTTTAAAGTTCTTGATTAATATTGTGCAGACTCTTTATTTTCCGTTAAAAAGCACTGACACTCAACGATAATAATACAATACAAAACATTTGATGTAAACAAGGTTAAAATTAAATTTTACAAAAAATTGAGGGATGACTTATGCCATCCCTCAATAAAAATCATTTAACCTTCAATTTCTTTTGCAGCTTCTTCAATAACATGTGCCTGAACGTCACTTGGTGCCGGCTCATATCTGTCAAAACTATAAGAGTAATCACCAAAACCTCCTGTCATTGAACGAAGATCCGTTGAATAACCATAAAGAGAAGCCATAGGTATGTCTGCAACGATTTCCTGTTTGCCGTTTGGCAGTGGATTCATTCCGAGAACACGTCCTCTCTTTTTTGACAAATCTCCCATAATATCACCTGTATATGCATCAGGAATAATTACCTTAAGAGATGCGATAGGCTCAAGAAGAATCGGAGTTGCCTCCATGATACCCTGCTTAAATGCTTTGATGGCTGCGAGTTTAAATGCCATTTCATTGGAGTCAACCGGATGATATGAACCATCCACAAGTGTTGCTTTTATTCCGACAACAGGATAACCTGCAAGAGGTCCTTTAAGAACAGATTCAGCAATACCCTTTTCAACTGCAGGATGGAAGTTACGAGGAACCGAACCCCCTACTATTTTTTCTTCAAATATATATGGTTTTTCAAGTTCACCGCTTGGTTCAAATACCATAACAACATCACCAAACTGACCTGCACCGCCGGACTGTTTTTTATGTCGTCCCTGAACCTGAACTTTCTTTCTTATTGTTTCACGATAAGGAACTCTAGGTCTTTCAATTGCAATCTCGACCTTATATCTGGAAAGCAGCTTGCTCTTAATTATTTCTATCTGCTGGTCACCGATTCCGTAAAGCAGAGTCTGTCTGTTTGCCGTATCATTCACAATCTTAACCGTGAGATCTTCTTCCATTACCTTGGCAAGAGCCTGACTAACCTTATCATCATCACCTTTATTAACAGTAGTATAACGGACATATGTATAAGGTGTTGAAATCTTTGCAGGTACATATTCTATAGGATTTGCCTTTGTTGAAAGCGTATCTCCTGTTGATGTATTTGAAAGCTTTCCGATTGCTCCGATGTCGCCGGCATAAAGTTCTTTAACTTCAATCTGCTCTTTTCCTCTTAAAACATAAAGTCTTGAAAGCTTTTCTTCTGTTTCCTTATTTGTATTATAGATTACATCATCACTTCTAAGTACACCTGAGCATACCTTAATAAGCGAGAATTTTCCGATAAAAGGATCTGCAATCGTCTTGAATACTTTTGCTGAAAAATCCTTGTTAGCGTCATAATCAGCCATAAATGTTGTTCCTGTTTTTCTGCTCATACCGGTTATGACACACTTATTTGGTGATGGGAAATACTTATCTATCGTCTGCATAAGCGCATGACATCCTCTTCCTAAGAGTCCGGAACCACAGAGAACCGGAACCATGTCGCCAGAAGATACACTTGTTCTTATTGCCGTTTCAAGCTCAACCTCAGTAAACTCTTCACCTTCAAAATACTTTTCCATAAGTTCCTCACTGGTTTCTGCTACTGCTTCCACAAGTGAAGTTCTGTACTGATTTGTATATTCCATCGAATAATCAGGTATTGCACCGTCTTCGTATTCACCGATTTTATTTGTAAATCTTCGGCCTGCCATTTTTACAACATTTACAAAACCGATAAACTTTTCATTTTCTCTTATAGGCGTATGGAAAGGTGCAATTCTGTTTCCGTATTTTTCCTTAAGCTCCTCAAGTACCTTTCTGAATGAAGCATTATCATCATCCATATCTGTTACAAAGAAAATTCTTGGCAGTTTATATCTCTCACAAATTTCCCATGCTTTAATTGTTCCGACTTCAATACCTGCTTTTGCCGAAATAACTATAACGGCCGCATCTGCTGCCGAAACCGCTTCCTCAACTTCTCCCACAAAATCAAAATATCCCGGCGTATCAAGGAAGTTGATCTTCGTATCTTTCCAAATCACAGGAACTACTGACGTGCTTATTGAGAACTTTCTTTTTGTTTCCTCTTTATCAAAATCACTTATTGTACTTCCGTCCTCTACCTTTCCCATTCTGTCTGTTATTCCTGTTGTATATGCCATTGCCTCAACAAGTGTTGTCTTGCCGCAGCCTCCGTGTCCCAATATAACTACATTTCTTATTGATTCATACTTATACGTTTGCATGATGTAAACCTCCGATATTCTTCAGCGCCCCATACGCTGTAATTATGTGAATATTATACTATAAATCTGCTATTTCAGCAACACTTTTGTCTATTTTTACCATATTTTTTCTGACACTTCTTCTTTTTTCATTGAAAGTTCTGCCATTTGACACTCTGCATGTCAATTAACATAAAATAAAATTTTTTTTACTGTACAATCCACTTTTTTATTGACATATATAAGCCAAAGAATCTAAAATATACTAGTTTCAGAAAATTTAAATAAATTGCAGAAAGAAGGCTGTCATGATCAAACTAGGTTTTATAGGCTTTGGACTTATCGGAGCTTCCATCGCCAAGTCATTGCATTCAAAAGCTCCCGGAGAATACGAAATAATCGTCTATGACTACCATACTGATGAAAATAAATCCCTGACAAAAGCAATCGACGACAAAGTTATTTCCAGTATTACAAAGGCTCTTTCCGGCTTAATCGGATGTGACTTAATCTTCCTGTGTGCACCTACATTAAAAAATATAAGCTATCTTGAAAGAATCAAAACTTGCTTTGATTCTGCCGGTGTTTGCTATCCTTTAATAACAGATGTAGGGAGTGTTAAGGGCAATATTGCTTCTGCAGCTGACAAACTTGGACTGAAAAAAAATTTTATCGGCGGCCATCCCATGGCGGGTTCTGAAAAAACCGGTTACGAAAATGCAACCGATCACTTACTGGAAAATGCATATTATATCCTTACTCCGTCTGATGAAAACACTGATTCCGATAAAGAGCTTCTTACTTCAATCGTAAGAAAAACCGGAGCTCTCCCCATCATACTTGACAGTTCAGAGCATGACCGCGTCACTGCTGCCATAAGTCACGTACCTCACATAATTGCAGCCGAACTTGTTAATCTTGTTCAGGATTCCGGTGACGACGTTCCAATGATGCGTATGCTTGCGGCCGGTGGTTTCAAAGACATCACAAGAATTGCATCCTCTTCCCCCGATATGTGGCAGTCAGTTTTTATGTCCAATAAACAGGCAATCATTGACTGTCTGGAGCGTTACCAGGATGCATTGGTAAAAGTTGAAGCCGCAGTTTTTTCAGACAACGCTTCATACATCTTCAATACGTTTAAAAGAGCTGGCGAATTCCGTTCATCAATTCCGGCCTCACACGGTCTGCTTAAACCCGAATACAGGTTTTATATAGACATCGAGGACCGTGTCGGTGCAATCGCAACGGTAGCAACCCAGCTTTTTATACATGGTATATCTTTAAAAAACATTGGAATTGTACACAACCGTGACTATGAGCAGGGGGTTCTTAAAGTTGAGTTTTATGATAACGAAGCTAAAGAGTCTGCCATCAGTCAGTTGTCCGAAAACGGTTATACCATTTACCGTGCAGACTAAAAGAAAAAACCGGATTATCACCCTCGCAGCAAAAACTGCAGAGCGACAATCCGGTTTTTATTTTATCCAAGCGGACTTATTTCAAGCCATTTCCATAAAATTGAATATGGAGCACTTCCCACTGTAAGTATTTCTTCATATGCCTCTTTTTCTTCAATACCCTTTTCCAGAACCGCTTCAACCGTATCATCCATCAGAATGTTTCCAAAACCGTATGCCGGATAAAGGCACGGATCAGATACAACCATTTCATAAAGACTTTCACTTATTTCAGCATCCCCCAGACCATATGCATCAAGCCATTCGGTAAACTCATCCAGGTCCCAGCCATAATAATTTATCCCAATATCTGCAAGTGCTGAAAGAAGATAATTCAGTTCTGTTTCCAGGCTCCACAATTCAGCGTGAGTCTGATTTTTAATACACCACTTGTATGCCAGCTTTTCAACATACATTGCCCAGCCTTCAGAATAACTTAAGTATGTAAGCTGTGAATCTATTTCCTGAAAATCATCTCTTCCGAGCAGGAACTCATCCTGATAAAGGTGTCCCGGAATTCCTTCATGTGCAAGAGTAACAAATAATTCAACCGAATTAGATATGTTGCTTCCGTTTATTCTTATAACCTTTCTTCCGGTATTATCAAGCTGAGGAGAAAGATAGTATGCAACGATAGAATCCACTTTCTGTCTTTCATCAAGATAGCTCAGTATCCAGTCAAACTCATCTACTTCCGGCAAAACATTTTTTGCAAATTCTACCAAAGCCTCCATTACCTCATCAGGGTCATCCGAGAACTTTGACTTAGCATTATAATATGTTGCAGCTGACAGCGGTGATTCCTCCGCTATTTCATAAATTCTTTCCCAATCTTCATCCATACGGCTGCTTCCGTATTCAAAAATTTCATCAACAGTAAGTCCTGTTCCCAGGTAACTCTCCAGTAAAAGTGCATAGTACTCTTTTCCTCCGTCAAATGCCGCAAGACCTTTTGCTTCTGATGCTCTCCCGTAAAGTCCCTCAATAAAATCACAATAATCCAGAATCGCAGGTTCTATATCCTCATCAAGAATTCTCTCAAGTTCATCAAGATATTCTTCCTCCATCTCATCAGAGAAATCTGCTTCCTTTAAGTTGTTTTCAAAACATATATAAATAACATTTTCACCTGCATCATCACAAAGCCAGTCTTCTGCGTACTCAAGAGAATAATCAAGCATTGTTCTCGTTACCATTGAGCCTGCATTAAGCTGCTCCATTATCATATCTTCCGTTTCTTCAATGTAATCAGGAAGAAGCTCCAATATTGTAAGGAATCCCTCAGCATCATCTTCATTTTGAATTGAAAATTCCGTAAAATTTGTCTGAATCGAAGAAATAAAATTCCCGTTTTGTGAAAGAGCACTCACATAATAGTCGGTGTAATCGTATGTTTTCTCATACATTTCCACTTCATATTCCAACTTATCATATATAATCTGCTGTGATTCCGTTAGCGTACCATAATCAAACTTTTCAAGTCCTTCTTTTATAAATTTCATAAACTCATCACTTGAATCATCATATGCACTTCCATATCCCAGTTTCACTTCTATACCATATTCATCCGGATTTTCAATTGAAAAATGCAATGTGAAGTAATTCTGAGATACCGACTCTATGTATAATTCATTCAGGAAGACATCAAATTCATCTCCCGAATCAAGTGAAAGTGAGCTCTTACCTTTTTCGTATTCAAAAGGATTTTCTTCACCTTCATTGTCTTTATTTTCTTTATCAGTTTTATCCGGTTCTTTATTACTTATTTCCGGTATCTCCGTAACCCTGGCATCCTCATTTGTATTCTTTTTACCCGAATCACATGCAGTAAAAAGCCCCATAAACATACTTATGCTTATAAGAAATGCCATAAACTTTTTTCTCATATCTGTTTTCCTCTCTTTTTTTAATTAACAACAGACCCACTGTCTTATCTTAACAGTGGGTCTTCCTTAGTTGTCAAAAATCTCTAATTTTCCGGAACAAACCTAAATCCAACAAAATCGAAATCCGAACCCGGCATGAAAATAAAATTCACCTTATTCTCACCCCAAATTTCTGAAATTGGGAACGTTCTTGTAACAATTTCATCTGAATTTTCAAAGTCACATACAAATTTCACATCTCCGTTCTCTCCGGAAAATCTTACATGTACCGGGTTTGAGGCAATGTTGGAACGACCGATAATTTCTACTGCCGATACTCCATTTTTGAAATTCATATTGTTAAAGGCTATGTCTACGTTATTTCCTATTGCAAATATACCTTCATCATTCTCATCATATGAATCACCTGTGATGGTATAATATTCTTTAATTGAAAGATTTCCGTATGCCTTTTCTTTATAAATCATCCTGAATCCGCCGAAAACAAATCCGTTAGCAAACTTTAATGTTATGCCTCTTACTCCTTTAAGCCTCTTTGAAAGCTTAAATACGTTCTCCTGGAAAACATTATATTGCGGCTCTACTTCATAAATTCCTCTGTAGAGAAGTTCACTTTCCATTGGTTTTCCGTCCCAGATTTCTATCGGTTCTGTATTTCTGTAAGAATAAAGATATACTGCAAGTTCATCCGAACCATAATCTCCGAAATCAATATTTTCAAAGGTTATTATATTCCCATCGGTATGGAAATTCACTCCTCCTCTGAAACTAAGTTCTGCCGGATTATTGCTTTCCGAATACTGACATCCATGTATTCCACCGTCTTCATACGGATTAAGCGTGGCACTTCCGAGTCCGCTTGCCTTAAATTCAAGTTCTGACATAATCTCTGAATGATTTTTTCCGTTTCCGGATGAACATATCAGTCTGAATTCGCCATCACCGACAGCCTTAATTACGGCTTCGTTTCCGTCTGCTTCAATTTTGACGCTATTGCTTGCAATACCCTCCAACGTCACTGCTTTCCATACAAGGTCACCGTATCCGGTATCCTCCGGATAGACCAGTGCTCTGACTCTTACTTCCTTATTTTTTTCATCAAGTTCTCTGCTACCATCGCAGGCTATTTCAATTTTTCTGATTGGCTTGTCAGAATAAAAATCACTTTCAGGAACCCTGTAATTACATGAAATACCTTCTCTTTTCTGTGCCGGAACTGTTTCAAACTCATAAACCGCATCATCAAGTCCTTCCGAGCTTACGGTCACCTTTACATTTCCGCTTTCTGTATCCGGTGCAATTACTGCCATAAGTTTTCCCGAGAAAAGCTTGCGGTTATTGGTTTTGTACTGCTCATAATCGGTACTGTCACCGTTGTCAAGTCCGATGAGTCTGCCGCTGCCTTCCACCTTTACAAACATTCTGTTTCTTGCATTGGCAACTTCTGTTCCGTCCTTATCAACCACCGATATTGCGATGAACATCAGATCTTCTCCGTCTGCCTTCACGGTTTCAGTCTCAGGTGTAAGTATTATTTTTTCCGGTTCCGTAAAACTTCTTCTTACATCTCTTGCCGCCTCATTTCCATCAGAATCATATGCAACGGCAACAAGCTCTCCTTTTTTATACGGAAGCTGCCATTCTCCTGAGAAATGCAGATCCTTTTTCTGGTCAAGTTCCTTTTCACCGACAAGTTCTCCGTTAAAGAAAAGTGCTATCTTTGGAGCATTTGAATATACATTAATGTCTATGAGCTGACCCTCATTATAATCCCAATAAGGACTAAGATGAACAAACGGTTCTTTTTCAAAATCTACCCAGGCAGCTTTAAATATGTATGCAGTATCCTTCCAGAATCCCGCAGTATCTATGTGTCCAAAGAATGAATTTTTACTGAAATAAGGTGTAGGCTCGCCTATGTAATCCCATCCTGTCCAAATATACTGTCCAAAACAGTACTCAGCATCCCTATCATCCGTTATAACTTTATGAACACTCTTTGCTCCCCAGTTAGTTGAGCAGTTATCAAGACATGAACACTGCATGTCTTCATATGTAAGCACTCTGTTGTTCTTAGGAAAATGATAAATTCCTCGGCTCTGTACTGTTGATGCTGTTTCACTTCCATAAATACACCAGTGAGGGAATTTTATGTTATGGTGTTCTTCATATACCGACTCAAGATAATTGTATCCCGAAAGTTCAAATACATCCGAACACTTCTGTGCTTTATCCCATGCCACCAAATTGGAACCGATTGTAGTATATGCGTTATGTCTGTAATCATTTCTTCTTACAGCATTTCTGAGTCTTATTGCAATCTTATCGGCACCCTCGTTATTGGTATCCGGTATTTCATTACCTGTTGACCACATAATAACAGAAGGATGATTTCTGTCACGTCTTACCCAGCTTTCTACATCTCTTTCACACCAGTCATGGAAATAATTACCGTAGTCATTTTCCGTTTTTTTCTGTTCCCACATATCAAACGCTTCACTGTCGATAAGCATACCCATTTCGTCTGCAATATCCATAAACAGACATGATGGCATATTGTGTGAAGTTCTTACTGAATTGATTCCCATTTTCTTAAGTTCACGGAACTGACGTCTGAGTGCTGATGCATTAAATGCAGCTCCGAGTGAACCCAGATCATGATGCTGACATGCTCCGTGTATCTTTACATGTCTTCCGTTAAGGAAAAATCCCTTATCCTGATCAAATTCTATTGTTCTGAATCCAACTCTCTGCCATTTTACATCCATTGTGCAGTCATCACATGAAAGTACTGTTACGAGATTGTAAAGATATGGATTTTCAATATCCCAGAGAACAGGATCATTCACATAAAAAAACTGTGAGTTGACATTTGCTTCCCTATAGAGTGGAAGAAATGAACTTGAAGATGCTATTTCCCTTCCTTCTGCATCCGACAGATAATGTGTTATCCTTGCCTCTTTTATTTTTGAATTCTTATCCTTTATTGCTTCAGTATCTATTATTACTTTAAACCGTCCATCCGTACACTTTACGGCATTAAAATAGATACCGTCCGTTACCAGCCTTTCGCTTTCTTTTTCATCAAACCACACATCACGGTAAATTCCCGCCCCTGAATACCATCTTGTATTAGGTTCTTTATATTCTACAAAAACAAGAAGTTCGTTTTCGCCTTCCTGCTGAAAGTCCGTAAAATCCGCTTCAAACGAAGAATATCCATAAGGCCAAAACATAACTTTTTTACCATTAAGATATATGGTAGTATTCATATATACACCTTCAAAATAAACAAAGTTATGTTTAGAAGTGTCAGGTATAAATTTTTTCACATAAACACCAATACTTGATTGATAAAGAGCCTCCGTATTTTCTATCATCCAGTCATGCGGAAGATCCACAGGCGCAAATTCCTTCATTACTGCTTCACTGTCCTGACTTTCGGCTTCATTGTGAAGAACTCTGTATATCAAATCAATATCCGTTCCGGGAACAAATTTTCCAAAGGACCAGTTATCATTAAATAGTTTTCTCATTTAATTTTCTCCTTAAAAAATAATTAACTTAATTTTATCAAAAGCGACATGTAAATACAACCCGATTCGGAAAATTAATGACAAGATGTTGTGTAAAAAAACTGTCTGAAACCCATAAAAAAAGGTGTCTGAATCGACGCTTTTTCAAAACATCAGAACAATCCTGAAGTTTCTAATCTGATACATCAACCAAACACCTTTTCGAGTTACCATATTAACTTATTATGCTTCTTTCTTTTTACCCACAAGTGTACTGAAGCTTTCCACTACAAGAACAAGTGAAAGAACAATGAGCAGTACTGCGATACCTGTCTGTGCATATGGACCCCAGTCTGACGTTCCTGCACTGATTATTCCAATCTGATTCTTTACAATTATTGCAAGAGAAGAAATTGTTACTACCATCATGAATACCATAGGAATTACAACCATCTTGTTATTCTTTCCGATATTAGCAAGCCATGCTGATATTGCAAGAAGACCAAGTGCTGCAAGAAGCTGATTAGCTGCTCCGAAGAGTCCCCAAATCTTTGACCATCCTGTAAGACCAAGTGCTATTCCTAATACAACCGTTATAATTGTTGCAAAATAAGGATTAACCATTACCTTTTTCCATCCTGACTTAATATCCTTTGGAGTCTGTCCCGGTTCAAGCCAGAACTCCTGGAACATAAATCTTCCGATTCGTGTTGCCGTATCAAGAGATGTAAGGCAGAATGCCGAATATGTAAGAATGAGGAGTGTTTTTAATACACTTACCACACTTGCCGGTACACCTGCTCCTGCGAACATCTGAGATATACCACCGGCAAAAATTGCTGTTGCTCCGGATGTAATTCCGTTCTTATAAGCCACATTGATTGCACATATTGTTACGACTGCAAGAACACATTCAAGAAGCATACCACCGTATGCAATAGGCTTTGCATCCTTTTCTCTGTCAAGCTGCTTTGAAGTTGTTCCTGATGAAACCAGCGAATGGAAACCAGATATTGCACCACATGCAACTGTTGTAAAAAGAACAGGGAAAATATACTGTGTACCGTTAGCAGTCTCTACTGCAAATCCTGAAAATGCCTGAAGTCCGTCTGCTCCTCCAAGTGCTGTATGAGAAATAACTACACCCACAATTGCAACAGCTATCATTGCATAAAGAAGGAATGAACTAAGATAATCTCTTGGCTGAAGAAGAATCCATACCGGCGTTACGGAAGCCACCGCAATGTAAATACCAACTATAATCATCCACTGATTTACCGTAAGTTCAATAGGATGGAAGTTAATTCCTATTGCCATACATAAAACGATAGCAAGAACTCCAAGAATTGTTGAAACAAACATGGATGCATGTCTTCTGTAAACAAGAAAGCCGAATGCGATTGCTACGACGATGAAAAGAAGTGATACCATTGCAACAGATGCATTTGCTGCCGTTGCTTCTGCATCAAGTTCTCCTGTTGCCGTATAAACCTTACCAAATGTTGTCGCTACAATCGAAGCAAACGCAGCAACTACAAGTATAAGTGTAAGGTAAGAGAAAATAATGAAAAGTCTCTTCGCCCTCTTTCCGATATTGGCTGAAATAATCTCACCGATAGACTGTCCTTTATGACGGATCGATGCAAAAAGCGCACCCATATCGTGAACTCCTCCGAAAAAGATTCCTCCGATAAGTACCCATAAAACAACCGGTATCCAACCGAATATTGCGGCACCTATTGGTCCTGTTATAGGACCTGCACCTGCTATTGATGAGAAATGATGTCCCATAAGTACCGGTGCTTTTGCCGGAATATAATCAACTCCGTCTTCAAGCTCATGAGCGGGTGTCGGAATATCTTTTTCACCGAGTCCCCACTGCTTGCAAAGCCAACGGCCGTAAAATATGTATCCACAGAGTAAAATTGCGATACATATAAGTAATAAAGCTAATGAATTCATAATGCTCCTCCTATTCTTAAAGCCTTCCCTTATATTTTAAGGACATTTTTCAGACTCTTTACCGAAGACTTTCCCGCAGGATTCGATACATATCTTGCATTTTCAAAACAAAGTACGACATTCCTGTATTCAAGCCATCCGTGAAACGAAAAACGAAAGCTTTTGTAATAGTGACTCTTTTTAATTTTTTTTATTGTGCTTTTCTCACAGGAGTCACAGAGAATGAGAACCGTAATGTAGGTATACATATGATTTTTATTGATATGCATCCTTTTTTGGCCATCTTCTAGAGCATGGTCATAAATTGTATCAAATTTTTTGTCGTCCAGATCCGAAACATTATATACATAAAGAAATTCCTCCCCATCGGCTGACCACAGTTCAGCCTTTTTGGAGAGGACATACTTTTCTGAATGTTCATAATATTCGCAAACGGCACAAAGTCCGTCCACAGAATCTTCAACAAGACTGATGTTGTAATTTGCTTTGTAGCTGTCCAATAATTTTAAAACCGCTTCTTCTCTTGAAATCATAATAAATACCATTACTTAAGCAAATTATAAACCTGCCTTAAGTTTTATCCTTCCAAAAAATCCCTACGGTGCAAATTATAAACACTTTATAAACAAATTTCAACACTAAGTCCTGTGATATTTTATCATTTTCTGACTTTTGACAGAAAATCCTTAAGTCTTTCATTTTTCGGATTATCAAAAAATGTCTCTGGATCCGAATCCTCACAAATTTTTCTGTTATCAATAAAAATAACCCTTGAAGCAACTTCTCTGGCAAATCCCATTTCATGAGTTACAACTATCATGGTCATTCCATCTTCCGCAAGCTGCTTCATAATTGTAAGAACTTCTCCTACCATTTCCGGATCAAGTGCAGATGTAGGTTCATCAAAAAGAATCACCTCAGGATCCATTGCCAATGTCCTCGCAATTGCAATTCTCTGTTTCTGTCCACCCGAAAGTGTTGAAGGATATGCATCTGCCTTATCCGCAAGTCCGACTTTTTCAAGAAGTTTCATTGCGTTATTGGAAGCTTCCTCCTTAGACATACCTTTAAGTTTCACCGGAGCAATCATAAGATTTTCCCTCACAGTCATATTAGGGAACAGATTAAACTGCTGGAACACCATACCGATTTTTTCTCTGATAAGATTAATATCTGTTTTCTTGTCCATTATATCTTCATCGTCAATTATGATCTGTCCCTTTTCCGGATGTTCAAGCCGGTTTATGCTTCTGAGAAATGTTGATTTACCGCATCCCGATGGTCCGACAATTGCAATAACCTCACCTTTTTTTATATCCATATCTATATTTTCAAGAACCGGATTTTCTCCATAAGACTTGGAAAGGCCTCTTATCTTTATTAAAATTTCTCTATCTTGCATCTTTTTTCAATCTCCTTTCCAGTCTTCCTACAAAATACGTCATAACCATCACAATTACGAGATAAATAACTCCGACACTTATAAGCGGAATAAATGCTTCATAGGTTCCGCTTCGGATTATATCTCCCGCCTTGGTAAGGTCAACAAGACCAATGTATCCGACAATTGAGCTTTCCTTAAGAAGCGCAATGAACTCATTAAGCATCGCCGGAAGCGAATTCTTTATTGCCTGAGGCATTACTACATACTTCATTGTCTGGTTATAATTGAATCCAAGGCTTCGTCCTGCCTCAAACTGACCATATTCAATTGACATTATTCCTGCTCTTATCGCTTCTGCAACATATGCTCCCGAATTCAGTCCGAATGCAAGAATTGCCACCCACAACGGTGCTATACTGAACTTGGCGAAGATAACGTAATACATTATCAAAAGCTGAAGCATCATTGGAGTACCTCTGAACACGGTCAGGTATATCCTGCATATGAAATTAAGTATCTTTGTTATAAAATCTTTTTCATCATCTCTTTCATACTGCACTCTTGTTTTTGCTACACCAAAACCAATCCATATACCTATAAGTCCTGCCGCAGCAGAAATTATAAGAGTATGAACAAGTCCATCTCTTATATACTTCCATCTTCCGTCTTCAATGAATACCTGGTGAAGCTTGTCTTTAAGCGGGGTTGTTTCTGCTCCTTCTCCGGTATTTACTATTACCACCTGTGTTGACTCTGTATATGAATCTGAAAAGTTGATGTTTTTGAGTCTGTCCTCAGTTACTGTCATTCCGGCAATTCCGATATCAGCTTTACCGCTCTGGACTGCAACAATTATAGAGTCAAATTCTATATCTGTCACTTCAAGTTCCATACCAAGTTTGTCAGCTATCGCCTGTGCAATATCAATGTCTATACCTGTTGCTTTTCCATCTACATACATTTCGTAAGGAGGGAATGCAACATTTGTAACCATTCTGAGTGTTCCGTTTTCTCTTAAAACATTTTCCGGAGATACATACGGACTTTTTCCTGCTTCATCCCCAATATAATTGTTTACTATACTTTCAAGAGTTCCCTCTTCTTTAAGCTGTTCTAAGGCTTCATTAATCTGATTAAGCAAAAGTGTATTTTCTTTTGCTATACAAATTGCATAATCTTCTTTAGTAAACTCTTCGTCTAATATTGCAAGCTCTTTGTTTTTCTCTACAAATGCCAATGCAGGCTGTTCATCAATTATTACGCAATCAACCTTATTCTGCTTGAGTGCCTGAACCGCATCCGCACCTTTGTTATATCGTGTTATGGTTGTTCCTTCTTCATCCCCTTCATAATCCGATGCAAAAATATCACCGGTTGTTCCCTGCTGAACACCGATTCTGGCTCCCGGAATCGTATCTACACTTGAAACTTCATGACTTTCATCACCCATTGATACAAGTGCCAATACCACAGCCGTTATCACCAGAACCGAAAGAATAAACTTTGCAATTCTTGTATTCTTCATTTTTTCCTCCTGTATATTTATAAATCTTTTTGTATAGTCATACAGTCTACTTTACAACATTTATCTCTTTTTGTACACAGGATTTTACAATATCTTTCTATGATTCGTAAATAAAAAAGGAATGTTGAGGCGGACTAATTCTGTGTCGCTATTAATCCATCCGAAATTTCAATTATTCTGTCACATTTTTCAGCTACCATAGGGTCATGTGTCACAATTATTACTGTTTTCCCCATATCATTTAAATTTTTGAAAACATCCATTATCTGTTCCGTTGTCTTTGTATCCAAAGCTCCCGTAGGTTCATCTGCCAAAATAAAATCAGGGTCATTAACAATTGCCCTTGCAATTGCAACTCTCTGTTTCTGGCCTCCTGAAAGCTTGTTGACATCTTTTTTTGCCAATTCACTCATTCCCACCTTTTCCAGAGCTTCCATTGCAAGCTTTTTGTGCTCCCTACGTGGTCTTTTACTAAATCGAAGCGGAATCATTACATTGTCAATAACGGTATATCCCTCAACCAAAGCAAACTCCTGAAGTATTATGCCGACATGTGAATTTCTGAATTCGGCAAGTTTACCTGAACTAAGGTCATTAACCTCTATACCATTCATAACATAGCTTCCTTCATCATAACTGTCTATTGCACCGAGAATATGAAGCAGTGTTGACTTTCCTGCACCGCTTTTACCTATTATCGCAACAAGTTCCCCATCCTCAATTTCAAACGAAACACCCCGAAGTGCGTGGTATGCCGTTGACTTTCCCTTATTATACGTTTTGTTTAAATCATTTATTGTAATCATAGTCTTTTGTTTTTTGATATATTCTCCAAAATATACCAAAATCTCCTTTCAAAATTTTTTATACATTTATCAACTAACCTTTTCCCTTATAAGTAAAAGAACAAGTCAGATAATACAAAGAGCCAATTTACACTCCTCTGTTAATCTCTGCTGCCCCTTAATACATCAACCGGAGTATTTTTCTTAAATATGTAAAGAGGAATGACCATTGAGATAATTATCATATAAGCAAATAATAAAAAACACGTTATTATTTGTTCTTTTCCCCATTCAAAGAAAAATGTGTTTTGTTCAAAAAACAATATTATGATATTACCTGTCACAAATGCAGTTATCATACTAAATAAACCAATTAACATACTCTGTATCAGACTTATTACTGCACATCCTCCCCAGTTCATTCCATGTGCATAAAAAATAGCATAGCTTTTAATATTAGATTTAGATTCCAGCATTATAAGACATGCTATTCCTACAGATACCAGGACAAATATACTTATACCAACAGCTAACAAGGGCATAATCTTTATCATGATTTCTTTTTCAGTCTTTGTCCTGACATCTGATATTTTTAAAAAAATACCATCCATATTCCCTTCTATATTCAAGTCATTTTCCTCTATTTCAGCATCAGTCAGATTATCGGAATATTTAACTATGAACAAACCTGCATTCTGGCAATTATATCCCATTTCTTCTGCTTTTTCTTTTGAGTAAAACATCATCGGACTCAATGTATCGTCAAGTTTGTGATCATATGGTTTAAAAAAATCATACACACTCATATTTAGCGACATATATGTAAGGTTATAATAAGATGCCCCATTTTCAAGTATTCCGCAAACAACAAATTTTGAAGTTTTACCCTCATCCATGTCAGCTCTTAATTCCAGAACATCACCCACTTCGTATCCATTTACATTTTCCGTAATGACAACCGGAAGATATTCATCCGATTCCACTTCAGTATACCACTTGCCGGCAATAAGCTGTGGTTTGTACTCACTTACCGTATCGCTATATCCACAACCATCTATATAAATTCCCTCCGGAGTAGTTCCGTAGATTGTGCTTGAAACATCATATGTATCAATTCCGTTTAATTGCGATAAGTATGCATCTACACCACCTAAATCGTTAATCTTTACAATATCAATCATACAAATTGCACCTTCTCCCGACATAATTTCTTTAAAGGGATCATACTGTGCCGTCTGTTTTTTGTAAGTTGTCACAAAGAATACTGCAATAACCATTACAACTGCAATTTGCAGTATCATTAAAAAGTTCTGCTTCCTTCTGGCACTAAACTGTATCCATCCAAGTAATAACATCTATTTCCTCCTTGAAAACAGGTTCTATATTTTTCCGAAATCCTATTTCTTCAAATCCGTCATTATCTGCATTGGTGTCTTTCTCATCTTTACACCTATCATCAATGTTGAAAAAACAAAAACTATCAAAAAATACATTACCGGCAACTTATATGTTATGCTTTTACTGTATATATCATCAAAATATGTAAAGTAAACAGCTATTCTTGGCATGATACATTTCAAGTATATTATTATTCCTGCAATTGTTGTTGCTGCCAATATTACCGTCATCTCTTTTATGTAAACCAGGGCTGCCGTTAACCTTGTCGAACCACAGATAAGATAGACTCCTGTAGCATGTATTCTTCTTTCCAAAATATTTCTGTAAATCAAACATACAACAAAGGATGCTATTAATGCCATTATTACAGCTATTAACATCATTGTTCTGTAGGTCTCAGCCTCATCCAGACTGGCTGAACAATAATCGTTGATGATAACTTTTTCGCCCAATGCATCTTCAAGTTTTTCTACCAGATCATCATACTTGCTTTTTACAAGTGGCTTGTAAAAGGTAATAAAAATGGCTTTCAATTCCATTTCATCAGACATTGCCTGCAATGGAACTGCTATCTGGTCATTGAATCCCTCTCCAGGATGTGCTTTGGCTTCTATTTGGTAAACCACTCCGTTAATACTCACCTCGGAATCAAAAACATCTGCAAACTCCCCAGATACCACACACACCAGTTCGCCTCTATTTGCAGCTTCTTCAGAATACCATTTTCCATCTGTTATTTTGCCCATTAGTTTCTTTGTGATACTATCATATTTATATTCTCCATTTTCGATAGTAAACATCGAAACCACATTGGTTTTATACTTATACCCATCATAATCGAAATCAATAGCCATCCCCTCATTACCAATATCCTCCACTGATATTGCTTTATCAAACGTACCTCTAGTCCATATTTCCACTCTCCTCAAATCATCCTCTAAGTCAAGCAAAATATCCGGAAATATTTCCTTCGTAATTTTTAAAGCATCAGCATTTTCATTTCCTGACGAAACTATATCCAGACAATATAGTTTATTATTTAATGATTTTTCATTATACTTACTGTCTGAATATATACCGTATGAAAATAATATTGCACATATAGCAATCACCTGTGTCAGAACGAGCATTATAAATAGGAGAGTATGTTTTTTTAAAAAGAGTTTGATATTTTTCAAAGACATAACTACCACCACCTCCAAAGGAACTACTCAAACTGAGTTATATTACAAATTAATATGTCCGTCAATGTAGTTGAATTAAGGTTATTGGTATTACTTACACCATACCTTGTTGTTTCTGATAAATACCTATATGATGAATCCTCGTTAGTTCTACCAATTGAGCATACTGCGTACCCATTAGCGGAAATAACTTTTGTCGACGTACTTTTATCCATTATCTCATTATACTTATATTCTACTACTCTTAAACCCATAGCCCGGTCCGACGAATCATAATTATAACTATAATTCTTAATCGCACCATAATTTATTCTTACCTGCATTTTTGTGTTTCCATCACTACTTGTTACACTTTCAACACCCGTTACACCAAGCTTATAAGAATACGTTTTTTCCTTAGTTGTCGCTGCAACCGCAGATGATACTGCTGCCACTGCCATAATGACTGTTATTACTAGAGTACTTTTCTTTTTATTCATAGTTTTCTCCTTAATTATTCTTTATTTGAATTTCCGCTAATTCAGCATTGTTTTATCTGGTACACTGGACTCCCTCCCCTCTAAATTCTGCTGTTCTGATTTATCAGATAAATCAGAGGTAAAAAAACCTTGTATATAGTTTCTTAAATAATCTGTTTGATTAAATCACTCCACTCCTATTTCTTCAAATCCGTCATTATCTGCATTGGTGTCTTTCTCATCTTTACACCTATCATCAATGTTGAAAAAACAAAAACTATCAAAAAATACATTACCGGCAGTATATATGTCATCCTTCTGGTATAGATATCGTCAAAAAAAGAGAAATAAATAGCAAGCTTTGGCATAACACATTTAAGATACATTATTGTACCTGCTATTGCCGACCCCCCCTAAAATAACAACCATTTCTTTAATGTACACCAGGGCTGCCGATAATCTTGTCGAACCGCAGACAAGATATATACCTGTAGCACGTATTCTTAATTCCAAAATATATCTGTAAATCAGACACACTATGAATGAAGCAATCACTGACATTGACACAGCAATTGCCATCAACGTCCTGTAAGTTTCAATTTCATCAAGACTTGCCGAACAGTAATCCTCAATTACAACTCTGTCACCAAGAGCATCCTCAAATTTCTCGGCAAGTTCATCATACTTACTCTTTAAAAGAGGCTTTTTGAAGGTAATCATTAACGCTGAAAACTCCAAATCGTCCGCCATTGCCTGCAATGGAACCGCTATCTGATCAGAAAATCCCTCTCCCTTTGCTGCTTCAACTTCAATTTTATATGAAATACCGTTAATACTCACTTCTGAACCACAAATACCTGCAAAGTCATTAGAAACAACGCAAACCGGTTCTCCACTGTTAGCTGACTCTTCTGAATACCATTCTTCTTCTGTTATCTTACTCATATATCTCTTTGTAGAATCATCATACTTATACTTTCCGTCCTTAATGGTAAACATTGATACAACATTTGTTTTATATTTATATTCATCATCAGTCTTAATCGATAAATTATTTTCTTTAAATTTCTCTATGGGTATAGGTTCGTCAAATGTACCCACAGTCCAAACCACTATATCATCAAGCTCATCACTCACGTCCTGCACTATATCCGGAAATATTTCTTTTATGATTTTAACGCTATCATTATACTCACTTCCCGATGAATTTATATCCATAGAGTACAATACATTTTTCACAGAGTTAACACTATACTTACTGTCAGAATAAATGCCATATGCCATAAGTATGGCATTTACTGCAATTAATTGTGTCAAAACAAGCATTACAAACATAAGAGTGTTCTTTACTATAAAGTTTTTTATATTTTTTATAAACATGTCTTGCCAGTCCTCCAATTTTCTTCAACACATACAATGAAACTCAATCCTTGCTACTTCTTAAAACCTCAACCGGTGTATTCTTTTTAAATAATCGAATTGGAATAATCATTGAGATAATAAGCATATATAAAAACAAAATCAGACAAAATCCAATTTGTTCTTTTCCCCATTCAAAGAAAAATGTATTCTGTTCAAAAAACAAAATTATAACGTTTCCTGCCACAAACGCCGCCATCAGACTGAAAATTCCAATCAGCAGACTCTGTATAAGACTGATTAAAATACAGCCTCCCCAGTTCATTCCATGTGCGTAAAAAACAGCATAGCTTTTCATGTTTGACTTTGATTCCAGCATAATAAGACATGCAACTCCAACTGATACCAAAAAGAAAATACCTATACCAACTGCCAATATCGGCATTATCTTTTTTATTATTTCTTTTCAGTTCTTGTTCTGACATCTGATATTTTATCCGAAAACTCTCCCATTTCTGCCTTTAAAATCTCATCATATTCTTCTATTTCTTCCTGTGATAAATCATCAGAATATTTTATTATTATTCTGCCATCACAAAAACCTTCATATCCTAACTTCTCTGCATTCTCTTTTGAAAAAAACATCATCGGATTCAAAGTATCATCATAATCACTATCATATGGTGTGAAATAATCAAATGTAGTTGAATTTCTCTTGAAATATCCTATATCATAAAACGATGCCCCATTTTGAAGAATCCCGCAAACAACAAATTTTTGATTTTCCACATCATCTGAATTACTCTTTAATTCTAATACATCTCCCACATCATATCCTGCAACCGTTTCTGTTATTACAACAGGTAGGTATTCTCCCTCATCTGCTTTCGTATACCATACACCTTTTTTTAGCTTCGGCTGATAAGTACTTACATTACTGCTGTATCCTATACCTGATACGTTGATTCCCTCTAAAGTAGTACCTGTTATACGAAGAGATACATCATATTCATCAATTCCGTCCAATTTTGAAAAATATTTCTGTATTCCGCCATAATCATTTACTTTTGGTATATTTAATGCACAAACCATTCCCTCGCCTGACATTATTTCTTTAAATGGCTCATACTGTACCGTTTGTCTTCTATATGTTGTAATAAAAAAAAACGCCTATAACCATTACTACAGCAATCTGCAGTACCATCAAAAAGTTTTGTTTCCATCTGGCACTAAATTGTGCCCATCCAAGTAACAACATACACTCCCTCCTTAAAACACCATTTCGATTCAGATTACAAATAAATTGACTACAAGTTACAACCTGTACAGACTTATTATATTAAACTTATGGTTCTTTGAATCTTACATTGTCTGCACATCACACGATAAATTATTTTCTTCAATATTGATTAGTACTAATATAACACTTATATATATTATATGCAATATCTAAATGAATTTTTCTTTTAAAAAAAGGGTGTAATCCATTCACTTGGATTACACCCTTTAGCCTGTCATAATTTTTAGTAATTCATTTTTATTTATCTGTAAATAATTTCATCTCTGCCCGGACCATTACTTACCATTGTAATAGGAACTTCAATTTCTTTTTCTATAAACTCAACATAATCACGACATTCCTTTGGAAGTTTTTCATATTCCTTAATTCCTGTGATGTCGCATTTCCAACCAGGAAGTGTAACATAAACAGGCTTGCACTTTGCAAGTTTTGTCGTAACAGGGAAATCCTTTACAACCTCTCCTTCAAGCTCATATCCTACACATATTTTAAGTTCATCCCAACAGCTGAGTGCATCAAGTACCGTAAGTGCAACCTGCTTTGCACCCTGCATACGACATCCGTAACGAGTTGCAACAGTATCAAACCATCCCATTCTTCTTGGTCTTCCGGTTGTCGCACCATACTCTCCCTTATCACCACCATGATTACGCATCTTTGCAGCTTCCTCTTCATCAAGAATTTCGCTTACAAACTCACCTGCACCTACTGCACTTGAGTATGCTTTTGTAACTGCAATAATATCAGTAATTTCGTACGGAGGTATTCCTGCTCCTATTGCTCCATATGCTGCAAGTGTTGAAGATGAAGTTACCATAGGATAAATTCCGTGGTCCGGATCCTTAAGTGAACCAAGCTGGCCTTCAAGAAGTATGTTCTTACCTTCTTTTATTGCATTCTGAATAAATAAAGCAGTATCACACACATATGGTGCTATCATATCTCTGTACTCTGCAAGTGTTGCAAGAAGTTCTTCCGGATTGATAGGGTCCTTGTGATACATATGTTCAAGTAAAATATTTTTCTGTTCAAGTACTCTGTATACCTTTTCCCTGAGACTTTCTTCGTCAAAAAGTTCCTGTACCTGAAAACCTATCTTTGCATACTTATCTGAATAAAAAGGAGCTATTCCGCTCTTTGTTGAACCAAAACTGTTCTTTCCAAGTCTCTCCTCTTCATACTGATCAAAAAGTATATGATAAGGCATTATAATCTGAGCTCTGTCGGATACAAGAATCTTTGGCTTTGGAACTCCGCCTTCTACCACTGAATTGATTTCTTTTATAAGATATGGAATGTTGAGTGCAACACCATTTCCAATGATGCTTGTTGTATGATCATAGAACACACCGCTTGGAAGTAAATGGAGTGCAAATCTTCCATAGTGATTTATGATTGTGTGACCGGCATTGCTTCCGCCCTGGAAACGTACTATAATGTCTGACTTCTCGCCTAACATATCGGTGATCTTACCTTTTCCTTCATCACCCCAGTTTGCACCAACTACTGCTCTTACCATCTGTAAGTCCTCCCGTAAAATGTAACCTAATGTTTATAATTTAGAATGTACCCATAGGCACACCTGCTATTTTAACCTAACAGCATATAAAATGCAACTACAAAATGCTGCCACTGAATGCTTCACGTATTATTTCTTTTCCTCTATACGCTCTTTAGCTGATATTTCTGCTGTATACTTTACCTCATAGCATGAGAATATGTCATCAATCATCTTTTTGTCCGGTTTTGCAGTTACCAAAGATATGATAGGAACAATTATAAGTCCTCCAAGCATGGCAACAACCCCGGAATTAATTGAAGATTTAAACACGTACGAAAGAATTCTTCCCCAACCGGATGTGTCAATTCCTCCAAGTGTTATTACCAGCTGTATTACCGCAATCGCACATCCCCATATATAACATACCCATGTTGCGGTTTTCGTGATGCTTTTCAGATAAAGTCCATATAAAAACGGTGCTAAAAAAGCTCCAGCGAGTGCACCCCATGAAACTCCCATCATCTGAGCAATAAATGTAACTTCCGGATGAGCATCTTTAAATATTGCTATTAATGCCGATACTGCAATAAAAAATACAATAAACATCCTCATCACGAATACCTGTTTCTTTTCTGACATTTCTTTTTTCACTGCCGGTTTAATAACATCAAGAGTAAATGTAGAACTTGAAGTAAGAACAAGCGAAGACAGTGTTGACATAGATGCCGAAAGAACCAAAACAATAACTATTGCTATTATAACGTCCGGCAGTGTAGAAAGCATTGTAGGTATTATTGTATCAAAAAGTGGTTTTCCCGTAGCTTCATTTATGACAACCTTATCAGCATACAGTCTTCCGAACCCGCCAAGGAAATAACATCCTCCGGCAACAATAATTGCAAATATTGTAGAAATTACCGTCCCTTTATGTATATCATTCTCACTTTTAATTGCATAAAATTTTCCGACCATCTGAGGAAGTCCCCATGTTCCGAGTGACGTAAGAATTACAACGAAAAGAAGTGCCAACGGGTCTGGTCCAAAGAATGACGTATATGCGCCTTCCCATCCGGCATCTCCGGTGATTCCTGCAAGTGCTTTTGTAGCATTTAAAAGACCGCCGTTATCATGCAGTACGGCAGCAATTACTGCAGCAATTCCAAAAAGCATGATTATTCCCTGAATAAAATCGTTTATGGCTGTTGCCATATATCCTCCGAAAATAACATATATTCCCGTAAGAATTGCCATTACGGCAATTACTGCCCAATAAGGGATGTCAAAAACAAGACCAAAAAGCGATGACAGACCGTTATATAAAGACGCTGTATATGGTATCAGAAAAACAAAAACTATTACTGATGCAGCCACCTTAAGAGCTGACGAATTAAATCTTTTTCCAAAGAAATCCGGCATTGTTTTAGCATCAATATGCTGGGTCATTACTCTGGTTCTTCTTCCTAATACATTCCATGCCAGTAAAGAACCGATAAATGCATTGCCAAGTCCTGCCCATGTTGATGCTAATCCGAAATTCCATCCGAATTGTCCGGCATATCCGACAAAAATAACCGCCGAAAAATACGATGTTCCGAAAGCAAATGCCGTAAGCCATGGTCCGACTCCGCGTCCTCCAAGTACAAACCCTTCAACATCAGATGCATGTTTTCCTGAAACCACTCCGACTCCTATCATTACGGCAAAGAAACATACAAGTAAAATAACCGTCAATATCATCTTTCTTTCCTCCGCCTTCCTATTTAATCTGTGCTTCGACCAAACTTGAAATACCTGAATATATTTCTCTGAGTTTTGGTTTTTCTATTTTTCCCGTTGCATTTCTTAATACTGGTGCAAAAATTACTTTTCTTGGTCTCTTATATCTTGGAAGTTCCATACAAAAATCAGTAATTTCTTCTTCTGTACAGTCCATACCCTCCTTAACTTCTATAATTGCCGCAGTAATTTCTCCCAGTCTGGAATGAGGCAGCCCGATTACGGCAACATCCTTTATTTTAGAATGGGCCCTGAGGAAATCCTCTATCTGTACCGGATATATGTTCTCACCACCGGTTATTATTACATCCTTCTTTCTGTCCACAAGATAATAAAAACCATCTTCATCCTGCATAGCCATGTCTCCGGTGTAAAGCCATCCCTCCTTAAGTGTTTCTGCAGTAGCTTTCGGATCATTGTAATAACATGTCATCACGCCTCTTCCTTTAACACATAACTCTCCTACTTCGCCCTGTTCTACCTCACGGCCGCCATCCATTATCTTAACTTCCCATTTATATCCCGGAACACCTATTGCACCGACTTTATGTATGTTTTCAACACCAAGATGAACACAACCCGGTCCGATTGATTCCGAAAGTCCGTAATTTGTATCATACTGATGATGAGGGAATTTGTCCTTCCATCTCTTAATAAGGCTCGGTGGTACAGGCTGCGCACCTATATGCATAAGTCTCCACTGGTCAAGTGAGTATCTTGACAGTTCTATGTCTCCTGAATCAATTTTATCAAGTATATCCTGTGCCCATGGTACCAACAGCCATACGATAGTTACTTTTTCTTCTGAAACCGTTTTCAAAATCCACTCCGGTTTAATTCCTTTCAGGAGTACTGCCTTACCTCCTGACAAAAGACTTCCGAACCAGTGCATCTTTGCTCCGGTATGGTAAAGAGGAGGGATGCAGAGAAATACGTCATCCTCAGTTTGTCCGTGGTGCTGCTGCTCCGTTTCTGCTGCACATACAAGCGAAAGATGTTTATGAAGAATTGCCTTTGGGAAACCTGTTGTACCGGAACTGAAGTATATTGCAGCATTATCTTCATCACCATATTCAATTCCCGGATCCTTACTTGAACAATACTCTATGTATTTCTCATAGCTTTCCGCGAACGTAGGACAATCCTCGCCTACATAAAACATGAATTTTATCCTGTCAATCCTGTTCGCTATGGTCTCTATTCGTCCGGTAAATTCAGGTCCAAAAACAAGAACGTCACACTCAGCAAGATCAATACAGTACTTAATTTCCTTTGCATCAAATCGATAGTTCATAGGAACTGCAATTGCTCCCGCTTTAAGAGTTCCGAAATAAATAGGAAGCCATTCAAGGCAGTTCATTAAAAGTATTGCTACTTTATCGCCTTTCTTCACTCCTCTGCTTAAAAGCAGATTTGCAAAACGGTTGCTCTTACACTCGAAATCCATCCATGTCATTTCACGTCTGTAGCTCTCTCCGAGTTCGCTTTCAACCAGCGCATTTTCACTCCATAAATGAGGTCTTTCTTTTCCGTCTACCGGGTTTATCTCGACAAGACAAACTTCATCCGGTTTGTTTTTTGCATTTCTTTTCAGATATTCTGTTATTGGCATACCTGTTCCTCCGTCTTCTGTTATTTATTTCTAAAAAAGTGAATAATCAGATGCATCAAGCACCCTGTCTGCAAGTCCTTCATAAAACTCAGGTTCATGGCACACCATGATAAGAGTACCCTTATACTCCTTAAGTGCCTTATATAATGAGTCCTTTGCATCTATATCCAAATGATTTGTAGGCTCATCCAAAACCAACACATTAGATGGTCTTTGCATAAGCTTGCACAATCTCACCTTTGCCTGTTCTCCACCGCTTAACACCCGCACTTTACTTTCTATGTGTTTTGTCGTAAGACCGCATTTTGCAAGTGCCGAACGTACTTCATACTGAGTATACGAAGGAAACTCATGCCAGATTTCATCAATACAGGTATTGTCACCGTCTCCACTCATTTCCTGTTCAAAATATCCAACGCTTATATAATCGCCAAGAGTTATTTTTCCGTCCATTTTATCAACAAGACCCAACAAACTCTTCAGCAGTGTTGTTTTTCCTATACCGTTAGCACCTTTAATGACAATTTTTTCTCCTCTTTCCATGTGAAGATTCATCGGCTTTGTCAACGGTCTATCGTATCCGATTACAAGATTTTCCGTTTCCACAACTACTCTTGACGAGGCCCTGTCATCTTTAAATGAAAACTCAGGTTTCGGTTTTTCTGCCGAAAGTTCAATCACATCCATTTTATCAAGTTTTTTCTGTCTGGACATCGCCATATTTCTTGTGGCAACCCTTGCCTTATTTCTTGCAACAAAGTCTTTAAGTTCCTTTATTTCCTGCTGCTGTTTATTGTATGCAGCTTCAAGCTGGCTTTTTTTCATTTCATGTACTTCCACAAAATGATCATAGTCTCCCGGATATCTGTCAAGTTTTTGATTTTCCATGTTATAAATTATGTTTATTACACTGTTCAAAAACGGAATGTCATGCGATATAAGTATAAATGCATTTTCATATTCATTAAGATACCTTTTAAGCCACTCTATATGCTCCGGGTCAAGATAGTTTGTCGGCTCGTCCAACAAAAGGATTTCCGGTTTTTCAAGCAGAAGTTTTGCCAAAAGCACCTTTGTTCTCCAACCGCCGGAGAGCTCCGTAACATCTTTATCAAGTCCGAGATCCATTAATCCCAAAGCCCTTGCAACCTCCTCAACTTTTGAATCGATGTTATAAAAATCATGCACTGTCAACAGTTCCTGAATTACTCCTAATTCTTCCATGGCTTCATTCATTTCTGTCTCATCCATGTCGCCCATTTTATCGCAAATCTGATTCATGCGTTCTTCCATTTCATACAACCTCTGGAATGCTCCGTTTAAAACATCCCTGATTGTCATCCCCTTTGTAAGAACCGCATGCTGATCAAGATAACCGGCTTTTACATTTTTTGCCCATGTTACAGTTCCTTCATCCGGCTGGGTTTTTCCGGTGATGATATTAAAAAAAGTTGATTTTCCTTCTCCGTTTGCACCGATAAGTCCGATATGCTCACCGGCAAGAAGCCGGAAAGACACATCGTCAAAAATTGCTCTGTCACCAAAGCCAAAGCTTAGGTGTTCCACATTTAGTATACTCATATATTTTTCCTGTTCCTATTAGTTTATTTTTCTTTTACCAGCAAAGTATCATATCCCAGATTTCTAAGCATATTTTCATCTGTCCGGGCTTCTTCCATTGTATGGTAACCGCACAGCTTAACAACATAAAACCTTCCATCAGATTTAACAACCGGCTCAAAATCCTCACCCGCAACCTCTCTGGCAAGCATTATTGCATTTCTATAGATTCTGAACAGTCCAAGCTGGATGTAATACTCACCTTCACAAGACACTTCAGTATTACTCATTCCGTTTTTTGCTTCTGCCGTTACTGCTTCTGTTTTTTCTGATTCAGATAATGTAAAACCGGCAGAAACATCGCGCTTTTCTTCAGGTTTATATATCGTTGCTATTCCATCGGCAATTGCCGTGGCAATTGCCTGAAGGTTTCTATCATAAATCATATTATCATAATCATTATCTATAAAACCTGATTCTACAAGTATCGCCGGCATAACAGTACGTTTCAGAACCGCAAGTTCCTTTCTTTCTTCCGTCCCAAGGCTGGTAAATCCCAATTCCTCCATTCCGGAATTAATCGCATCCGCAATTTCTTTTTTCACACCACTATTATCATACACAAGTGTTTGTACTCCGGAATATGTGTTAGGTGCATAAGCTGCATTCCTGTGAAGTGAAACAAACAAATCCGCTTCAGCTGAGTTCCCCTTTCTTGCCTTTTCTATAGGCGAATCGTATACATCGTCCGTTCGTGTATAATATACATCAAATCCTCTGTCTTCAAGCTGTTTTCCAAGTTCGAATGCCAGACTCAGATTATCATCCTTTTCCTTACGGCCATTATACATTGCACCGTTATCAAAACCTCCGTGTCCGGCATCTATTGCTATCAAAGCCATAAATCACCATCAAGCTCTTTTATTGCTAGTATATGCAGCCTGGTTTCATTAGTTACCCTTAGAATCTGTGTATAAATATTCCGCTTCTGAGTTTTGGTTCAAACCATGTTGACTTTGGAGGCATCAGCATGTTATCGTCAGCCACATCAAAAAGTTCTCTTATTGACGTAGGATGCATTGAAAATGCTGCGATCATATCTTCTGAACATCTTCTCTCAAGTTCAGTCAGACCCCTTATCCCTCCTACAAAATCTATTCTTTTATCCGTCTTAGGATCCTCAATCCCCAAAATCGGAGCAAGTATATAATTTTGCAGAATAGATACATCCAGTCCATTAACCGGATCTGATGGTGCCGATTCTTTTAATGTCAGTCTGTACCAGTGATTGTCCAGATACATCCCCATTTCACCCTTTTTCGAAGGTGCTATCCTGTTTTTCTCCGGAATTACATAAAAATGTTCTCTTATTTTTTCAATAAACTCATCCGTATCATATCCATTTAAATCTTTAACCACTCTGTTGTATGGCATAATCATTAATTCATCTTCTGAAAAAAGAACAGATAAAAAGTAATTAAATTCTTCTTTACCGGTATATCCCGGATTCTCTTTTCTTCTCTTAAGTGCTACTTTAACCGCACTTGCCGCCCTGTGGTGTCCGTCTGCTATGTATATTCTCTCTGTGTTCTCAAATGCCTTTGTTATTCCTTTAACATCTTCTTTATCACTGATTTTCCAGACATTATGAACTATTCCGTCCTCAGAAGTAAAACCATACAGTTTTTCACCGGACACGGTTTTTTCTATAATTCTTTTTATATCATCATTTTTGCGGTGTGCAAGAAAAATCGGTCCCGTCTGCGCACTTAATGCGTCTACATGACGTATGCGATCCATTTCTTTTTCCTCACGCGTGTTTTCATGCTTTCTGATTACACCTGAAAGGTAATCATCTACATCCGCACACGCTGCAATACCTCTTTGAGAACGTCCGTCCATTATAAGCTCATATATATAATATGCTTCATCGATATCCTCAAAATAAGTTCCCTCTGAAATTTCATTTTCAAAAAGCTCTTTTGCTTTTTTATAAGCCTCTTCACAATACATATCTGCTGTTTCAGGCATATTTGTTTCCGGTCTGTCTATATTTAAAAATGATTTTCTGTCTTTCGCAGCTGCTTCTCTTGCCTCACTCCTGCTATACACATCATATGGAAGTGCTGCTGTTCTCGCTGCCATTTCCATCGACGGTCTTGTACATCTGAACGCCTTTATGTGTGCCATTTTTCACCCCTCCTGTTCAAATTTTTTAAGTCTCTTTCTGACTACCAACCGCAGATTTAAAACTACAAATAAACCCGCCAGTATAATCATTATCAGACTTCTGACTGCAAATCCATTCGCCATTTCATCAGATACAACAAGATTTATTATCTTCGTAACTCCCCAGTATATGCAGAAAGAAACCGTAAAACATGCGTAAGTTGAAAATTTTCCGCTCATAAAAAAACTGTCACTTAATCCAAAAGCAAAATAAAACATAGTACAGAGCATAACAAGTACACATATCACTTCCAGTCCCGCCGAAGCAGTTTCCGCAATTCCTGCGGCTTCTGCAAGCTCCGCATTGAGTATTTTTTCGGCAAACAGTCCGTCTTTAATTCCTTCTATTCTTTTAGCTGCAAGAAATCCTGTAAATTTATAAATAAGCATGTATTCAGCATAAACTAAAATCATTTGAATCATGCTCCACAACATTTTTGCCAATAAGAACTTTGTGCCGGTACATCCTGTTGAAAACATATCTGTAACATAGTTTTCATCTCTTAAATTCTTTCTGTACAGATTAGCTCCTTTTATCGGAATATACAAATATACTGCAGCCCATGCCACGAGATATATCATATTAAGTGTTGTTGTTGCAAGATTTCCATTGCCAGTCATAATTGGAATAAACATGACAATAAGAAGTGCAACTCCTGCCGTAACAAACATTGCAAAACCCGGAAGCAGGCTTTTTATATCTTTTTTTAAAAACAATCTCATCAAAGACTTCATATTAACCTCTTTAAAAAAATAAGGTGGTCTGAAAACCTTTGGATTCAAACCACCTTTTTTGACATGTTATTTGTTTGAAACTTTTACAAGTCCCTTGGCAGCAAGTTTTTCTTTTTTGAGGAATCGCATTTCGTCACCAAACTTAACCTGAATAATTTCAGGATCCGTGTTATCCACAACAATTCCTTTTCCGTAAGCTCTGTGAAGAAGTCTTTCATTCTCTGCCAGTGTATTCAGTCTGTCCAAATCTGCAATCACCGCACCCCTGGACTGGCGTCTGATCACCTGCGGAATTTCAACAGGCTGTGGCTCTTCATATGCCTGTTCCTCTTCATATGAAGGCTGATTCTCATATACAGGTACTTCAGTTTCATATTCTTCACGGTTTGCTGCCTGTCTGCTTTCAAGTGCCGCAAGAATGTCTTCAACAGATTCCTGTCTGTTTTCTTCCTGTTCTTCTTCAACAGGTTCTTCATCCTCAAAAATACCTGTCATGTCAAGATGAACTTCATCAGGATTTCCGATTATCTCTCCTAAATCCCTTCCTTCCTGGTCTCCCAGTCCGATATGGTCATAGTAATTTGACTTTGCTTCTTCAAAATCCTCATCAAGTTCTCCGTCAAGAGGCTCATACTGAGGTCTGTTAGAATATCTTTCGATTTCTCTTTCAAGCTTTTCCTCTGACTGTTTTACCCATACCGTGTAAACAATCATAAATACAACTATTACAACAAGAAGGATAAGAATCCATTTCCATGGTTCAAACGAATTTGAATCTTCTATCATCTGCTTTGTATCTTTGTCCACACCATCTTTGTTATCCGCCGCATCAGTAATCTCTGATGATGGACTTTCTGTTGCCTCAGGTGTAGGTGCTTCCGTTGGTATTGGAGTCGGAGTAAATGCTACTGCCTCACCTCTTGTTACTCTGCCCGTATATACAAAACCATCATAAGTTGTTCCATCAATCGTAACCTGACACTCATACCATACATCAAAGTCAGGATCATACTGTTCTCCTGTGATAAATACCGTTGTTCCTTCCGGAATAATAAGCGGTTCTCCGTCTGCTCCGAGTGTCGCCGCATTAATGGTACCCGGCTTCGTATACATTTTCGTATCGGAATTCGTTGTACCATTATAATTATTTGAAAGATAATCAACTGCATCTGCCGATGCATTTTTTGCCATCATCATAAAAGCTGCAGCAAATACCAATGTAAACAGCAGATACTTAATATTTGTCTTTATTACTGATTTAATATCTGACATTTTATTCTCCATTTCCGTGCACACTGCTCTATTTTAGTTTTACATCGGGTGCACTCCGTCAAAACCGTTATTTTTTTCCGGTCATTACCGCCGGGGATTTCTTTACTGCTTATATGCAGTAACTTTTCATGCAATTACATACGTTCAGGTGCTTCAAATCCAAGAAGTTCAATACCGCTTTCAAGGATTCTTAATGTAAGTTTAAGTAACTTAATCCATGAACGCTTTTTATTCATGTCCTCTTCTGCCAATATTCTGTTTTCGTGATAGAAACTGTTAAAAGCATTTGACAGATCATAAACATACTGACAAATCTTGTGAGGCGCAAGTTCCGCTGATGCATGTGCAATCATGTCATTATAACCTGCTGCCTGAAGCCGTAATGCTGTTTCAGACGGATTACATTCGTAATCTGCTCTGCTCTCTCCATTAAGTTCGCTTTCACCGCACTTTGATAAAATCGACTTAATTCTTACCATTGTATAAAGGATATACGGACCGGTATTTCCTTCAAACGAAGTAAATCTTTCCACGTCAAAAATATAATCCTTAGATGCCTGATTTGAGAGATCTCCGTATTTAAGTGCAGCCAGTCCAACCATTGCGGCAATCTTTCTTGCTTCTTCTTCTGACTGTACTCTGCCGGACATTTTCTTGTAGACTTCTTCATTGATTTCATTTATAAGATACTCAAGTCTCATCACACCGCCGTCACGGGTTTTAAAAGGCTTGCCGTCTTTGCCATTCATTGTACCAAAGCCAAGATAAGTAAGTTCTGTATCATCATTTACAATTCCTGTCTTTCTTGCACATCTGAATATCTGCTCAAAATAAAGACTTTGTCTCTGATCCGTAAGATAAATTATCCTGTCCGGCTCAAAAAGTTTCATTCTTTCAACTATTGTTGCCAAATCTGTCGTATTATAAAGCGTTGCACCGTCTGATTTTAAAATCATACACGGAGGCATCTCTTTTGTATCTGTTTCTTCCTTTACATCTACAACAAGTGCCCCATCGCTTATATGGGCAAATCCGCCATCCTTCATCATCTGAACCATATCCGGGATATATGGCTGTGCATCACTTTCTTTTTTCCAAAGATCAAAGTTTACGTTCAACTTTTCGTAATTCTTCTTAAGGTCAGCAACCGAAACTTCCATTATATGTTTCCAAAGCGCCCTGTAACCTCTGCGGCCGTTCTGAAGAAGAAAAGTCGCATGCCTTGCTTCTTCCTTATACTCTTCATGCTCTTTGGAATAATTATTTGCAAACGGATAAATTTCTTCAAGTTCTGCCATTGTAAACGGAGCTTCTTCCGGATATTCTCCTTCAAAACCTTCATCAAAATACGGAAGTGAAGGATTTCTCTTTTTAAGTTCCGTAATTATCAGTCCTATCTGAAGTCCCCAGTCTCCAAGATGAGCATCTCCTATTACCTCATTTCCGGTATATCTGAGAATTCTCTTTACGCTCTCACCGATTACAGCTGAACGAAGATGACCGACATGAAGCGGTTTAGCTACATTTGGTCCGCCATAATCAATTACTATTTTTTTTGCAGTAGCAGCCTTTTCAACTCCAAGCATTTCATCATCTGCCATTTTATCGAGATAATCAGCAAGGAAAGTATCGGCAATCTTAATATTTATAAATCCCGGCATCACTGCCTGAATTTCTGAAAACAGCTCTCTGTTGTCAATTTCCGCCAAAACATCATTGGCAATCTGAATAGGTGCCTTTTTATAAAATTTGGCAGCTGCAAGGCTTCCGTTACACTGATACTGACAGAGGTCAGGTCTGTTTGATACAGCCACAACTCCATACTTACCGTCATAACCTGCTTTCTCAAAAGCGTTTTTAATTTCTTCTGAAATAATGTCTATAATCTTCTTCATATATCTGCAAAAGTTTCCTTTCAAAATGCATATTTTTACATATTCTATCGAATTTTAACACAGAATAAGATAAAAGTAAATGAAAAACTGGGGATATGCCGGTTCTTAATAGGGCAATTTTACGAATTTTGAATTTTTACTTGATTATTATCAGATTTCGTGATTTTATTATATGAGGTGAAAAAGCATATAAATATAAGTAGACAAAGCTTTTAATCTCCGGAATCTTTTCTTCCGGAAATTATCACCTTGACTTTAGATGATTTGGGAGGTCAGAATGATTAAGGTCGTTAAATTTGGCGGCAGCTCCTTAGCAAGTGCCAGCCAGTTCATGAAAGTAAAATCTATTATTGATTCAGACAGTTCAAGAAAATTTGTTGTTCCTAGTGCACCCGGAAGACGTTTCAGTGATGATACCAAAGTTACTGACATGCTGTACGGATGCTACCATCTTGCCGAACAGGGTAAAGATTTTTCCAATGAGCTCAAAGCCATTGAAGCACGTTATAATGAAATTATTACAGGTCTCGGTCTTTCTACAGACCTTTCAGACAGATTCAAAAAGATAAAGACTGACTTTGAAAATAAAGCAGGTGAAAACTATGCTGCCAGCCGTGGTGAATTTCTCAATGGTATCATAATGGCCGATTACCTCGGCTTTACCTTTGTAGATCCTGCTGATTATGTTCACTTTGATGACAACGGCAATTTCCTTGCCGATGAAACAAATGAAAAGCTCGGTGCATATCTCTCAACTGTTGAAAGTGCCGTTATTCCGGGATTCTATGGTTCTTTTCTTTCTTCAGGAATCATTAAAACATTCAGCCGCGGAGGTTCTGACATAACCGGTTCCATCGTTGCCCGTGCAATAAATGCCGACATGTATGAAAACTGGACTGACGTTTCCGGTGTTCTTATTGTTGACCCAAGAATTGTAAACGGTGCTCTTCCTATTGAAGTAATAACATACAAAGAACTTCGTGAACTTTCATACATGGGGGCTTCCGTTCTTCATGAAGATGCAATTTTCCCTGTACGCAAGGCTGGAATTCCAATCAATATCAAAAACACCAATGCTCCGGAAGATCCCGGAACACTTATTGTAGAGAGTACATGCAAGAATTCCAAACACATAATAACCGGTATTGCCGGAAAGAAAGGATTCTGTTCCATCAACATTGAAAAAGACATGATGAACTCCGAAATCGGTTTCGGAAGAAAAGTTCTTCAAGCATTTGAAGATAATGGAATTTCATTTGAACATATGCCATCCGGTATTGATACTCTTACCGTTTTTGTTCATCAGAGCGAATTTGAAGAAAAAGAGCAGCTCGTTCTCAACGAAATCCAGAAGCTTACCAACCCTGATTCAATTGAACTTGAATCCAATCTTGCCCTTATTGCAGTCGTTGGACGAAGCATGAAATCAATGCGTGGTACTGCCGGAAAAATTTTCTCTGCACTCACAAACCACAATATCAACATCAGAATGATTGACCAGGGTTCATCCGAACTTAACATTATCATTGGTGTTGCCGATGAAGACTTTGAATCAGCCATTCAGGCAATTTATTCAAGTTTTGTAGATTAATAATCAAGGAGGCTAACATGAGTAATCCAATCGTAACTTTCAACATCGACGGTTTTGGTACAATTAAGGCTGAGCTTTATCCTGACATTGCTCCAAACACTGTTAACAATTTCATTTCACTTGTAAACAAAGGATTTTACAACGGACTTATTTTCCACAGAATTATACCGGGCTTCATGATCCAGGGCGGCGACCCAAACGGAACCGGCATGGGTGGTCCGGGATACAGTATCAAAGGTGAATTTACCTTCAACGGATTCAAAAACGAACTCAAGCATACAGCCGGAGTACTTTCTATGGCACGCTCAATGATGCCTGATTCTGCCGGTTCCCAGTTCTTCATCATGCATGAGGACGCACCTCACCTTGACGGACAGTATGCTTCATTCGGAAAAGTAATTGAAGGAATGGATGTCGTTAACAAAATTGCAGTTGTCCCTACTGATTTCCAGGATCGTCCAAGGACAGACGTTGTAATAACTTCCGTAACTGTAGATACTTTTGGTAAGGAATATAACGAACCTGAAAAAAGATAAGTAAAGTTACTTTCCCCATCACTATGTGGTGGGGTTTTTTCTCTCTCGATTTTTTTGCAGAAAGGACACTATTCATGAAAGTATGCGGCATTACGGCAGAATATAATCCGATACATTCAGGTCATATTTTTCACATAACCAAATCCCGCAGGATTTCTGAGGCAGATTACATCATTGCCGTAATAAGCGGAAGTTATGTTCAGCGCGGTGAACCGGCCTTCTATGACAAATATACCCGCACCCGCTCAGCTCTAAGAGCCGGTGCTGACGTTGTTCTCGAAATGCCTGCAGCAGTGTCTCTTGGCAGCAGTGAATATTTTGCAAAAGGAGCAATCGATATTTTAAATTCAACAAATATTGTTTCCTCTCTTTCTTTCGGAAGCGAATGCGATGATATTCTTTCACTTTCAAAAATTGCTTCCATTCTTTCAGATGAACCGGATGAACTCTCTTCTCTCATAAAATCACGACTTTCTTCCGGAATAAATTATTCTGCCGCCCTATGTAGTTCTTTTACCGAACTTTTCCCTGAATATACAGGAATTTTAGGTAATCCAAACAATAATCTCGGCATTGACTACCTAAAAGCACTAAAAAAAACCTCTTCTATCATCACTCCTTTTACAGTCAAAAGAACCGGTCTCGGATACCATGAAAATGCACCAACAGATTCTCATCCTTCTGCAACAATGCTCAGAGAACTCGTTATGTCAGGAGAATACGACAAAGCACTTTCCTATCTTCCACAGGAATTGCTTGCATCTTTTGAAACCGAAAATTATAACCAACCAGCTTTCAAACGATTTCTTTCTGCTGATGATTTCTCTGAAATTTTAGCGTTCCGGCTTATATATTCAGACATTGAAGCCCTCCGTCATATTCCTGACACCGGTGAAGATTTCATTAACAGACTTATTCAGTATAAAAACAACTTTACCGGTTTTTCCAAACTTGCAATGGACTTAAAGCGGAAAAATATTACTCTTTCAAGAATAAACCGTATTTTATTCAGGCTTATTCTGGGAATTTCTGATGAGGTTACGGACTATATTAAGAACTCCTCATGCGCACCTTATATACGTGTTCTCGGCATGAAGCAATCTGCCGGCCCTCTTGTCAGGGAAATTAAAAACAATGCCGACTGTCCTGTAATATGCAAAGCGTTTTCTGACAGTCGACAACTTTCAGGGATGTCAGAAAAACTCTTTACCATAGACGAAAACGCATACAGACTGTACCGTTATATATACTCAACAAAATATAAAGGCAGTTTTCTTCCGGAATCCGGAGTAGTTATCTTATAGTCCTTTCTGACAGCTGCTACATTTTCTTTGATTTATATACCTAAAAAAACACTAAAAAAGTCCAATGCAATTATTAATGCATTGGACTTTTTTGATTCTTCTTTTCACAAAAACTAATCTGATTTTTATTCGTCAATATTATCTAAAAAAGCATTTTCGTCGAAGTCGTAGTCATCATCATCTTCCATGTCTTCGTCATCGAATCCCTCATCTGAGAAATCCTCATTTTCATCATAATCCTCGTCTTCACCTTCATATTCCTGAGAAAGAGTTCCTGCCTCATCACCTCTCACATAACTTGGATCAAGCTGAGCATAGATTTCCTGTCTGTTTCTTGCGACTTCATCATAACTCTGCTTAAGTGATGCAATAAGCACCTCTGAACGCTCTCTTGTTGCCTCATACGCATTAAGAAGTATGCTTTCCATGTCACTCATCATGTTGTTTACATAATTAAGTGCACTTGTTGTAAGCTGCTTGGATTCTGCCGATGCCTTTTCAACCATTTCATTTGCATCCTGTCCTGCTGCAGCAACCATCTCATTAACTCTTGCATATGCCTGCTGCATTATTTCATGCTCACCAACAAGCTGCTTAGCCTTAGCATTTGCTTCTTCAATAATCTTCTCTGCCTTATCTTCTGCATCAGCAATGATTGCATCTCTGTTTGCGATTATTTTCTGATATCTCTTAATTTCATCAGGAGTTCTTGACTTGAGTTCATCAAGCAACTCATATAAATCATCCTTGTTAACCTGAACCTTATTAGGTGCAAACGCCGATGCCTTACATCCCTCTACAAATTCATATATTTCGTCAATCAACTGCTCAATCCTGTTTGCTGCCATTACTGTCTCTCCTCCTAATGAAACTTATCATATACTGCCTGAATTACATTTTCCGGCAAAAATGGTGATATATCACCATGATATTTCGCTATCTCTTTTACAATGCTTGAACTAAGATATGAATATTCTACGCTTGTCGTAAAAAATATGGTATCCAGCTCATTACTCACTTTGTGATTCATCTGGGCTATCTGTAGCTCATACTCAAAATCCGTTACCGCTCTGAGACCTCTTACCAGAATCCTTGCATTATTCTTTTTTGCAAAATCTACAGTAAGTCCGTCAAACGCTTCAACCCTTACATTATCAAGTTCTTTTACAGCTTCCCGAATCAGTTCAACTCTCTCATCCGCAGTAAACAGCGGAGATTTTTCACTGTTATTCAGTACACCTATCACAAGTTCATCAACCACTCTTGATGCTCTTACAATAATATCAAGATGCCCTTTAGTTACAGGATCAAAGCTTCCCGGATATATTCCTACTTTCAAAAAACCACCAGCCTAAACACTCTTTTATTTACAAAGCACAATCCAAATTTTCAGGATTATTGCTTCTTTTTAAGAAAATAATGCATGTTTGATTTATACACTTTAATTTTGATAATGTCAAATCCGATTGCTCTAAACTCATCACCTTCATGATCCAATGATGTTTCAACAATTATTAATGCATCATCTTCAATAAGTCCATACTCATCAAGCATCCGGACAGCTTCAAATTCAAGATTTCTCCCATATGGAGGATCAATAAAAATCAAATCAAATTTCTTTTTTTTATTTTTCCATGCTGTAAGAGCATTTTTGAAATCCATCTGAAGAACCTCTGCCTTATTATCAAGTTTCGTTTTCTTCAGATTCGCCTCTATACACTTGACTGCATCTCTTCCATAATCAGAAAAACATGCCGAATCTGCACCTCTGCTCAATGCTTCAATTCCGAGTCCTCCGCTTCCGGCAAACAAATCAAGCACCGTTGCTCCCGGAACATATGACTGAACCATATTAAAAAGAGTCTCTTTTATCCTGTCCGTCGTAGGTCTTGTATCCAAACCTGCCGGTGTCATAAGTGCAACACTCCTTGCACTGCCAGCCACTACTCTCATGCTTACCTCCGGTCTGAAATTTCCACATGCTTATTGTACTATACAATGCGGATTTGTCAATAAAAAATCTGTCGTAAACACATCTGTTTTACAGCTTGAACCGGCTATCCTGCACTTATTTATCAGCAGCAAGAATTGCTTTTACAACTCCGTCAAGCCAATCCTTGTTAAGTGTTTCAACAGCTCCTCCGTCAATAAGCTCAGCCACTTCCGGATCAATAGGAACCTTGGCAAGAAGAGGTATCTCATATTTTCCTGCCACATTCTCAATATCACTGTTTCCAAAAACAGAAATATGCTTTCCACAGTCAGGACATACAAGATAACTATAATTTTCAACCAAACCTATAATAGGTACATTCATGGCTTTTGCCATATTAACTGCTTTACCGACAATCATACTTACAAGATCCTGAGGACTTGTAACAACAATTATTCCATCTACAGGAAGGGATTGGAAAACAGTAAGAGGAACATCACCGGTTCCCGGAGGCATGTCCACAAACATGTAATCAACATTGTCCCAAAGAACATCACTGTAGAACTGTTTAACCGTTCCGCCAATCACCGGTCCTCTCCAAAGAACAGGTGTGTCTTCTTTTTCAAGAAGATTGTTTATACTCATTGTCTGTATTCCTGCTGTTGTAACAACAGGGAAAATCGCTTCATCATCTGCCTCCGCAAGCTTATTAATTCCAAAAGCCTTTGGTATGGAAGGTCCTGTGATATCAGCATCGAGAATTGCTGTTCGGAATCCCATTCTGTTAAAAATAACTGCAAGATAAGAAGTAACAAATGACTTTCCTACACCGCCCTTTCCGCTGACCACGGCTATAACCTTATTCACTTTTGCCCTTGGATTGAGCTTAGCTCTTAAATCCTCAGGATTAACTCTTGAACTGCAATCTGCTCCGCATGATGAACAGTCATGATTACAACTTTCTGCCGACTCATTTTTTAATTCTTCACTCATATTAACCCTCATTTCTCTGCACTTATTTTGTCATCGGAATCTGTGTCCAGTGCCGTTGTACACATTCCTTCCATGTAATTCGTTACATGACGACATTTATTTGTTTTTTACCAAAGTCAAGGCAAAGCCTGAAACAGCTTTGCCTTAAACCAAACATCTTTTTTCTGCTGTGTGACTTTTCTCACCTGCACTCTTTTAAATATAACATATCTACAGAGTAATAATCAACCTCAAATGCTAATTAAAAAACTATTTGTTAATGTTTTTTTCATTCGTTCTTTCCAAATATTCAAGCATTTTATCATATTGTTTATATAAATGCTGAACTCCGTTTTCCAAAAGATAATAATGCTTTATATACGGAATAAGAAGAACCATAAAAGCTATTATAAGTATAAGCATTCCAAAAGTAGGATTACTTATTGCATAAAGAATACATATTACCGTTAAAATTGCAAATACCATCGTAACAATCAGATGAATAAGTCTTTCATGCATAAAAAACTCAATCTGAATAAGATGTTTTTTTATCTCTTTCTCCCAATCCGCACCATCCTCTCCAAGTGCCAGAAGTCTTGAAGTTGCTTCCATGTAATTAAGCATTCTTTTCTTCATCTTTTTTATCCTCCATTTCATATTCCCCTATCATGCCTGTATATTCAGCCATCCTCTGTGACAAAAGTTTTATATCATTAAACGTCGGAGTAAAAAAGCCTGTTTTTCCGAGACCTATCACTGCCATGCATAAGATAGGTGCCAGAATCATTCCGAAAATTCCGCCCATTTTAATTCCCACAAAAAGACTGATAAGAGAAACCAGCGGATGCAGCCCTGTCTGATTTCCCACGATTTTAGGTTCAACAATCCTTCTGAATAAAAACAACGCAAAAGTAAGAACTGAGTAGATTATTGCCTTCGTGTAATTTCCCGAAACCACAAGCACTACTATCCACGGAGCAAGTATGACACTGCTTCCGAGAAGCGGTATAAAATCTATTATTCCTACAAGCAGTGCAAAAAGCACCGCATAACTTTGCCCTATGATAAGGAAAACAACCAATGCAATCAGTGCGACAAGGGACGAAACAATCATCTGTGCTCTAAAGTATCCGAACGTAGCACTTCCTGCCGCATCCTTAATCTGTTTCAAATAAGGTTTTATACCTAACGGAACAAAACTTTTCAGTTTTGCATTAATAGCCGGAAAATCTGAACATATAAAATATGTTGCCATAAGGAAGAATAACGCTCCCAACAGAACACTTCCGATTGTCGGAGCATAGTTGGATATCTGATTTAATAATTCCGGTGTCATCCCCGGCAAATCATGTTTTATCCATACCGACAGCTTTTCTATAAGCTGATCAACCACTCCCATCAGCTGTTCCTGTTTAAGGCTTGTTCTTGATGCAATAAAATCAGCAAGTTCACTTATTACATTATACACGCTCTGCATGTAAACTTCCCTGTTTTTAACCATTTCCATTCCTTGCTTGGCTATGTAATAAACAACTCCGGTTATTGCAATTATTGCCGCACACATTATCGCAATAACAAGAATAACAGACCAGAATTTTCTTAGATGCTTGTATTTTCCTGAAAGCCTCTTTATTACAGGCATAAGCAGTAATGCCGATACTATATATGCTATTACAAACGGCATAAGATATTTTAAAAAAGGTCCAAAAAACACAAACAGTGCAGCTATACTCAGCACAATTATCAAAACTCTTAATCCTAACCTTGCTATAAGTTTTTTTGTCGATATCTCCCTTTCGTTTTTCATTGTTTCCTTTCCATCGCCTATTCCGTTTCTGCGGTTTTAACGATATATTTTTCTATTATATTCTCTCTCATCCATGATATAACCGGTCCAAGGCAAAACGCCATTATAACAGTTACAAATCCGACTGTCTGACCAAGCAAAAACCCTATTACAACAAAAGTAATATCGTATATTATTCTTACAGTTTTAAACGAAAATTTTTTCTGTTTTTCAGCAATTATGAACGAAATAGCATCATATGGCGATGTTCCGAGCTGGAGTGCCATATAAAGTGACGCTGAAAAGATAAATAAAACAAGTGCCGGTACCACAACCACTGACCTTACGGCAAAACTTGAAAAAACATCCTGCCGGAAAACCCTTTCAAGCAGCCAGTTCATAAAATCACATCCAAAACCCACAAGATACATGTTTGATATAGTTCCCCAACCGATTTGTCTCTTGTCACATAAGAAAACAAATATCAGTAAAATGGTATTAAGACCACCCTGCAGCAATCCGAAACGTATCCCAAGAAGTTCTGCAATACCGAGATTTGTTGTTGTACATGGATCGGTTCCAAAATTACACTTATTCAAAAAAGCTACGCAAAAGCCCATCATAAGAGTTGATACAACAACCAGGACAAGGCTTTTTTTATCCACATTTAAAAATTTCATTAAACTTAAATCTCCATTATAATTTCTTTTGCCGTCTCCTCTGCAACCGGTTCAGCGAATACACCTTCAGAGAACTCCACGACATTCCCGATTCCATTCTGAACAACAAATCTGAGTTTTCCGTTTCTTACCTTTTTATCAGTATAAAGCTTCTTTACAAGTTCCTCTTTGTCAATATACTCAGGAATTGATACCGGCAGTCCGGCTGATTTAAGAAGTTTTATTACCCTTTCCGCTTCTTCTTCCGTCATATATCCCATTTTTACTGCAAGCTTTACCTCCGCCGTTAATCCGATTGAAACCGCTTCTCCATGTTCAAGCTGATAGTCACTTACCGTTTCAACCGCTCTTCCAACCGTATGTCCCAGATTAAGAACTTCCCTGAGTCCTGCTTCTCTTTCATCTTTCATTACTACAGAATACTTTATCTTACAGTTTTTTTCAGAAATATAAACACAAGCATCTTTGTCTATATCAAGTATCTCACTCATATGTTTTTCCAGATACTCAAAAAAATCATAATCAGCAAGACAGGCGTGTTTTATTGTTTCTGCCATTCCACTTGATATCTGTCTTTTAGGCAGAGTTTTCCAACACTCAATATCTATGTATACTTTTTTCGGCTGATTGAACATCCCTATAAGATTTGTTGCCAAAGGTGTATCAACTGCTGTTTTTCCGCCAACTGATGCATCTGCCGCTGCAAGCAGGGTTGTTGCATAATTAATAAACGGAACACCTCTTCCAAACGTACCTGCCACAAAACCGGATATATCCGTAACCACGCCTCCTCCTACAGCAATTACACAACAATCTCTTCTGAATCCTTTTTCCAGCATTACATCTTCTAAAAAAGCCTTCATTTCCCGCGTTTTGCTTTTTTCTCCGGCAGGTATTACAAAAAGCTCCGCGCCATAGCCTGCCTCTTTAAGTTTTTCAAATATACCGTCAGCATAAAGTGTTTTCACATTGCTGTCTGTAATAACTGCAAACTTTTTAATCTTTCCTGCAAGTCCATTATTTATATCTTCAATCAGTCTGTCAGACAATCCATATCCAGTTTCAATTTCATAACTGTCATCGACAACTTTTTTTAACTCTACATTAAAAATGCTCATGATTTTCTCCTTTTAAAGGATTTTAACTGATGCAACCAATTTTTCCGTATCGTTCTCAATCAGTTTATACCCGCTCTTCTTCCAAAAATTCTTTTACTCTTTCTTCATACTGAACATAAAAGTTCCTTAAATCATCATAAGGTGTCAGATAAAATCTTTTAAGAATTTCTATGCAGTATTTTTTCTGCATATCCTCTGAAAACTCTTTTATCTTCTCACTTCTTTCAATGCAAAAATCATGCCAGCTTAAAACATAGCTTTCATATGAGCTTAGATCCGGTATTCCTAGCCATTTTTTTATTTTTATCTTGGTTTTTCCGGAATAAGGGCACTCATTCACCTGATTAATATACTTAAATCCCCCATCCTCATACAATCTCCCCAGCGGAAAAAGCCTGCATATTCCGGGTCTGTATGAATGAATTTTGCACCGTCCGTTTTCATCCAAGAACCCGCATGAATCACCGGTTTTATCCATATTAATATGCGGAAGGATTATTCCATCCTTCACCGAAAGTCCGATTTCCGTGTAAAGCATATCTGATATTTTTTTACCGGTCGCCTTTGAAAGATTATATACATCATAAGGGTCAAGAACAATTGAATCTCCCATTCCTCTGCAGCATGAAGAACATCCGTTACAACCATGGCAGTCTGCTTTAACCATGTCATTTCCGGTATATAATCTTCCATCTGTCATTTCATCAAGATTAACAACCCTTTTCATATCAGAAAATCCTGCACACTTCTGTCACGTCTTTTCGAATCGGAGCCTTAGGCTCTTTATTTCCATATCCCAGAGATATAACCGACACAACTTCTTCATTTTCAGGAATCTCAAACATTTCCCTAAGCGCTTTTTCATCTCTTATACCCATTATAAGTGTATCAAGTCCCATATCTTTTGCCTTAAGTATAAGATATGCAGTCTGAATTCCAAGATCATATGAACCCCATTCATTTCCCAATTCGTTCTGAGGTTCAGTTTCCGTTTTAAAACCTGAAATGTTTTTTACAAAAGTCGCTACAATTATAGCCGAACAGTTTTCAGTATTTTTTCTATTAAATTCAGGAAGCCCCTTTTCCCTTGCTTCATTTACTTTTTCCGGGGTTATTGCAACATAATATCTTCCTGTTTCCGAATTTTTCCATGAAGGAGCTTTAAGTGTTGTTTCAATAAGTTCCTTAATTATTTCCTCATTTATCTTACCGCACTTATATGCTCTCATACTTCTTCTTTCATCAGTAAGTCTGTTAAAATCCATAGTTTTCTCCTTTATATATTCCTTATTCAGTACCCACGGCCAAAATCGTGAGTACTGCTACACAACTTACAAAATCTACATGTTAAACATCGTTTTTATTTTCGCTGTTACCGTATCGGATGCTTTTTCATGACTTAGCTTTGTAGGATGGTAATCACTTGTCAGACCATCTTCCGGAAGCATGTGCTTAATTTCACATGTATAAACTTCACAATCACCGGTTTCCTTTTTGTAGGTTTCTGCAGTTCTCTCCACATTATCAAAACTTATGGCATCCATAAGCCCTAATGTCAAGAGAATCTTTGCTGAGGGATTATGTTTCCTTATAACTTTAATAAAACTTACATAATTTTCCACATAATCATCAAGTCTCTCTTTATTACTTCCGGTATAACTGAAATCGTTTGTTCCGAGATTTACAACTACAAGCTGTGGTTTAAAGCTTTCAAAATCCCACTCAATATCCTGAAGTTTTCCTCCATCTCTCATCTGCGCATGTGAAAATCCACATTTTTCATATAAAGGCGGAACCAAATGTGTAAGCAGTTTCTTATCATCATTAGTATATCCTGAAATAATTCCAAATCCGGAATAACTGACTAATGAATACTCGGCATCAAGTTTTTGTGCCGTCTTTATTGCATATGCCTTTGTACAATCTTCCGTACAGGTTTTAAACGGAACCAAAGGATCTTCCATATCTGCTCCATATCCGCATGTAATGGAATCACCTACAAATTCTATCTTAAAATTCTTTTCTTTTGTTTTATAGATTTCACCATCAGAAACCTCTATTCCTCCGATTCCTATCATTGACATTGCACATTCGGACAGTTTCACAATTCTGATTTCATGTCTGTCATTTCTATCAAAAACAAATTCTGTCTTTTTTTCCGGCTCTTCCATAACAAATTCAGCTTTTCTCACTCCATCCAGATAAACTGCCACTCTTGCCTTTCCCTCAGTCTCTGTTCCTGTAGTGGAACTGTCCCCTAAAAAGTTTATTGATATGCCGGCAGCTTCTGTTTCAAATTTTATTCCGCTTCCCGACAAACCACACCAAAGGACTCCATCTTTAAAGAAAGTCCGTCCTACTCTTGTTATGTTTTCATTATCTGCATATATTAATCTGTCACTCATTTCTTATCCTTTCATTTAACCTGTTTACTGTCTCCATCAGAATAATCTATCTGTATTCCGGGCTGAACATTATAACACCATATACAGAAGGAAACTCCGCTTCCTTTATCTTCAACTGAATACGCCTCCATAAGCACACCATCTGCAATCAGATTATTGTCCCTGAACACCGGTGTCACCCTGTACATAACGTGGTTATCCGGATTTTCATCCAAATACTCCACCGTAATGGTTTCATAAGGAAGCATTCCTTCCACATTCATATACCTCGTTCCCGTAATCAGATTTTTTTCATTCGCATTTTCTCCCGACAAACAAAATGCTATGAGATGACATCTGTTGTAAAGATACAGATCTTTTATATTATCATATTTTACCGTATGCCATCCTGAAGGTTTGATACTTCCAATTGCGCCTCTTTCCTCCGTAGGAAGTGTCTCTTTTCCCAGTGACGCAAATGCTGTGCCGCACCTTCCGAGTTCATCAAGCTCACTGTACCTTTCAAAACATTCTTCTGACAATTCATCCTCTGTAAAAAAAGGTACATTCCCATTTATTTCACATACAGCATCGCCACAGTATTCCTGTATTTCCCTATATCCTGAAGATATAAAGTCGTCATATCCCGTATTATCTGATGCAAGACCTACATTCTGTACCTCACCGGTTCTTACTGACTCATCCCCTGAACCGCCTTTTAAGAATGCCGCACTACCGCCGGACAAAAAAGCAATTACTGCAACTATTAAAAGTGTCTTAACATCCAGCTTTTTAACTGACCTCTTTCTTCTGCCCCCTGCAGCCGTACCCACTTTTTTTCTGCCTGCGGTATTTAAAGTTTTACCATAACCGTCTCTCGTTGTCTGTGTCCGTTGGACACCTGTACGTTTTACACTTCGGTAATCTGCATTGCGACTGCTGTAAGGATTTTTATTTACCTGACCACCGCTTTTATACCTTGTTTTCTCTCTGTCAAACTCACCCAATTTTATTACCTTCTCATTTCAGCAAAAATGCCATATTCATTTGTATTTTAATCCACTTCATGCCTATAGTCAATAAAATACAAATTAAAAAAACCGGATGCACAAAGCATCCGGTTTTTAAAAAGCATAAGTTTTAATTAGATCTGTGGACCTGCTGAAACTAAAGCCTTACCAGCTTCATTTCCTGTATACTTAACAAAGTTCTTATTGAATCTTGAAGCGAGATCCTTAGCCTTTGTTTCCCACTCACTTGCATCTGCATATGTGTCACGTGGGTCAAGGATTGCAGGATCAACACCAGGAAGTTCTGTAGGAACTTCGAAATCAAACATAGGAATCTTCTTTGTAGGAG
>CAZNGY010000010.1:0-48119 GCA_964572955.1 uncultured Lachnoclostridium sp.
ATACCGACCTCCATTCGTTAGATTATTGGTCTAACTTTTGGGGGTCGGTACACAAGAAGTGCTTTTTAAACTAACCTACAATACCGCTTCGTTCAACACCTTCTACGAAATATCTCTGTAAAAGAACATAGATAAGAAGAACCGGTAATATATCAAGAACTATTGCAGCATATAAATATAACTGCGTTATAGTTGGTGAATTAAGCTGATATACGCTTGCTACCTGCTCATACACAGATGAAATCTTCATCGACATCCAGTTTGATATCTGGAAAAGTTTTGAGAAGAAAAAGTCATTATACTGCCAAACAAGTGAGAAAACAGTAACTGTAATTACAGAAGGCATTGCGTTAACAAGCATGATTCTGAAATATGTATAATATGAACCTGCACCATCAACAAATGCTGCTTCTTCAATTTCTTTAGGCAATCCTCTGAAGAACTGATTGAATATATAAATATATATACCCGAACTAAGACCGCATCCAAAAATACTGAGAATATACATCGGCTTGATAGACTGCATCAGATTCAAACTTGAACCTGTAATAAGTTTTATAAGGCCAAAAACATCAAACTCTCTAAAAGAAATATATAATGGAAGCATGATTGCATGTGACGGAATAACAATCATCAATACTACACATGCAAAGAGTATCTTCTTTAATGGAAAATCAAATCTGGCAAAACCATATCCAACCATTGAACAGATAAATACCTGTATTGCCGTCAGCATAACGTCATGAAGAAGTGTAAGACCAAGAGTTCTCCAATACTTCATAACTGAGATAACCGCATTATACTTTTCCACTGTAGGATCCTGAGCAATAACATAAACCATCGGATCCGTTGCATCTGCATCCGAAAAGAATGAATTCGATACGATTTCAATCAACGGACTGAGTATTACATAAGAAATTCCTATCAGTACCAGTGTTCTGAAAAGAGAAAGAATAATGCCTTTTATTGTTTTCTTTATTCTGAGTTTTTCATTTGCATATTGCTGATCTTCTTTGCGAAGTCTTCTTGTCTCAGAATCCAATGCGATAAATTTCATATACTTTTCTCCTTTCCTAATTATAATAGAATGTCTTCTTCTGTATCAGTGCCACAACGACAAAGAGCACAATACATACACAAAGCATACTTACGAGAGCCATGGCACTACCATAATCATAATTTATGTTTGAGAAAATTTCTGAATATGAGTAATCAACAATTTCACTGGAAGCAAACGAATCTACAACCGTATATACCAGACATGTAATTACATGAGGCATAACCATCGGAAACGTAACTTTCCAGAATGTTTCATATGCTGTCGCTCCTTCAATTCTGGCAACCTCATAAAGAGATCCCGGAATTGACTGTAATGCTGCTATAAAAATAACTATCTGTATACCGGAACGGTCAACCACTTCCGATATACGTCCTACAGCGGCTACAACGTAATCAATTATACCTGCCGGCAGACCTATATCTTTAAACAATGCCACATAGTAATCAAGGTTCACTGCTGACGAAGAAGCTTCCGTGATTGCTGCTGACTGTGAGGATATACCACCTACTGCTGCCTGTCTGGCAGCAGAAATGGCATCTGAAATTGCGTCACAACCCATGATAACAGGTATGAAGAAAATAGCTCTGAATATTGTTCTTCCAATGAATTTCTGATTAAGCAGCATTGCCATAAGCAATGAAAATGTCAGAATGAGGGGAACATCAATAACGATATCCTTCATCGACACAATAAGCGTCTGGTTAAAGTTTGCATCCTGAGTAAAAATATACTTCAGGTTTGTTAATCCATTAAATTCTGCAGAATATCCTGTAGAGGCACTTGTTGTTATTTCAGAAAATGAAAACTGAATAGTCATAAACAAGCTCTTTACATAGAATACACAAAATCCAATAAGCCATGGCAGAATGAAAGTATAACCGGTGATGGCTCTTTTTCTTGCAAGTGTTAATCTTTTTTTCTTTTTCATTTCACGCCACCTCCTACTTTACTACGAAATTCTTCGCCGGAACCTTATATCCGTCAACAGTTACATCTGAACCCGAGTAGTTAATAAATACAACCAGACCATTATCATATGTTACTTTTCTGACAAGATTATTTGTTCCCTCAATTATTTCATGAGAAATTATCGAAGAAGATGTAACCTTTGAAAGAACCGTATTAACCTCATTGTATATAGCCTTAGATTCATCAACCCAGTTTACATAATTTGTAGCATACTTATCATTAAGAGCCGTATACTTCATGTCTGTAGATGGCTGGTATGTAAATGTGAAGTGAGGACTGGCACCATATTCAACACATTCAAGAATGTTTTCAACAGATGTTGTATCCGCACTGAGATTTATTGCTTTTCCTGAGTAGTTAATATATCCATGAATAACCATTTCATAGAAAGGAACCTCAGTGTCAACGTACTTGTAGTTATTGTCACCTATCGGTGCATTAATAATGTCGTCTGCATATGCAAATGTGTATGCAAGTGCACCATTAAGCATTATATTTTCGCTCTGTTCTGCACTTTTTGCGAGCATCGCTTCTATGATCTCTTTTGAATGTTCTCTATGGATCACCTTTGTTTTCTTCATATCAGAATAAACAACGGAACCAAGATCCCTGTAAGAAATACCTGACATTTCTATGTCTGCCATTTCATCAAGAGCACTCTCCACATATCTTGGCAGATATTTTGAAGAAAGTACATCATAAAGATTTGAACGATAACCTATTGATGCCGCATTAGAATATGTATTAGGACTTGTCTTTCCATACGCAGCAGTATAACCGTTACCATAAACTCTTGCAGCTTCAAGATTATAATTAAATTCCTCTGCTGAGAATGTTACATGCTGGATAGCCATATCACCATATACTTTTCCACCTTTACTTTCAACAAGGGAAGTGAGGGTTTCAAGATCACTCTTACCACCAAGCTTACGAATTACTGAAATACTATCAGGTGTTTCATGATAGTATCCGTCATTCATCCATCCCTGGTAGTTTACGACAATATTATTTATATTGTCATTATAGTAATTATTAAGAATCTCTTCCGCCTGTTTAAATGTTGTCATCGGAATTACCGATTCATGTGTAATTCCAAGTGTCTGAACATCACCCTTAACAGCACCGATTATATCAAGATATAATGCAGCGTTTTCTTCATCTGTTGATTCGGATTTTACAAGTTCACCCTGTTCAACCAGATAATCTCTATAATAGTTTGCCATTCCGGAATAACCAGAGTTTTCTTCAGTAAGGAAACAATAAAGCTGTGTGATTTGAGTATCAAAGATATCATCATTCCAAACTATAAACGAATCAGTTGTAGACATCTTTACTTCTGTTTCAGCTCTAAGATAATATCTTGAATAAACAGTGTTGTAGTTTGTAAGTGATTCTCCACTCTTACATGTTTCATCATTTGCAGTCTGAACATGAATCTCTGCAAGTGACTCACCTCTTTTAAGAATAACAAACATATCTTTGTTATTTGAATGAAGTCCGTAAACCGGAAGTTTAACACTTTCTGTCTCATGAACACGAATTTCGGAATCGAACAAAACATCGTCACTTCCGTAAACTCTTTCATTATAATCATTTACGCCATCACTATTTTTACTGTTAAGGTTAATTAATGATCCTGAACCATTAGGAACAAGGTAATAACCGTTTACCGGGAGTTCCTCAACAGCAGCTTTAAACTTGATCTGTTCTATAGACTGTCCGTCCTTATCGTATGTAACAATATTAATTACATAATAGGAATCAAGTTCAACATTAAAGAAATTACTTCCGCCTGATGTTGACCACTGATTAATCACTTCACCATCAAGGTTTCCATTTTCATCAGTGAGATCTTTTCCAAGCTCGTCAACTCCTATTTTTTTAACAACAAAACTTGCAAATGATGCTTCACCAGCAATATCATCGTTTACTGTTACAATTGCCTTGTCACCATTAAGCGTTACTGTCATGTTTTCGCTTATTTCCTGCTTTAACTGTGTCTGAGCAGCAGGTTTGGTTTCTTCTTCGGATAAATCTTCCTCTGTATCAGTTGAATCTGTTTCGCCTGATTCATCAGTTATTTCATCTGCAACATCCTCTGATGCATTGTCATCAGTATTTTCATCATCATCTGCCGGTGTCTCAACAACATCTGTTTCAACCACATGATACTCATACACAACATAATCTTCGGTTTCATATGTATGATACTCTGCACCGAAATATGGAAGTACATCAACTGAAATCAAAGTTCCGCCGCCATTTTCAACAATATGATCTGTTGAAATATTAACCTCAAGTTTATCACCATCAAGTGTATACTCAAGAGGAATCTCAAAGCTTACAGGAAGTTCAACTTCTGTTCCCGATTTTTCCATTTCGTTAACATAGTCCTGCTCTGTCCAACCGATAGCATCAAGTGCTTCCTGAAGTGACTTAAGCTGTCTCTTCTTAACGCCTGCATTTCTTTCTTTGAAACCATCTTTTTTCTTTGAATCACCATAAACATTCTTAACTGACTTATAGTACTTTGTACCATTTTCATCATCATATGCCTGGAGTTTTTCAAGAACATCTTCAAATGTATCATTTGAGAAATATACAGGAACCGTACCTTCTGCATTATCAAGTTTTCCGATCGTATAAATGACACGAATTCCATTTTCAATTGCTTCTACTTTATACTGCTTTTCATCTTTGGTCTCTTCATCCGAAGATTTTATTGCTGTACAGTAAGAATATGAATCCATTGTCGCATCACTACTGTCACCTTTAGCTTTGTAGTAATTAACAATAAGCTGAGATTTCATGTTGTTAAGATATACACCTGAAGTGTAATCATTAACATTGTTTTCTATTCCCTGAGGATTTGAATAAGTAATCTTTCCTGTTTTTATCGAATATACAGCAACTTCAGTTGTCACCTCATTATAATAAAGCTTTAGCGAATCGTTTTTTGCTGCTAAAACATATTCTTCAGAAAGTTCCTCAGGTCTGTCTGAATCTGAAGTTATAGGCTTAAATTCAGTACCTTCCTTATATTCAGTACCTAACATATACTGCTTATAATCATCATAGAACGTATAATGAACAAGATAGTATGCTAAATACGAAAAACCTATTACGGCTGCAACAATCAAGCAGGAAAATACTATTTTTTTAGTAACACTAATTTTCTTCATTTTAGTCCTCCTACCTGAAATATAATTCTGTATATATACTTTCGAAGAATGTAATAACCTGTCCGATAAGACTGTATATCATCATTACAACGAAAATAATAACAAGCATCGCAAAGAAAGTAAGCACAATTGTCAGAAGTGTTTTACCAAGAGTATAATTGTGCACTGTCATTATACCGATAAGCATCAATATCAATGTGTAAGCCATTGCCACAACCATTATAATTGAATAAAATGCTTCTTCATTTTCTGCTACAAAATGTGAAAAAATTGTAGCAGGTATGTAACAGATTATACATGGTGTCAATGCATATCCTACTACAGTTAGAATATCTAACATTCTGCCTTCACCATTCATCAAACACGTTACCGACCAATTTGATATCGATAAAAGAAAGAATAAAACAAAGATACCTGTTATTTCACTGATTGTATCTACTTCTCTTGGATTAACGTCACTTACTATAAAACTTGCTGAAAGTCGGTTAACCGTATATGAAACAGCAAACAGAAAAACAAGTACAATTGAAATTGCCACACTTCCTCTCTGTCTGTGTCTTACTTCATAAAAACCGTCAGCCGGATGGGTCATACAGTAAAACACATATTTCCATTTTTCCTTAGAAATTAAATCTTTCATATGCCCTCCTAATAATCAAATTTCTTGTTTTTATGTTTTTTCCATCCCTTGTATCCAAGGAATAAAACAAATAAGATAATAATACCACCGAAGATCCAGTTGAAGTTTTCTTTAAGTACATCATTTCTGTATCTCTTGTATGCAATTGAATAATATGACCTGCTCATTCCGAGATCAAGGTAGTGCATTGCCTGCTCATAATCTCCATCATTAAGATAAGCTTTTCCTATTCCGATATAAGCCTGTTCAAAATTCTCGTTGAGAGTAAGTACCTTTTTCCACTTATCAACTGCCTGAGACTCATCACCATCATATCTGCATGCAACTGCTTCATTTATAAGCTGTCCATACTGTGTTGGTGAAAAGATTGTAACTTCATCACTATTAATATCACATACAAGTCTCTGTGTATTATTAGTTTCAATAGCTGCTGCTGACTGGAATGTTCCGTCCTGAGTTCCTATACCTCCATAGATATAAAGAAGATTTCCTTCTGCATCATATGTAAATATACGTCCTCTGAGATTATCAAGCAGAGAATACATTCCTTTGCCACAATATACAACATCCTTAATTTTATTATATCCGCTGTACTTGTTAGCAGTCGAGGCTCCTGTAATAATGTCACCTCCAACATTCTGATTTGCACCCTTTCGGATTACATCTCCACCCTTTGAATTAAGTCTCATTACAGCCTGCTGACCATTTGTGTCAATATAACTTGCATAAAGGAATCCATCATCATCAATATCAATTCCTGTATATTCTGTTGGAATATATAAGGAACCTTTGGCTCTCTGAGCCTTTGTTGAGATAGTTTTCCAAAACTTCTGCCAAAGACTGATTGACACAGTAATTGTACCAAAATATCCATTGAACGTTCCGTCTTTTTCGAGCTGAAGAATTCCCTGGAACTCATTCTTGTTTATGATATAAATCCTATCTGCAGAATCTACACATACCTTAATCGGATTAAATGTATATCCTTCTTTCAGAATATCCGTTTCAAGCATTGAACTTTCAAGGTGACTGTCATACTCATACTCACCATCCTTGTTCAACTTAAATATAAGAAGTCTTGAGTTACCTGTATCACAGATATAAAGGTATCCTTTTTCAGTTGCATAAACTCCCTGTGGTCCTGAAAAGCTGTCCATCATACCGGTTTCAGTATTATAGAAGTTTTTAATTACACAATCGAGTGTATAATCCTTACCATTTACAACAATAATCTGGCTATAAGAATAGTCACAAAGGAAAATCTTCTGGTTTTCCTGTTCTACATATAAATCATAAATCGAACCAATACCGGTTCCATCTTTATCAAGTCCTAAAGACTTTGCCGAAATAGTTCCGTCAGGAATATATGCTGCAGGAGTATATACAACATCCTCCCAGTAATCATAGTTATATGTAACATATGGAAGTGTATCTGCTGCTGCAATTGATCCAAGACACATAGAAAGAATCAGAATAGTGATTATGAATCTGGACCAGAATGTCATCTTTGATTTCATATCGTACCCTCCTAATCTTTCATACCTGAAGATGTCATGGTTTCAATAATCTGAGACTGACAAATCAGGAAGAATGTAATTGGAATTAAAGCAATTACGAATGCTACTGCACACGCAACACCTGCTCTTGCTGCTCCACCACCTGCAATCTGATTAAGTGCAAACTGCATTGGTTTAAGTTTTTCACTTCTAAGGAACATGCTACCTGTATTGCCCCACATCTGCTGGAACTGAAGAACAGCGAGTGTAAGCCATGCAGGTTTAACATTAGGCATGAAAATCTTCCAAAATACAACAAATTCAGAAGCACCGTCAAGCTTTGCAGACTCCATAAGTGAATCCGGTATCTGCTCCATGAACTGTTTCATAAGATAAAGACCCATACCATACTGCCAAGCCGGAAGAATGAGAGCAAGATATGTATTATTGATTCCCAAGAAAGAAATAATCATATAGTTAGGAATCTGTGTAACATTATAAGAGAACATCATGGAAAGGACTACTATACTAAACAGAATGTCTTTTCCAGGAAATTTATGCTTTGCAAGCGGATAAGACGCAAGCGAAGCAACAATAACGTGTCCGACAGTACCAAATCCGGTAATTATAATTGTGTTAAAAATGTATCTTGAGAATGGCACCCAAGAGTCACTCATTACAACAAAAAGATCTTTAAAGTTATCCATAGTCGGATTTTTAACGAATATCGTCTGTGGATACTGGAATATTTCATCAAGAGGTTTAAGTGCATTGTTTACCAATATTACGAGTGGTAATGCCATAAAAATACCACAGATTGTCATAAAGAAGAAAAGCAATCCATTTCCTGCTGCAGAACGGTTAAGCTGTTTTTCACGATGGAAAAATCTTCTTTTAACACCTGTTTTTGCTTTTGTCTTTGCCATTACTACTCACCTACCCTTCTGAGAACTGCCTGAACAAGCTTATTAGTTCCTACCATGAGAAGGAAAAGAACTGTTGCGATGGCAGATGCGTAACCCATTTCAAAACGATATGTACCATAGTCGATAAGATGTGTAACGATTGTAGTACCTGCATAGTTTACCGAAGGATTACCTGCAAGCTGAATGGAAATATCACCAACTGCAAATGACTGTGTAATCTGCATTACGGCACCGAACATAAGCTGTGGTTTCATTGCAGGAAGCGTTACATACCATAACTCCTGCCATCTGTTCTTAATTCCATCCATTGCAGCCGCTTCATACATTGACTTATCAATTGTCTGAAGACCGGCTATAAATGAAAGGAAACCGGTACCGAGAGAAAGCCAAAGCTGAACTACTATAAGACATGGCATTACGAGATTTTCTGTCTGAAACCAAAGAACTGCTGTATCTTTCAGTCCCCATTTTATAAGGAATGAGTTTAAATAACCGTAACGATCAGAACTAAGAATAAGTGACCATACATAATATGCGTTACCACAAATGGATGGTGCATAGAATATCAGAGTAAGAAATGCCCTGAACTTTCCATGAAATTCATTGATAATCCATGCAAACAGGAGACACATCAGATATGATACCGGTCCTGTTATAACTGCGAAAAGCAATGTATTCTTGAGAGCTATAAGGAAAATCTCATCATCAAGAAACATCTTTGCATAGTTATTAAATCCAACCCATGATGGGAAGCTTAACATATCAAAGTATGTAAAACTAAGTACTATTGATGCAAGTACAGGTAATACTGTAAAGAAGAAGAATAAAATGAAGTATGGAGCAATCATTGCATAACATGCTCTACTTCTGTATATCTTCTGCTTTAATGTAAGTCTATGGACTATAGGCTTTGAACTAACTTCAGAATCCATATTTTATTCCTCCTCCCTAATCAAGATTAAGTTCACTACGTTTTGTAGCTATTTCTTCATTAATATATGTTATACGATCTGTAAGTTCCTCTCTAGGAGTAGATGAATCCGTATCTGCTGTTACAGCAAAGAAAGCATTGTTGATGTAACGGAATGTCATATAACTTCCTGCCACCTGTCTGATTCCTCTGACAGTACCGCGCTGGTCATTAATTGTACTCGTGAAATCAACCGGGTAACCAATCTGCTGGAACGCTTCAATATTAGCTGTAGGAACTTTTGCAGAGGAACCATTGATTGATTCCATTTCATGTGAATACTGAACCTGTGTTTCTGCAGATGTCCACCATTTAAGGAATTCCCATGCAGAATCCTTATCTTCACATGATGACATTATGATACAAGCAGAACCTACGCTTGCAATTTCATGGTCAATATATGTTTCGCCCTTCTTTGCAATTACATTTCCCTCTGAATCGTAAACAGTTGACTCTGCAACTTTTTCAGTTCCAGGAACCTGAGTAACTCCCCAGAGACCGTTAATATCAGGTGCAGATACCTGAAGTGTATTGTAATAACCAAAATTGTAGATAATGATAGGTGCTTCACCTGTTCTGAATCTCTGTTCAACGTTTGTTGTCTTATCTACACCATAATCAGTATACCACTTACAATACTGTGTAAATGAGTTGATTGCTTCTTCCGAATCAAGCAACGATGCAGAACCCTCGTCGTTATAGTACTCTCCTCCATTCTGAAGAAGGAACATAAGGAATATCTCTTCACCAGGGAGCATACCAAGATCCATATTATTCTGACTCATTACAGTAAGACATGTGATCATTTCTTCCCATGTTTCAGGTACTTCAAGTCCAAGTTCTTTAAGAATATCTTTTCTGTAGAACATAACAAGGAATGTCTGATTACATGGAAGTGCAAATGTGGATGTTGAACCATCCTTATTCTTATACTGATATGCCTCGTATGAACTGTCATCAAATCTTGCAAGCACTTCGTCAAGATCATCAAAGTTTGAAAGATCATAAACAGCACCACGGAGACCATAATTTACAGGTAAATCATAATTTACTTCAATTGCAACATCCGGCCCCTGTCCGGCAAGTGTTGCCTGAAGAAGTGTATTAATATCAACAAGCATTACAGTTACATTGATATTGTATTCACTCGTAAAGTTTTCAGAAATCATTGACTTGATAACAGAAGACTGATCTCGTCCTGTACCTACCCAAAGAACAAGTTCAGGAATTTCTTCGTTCGGATCAGATGTATCACCAACGATATCATAATCAATTATAAATGAATAGAACAATCTCTTCATTTCATGTGTAAATTTCTTAAAGAAATTGTTTGAGATATGCTCATTCTTTTCTCCATCCGGAATGATATAAATAGAATCAAGTGCAAGAGGCTGCCCGATAACATCAGCTATCCATGTACCACAGGCACGGACGTTAGTTCTGTAATCAGAAACAACTTTAACGAAATATTCATTATCATCAATTATTTCATCAAGCTGAGTATACATTGTAGTAAGTGCACGTTCCTTATCACTGCCCTGTCCTACCAATGCTTCAAACTCATCTATAATCTTTCCAAGTTTTTCCCTTGCTGCAACAAGCTCATCTGTTAATCCCGGCAAAGATTCTTCTACTGAATAGTCTCGCCATACGTCAGGTGACGTACCTGTAACACAGATTACCTCACGATATATTTTGTTAAGATCATCTGTTACGTCTGAAACCTCACCTACAATTTTACCAAACTCACCAAGTACAACAGACATACGAAGTTTATGACTTCCTTTAGTAAGATAAATCTTATAAGGATTGTTTTCACTGTCACCAAGTGTTTCATAGTACCATGTACTTTCATAATTGAAACCGTACTCGTTAAATTCATCAAACGGTACTTCGCCATCAATCATGATTTTACGCGATACATATACACCCTTTGTAAAGTTTTGCTTGCAAAGAAGTTCAATATTGTAGAAGCCGTCTGCTTCCACTTCAAAATCCCATTCAATCCAATCGCCGATAAGTCTCCATGAATTTCCACCGATTGTATTGTTAAGCATTAACTTTGCACTGTATGGTCTTACTGCTGCAGATGACTGATCCTGCTGTGGATATAACATCTGAGATGATTTAAGTGATGCGTTTTCAGCCTGAATTGTTACCACATCAGTTCCGGCTGATGAATTATTCTTGGAAGAATTCTGACTTGCATATTCATCATATGAAATAGATTCTTTAATCTGACCAAGTTTAATGTTATAAAGTACTACTTGTTCAGTTATTGAATAGAGTGTAATTATATGCTTACCTTCTTCAAGATAAACGCCAAGTTCTTTTGAGTAATATCCCTGTGCATCAAATAAGTAAGAACTCTGCCAGTCATGTACCTCTATCTGTGATACCTTAAGGTCATTACCCTGATTATCCTTATTCCATTCAACATTACCGAGCTCATCAGTTACAAAACTTCCATCGCTATTTGTAGGAGCTGATGTTTTTTTGTTGTCCCACATACGTTTAAGCTCAATGTTTGTAAGTTCTGAATAAGGAAGTTCTCCATCAATAAATACGGCTTTTCTGATATTTGAGTTTTTGGACTCAACATTGTAATAGCCGAGGTTTATATAATATAAACCTGATTCAGGAACATCAACTTCGAAATCAATAAATCCTGTTTCATCAAGAAGAAGTGATTCTGAATACTTTGTAAAATCACCATAAGGATTATTGTCCCCATACACTTCTTTAGGATATGAAGAAGTATCAACTACTTCAGGTTCCATACCCTCAAAGTGGTTTGCTGCATTAAATGCATCAACTGCAGAGAATTCAACCTCTGATTTAACTGATGCACTGCTGTGTGCTGACAAGTATTCTTCATAGGTAAGAGTACCTTCATCGATGTTGTAATAATCAAGAATCTGCTTATAGTAGTCATGATCACACTGCGAAGGATCAATTTTATCATCCTCAGCCGAATCAGTATCCTCATCAGAAGAATCAGAAGTTTCGTCAGACAAATCTTCATCCGGATTTCCAGCATTATCCGAAGAAGCGTCATTCGCATCAGTTGATACTTCCGTATCATTTGCCGGTTCAGCCAATGCTGTGGTCTGCATTAACATCGCTGCAACAAGTGCAGATGCGATAACACGTTTCAAAAGAACTTTTGCGTGCATATAAACCTCCTTAAGTTACTATGTTACTCATCATACCATTTTCCCTCTCCAGCAGAAGGTTCCGGTATGTATTTTTTAAATATGTTTTCTATTAAATAAGATACCACCATGCAGCATGCACCCGGAATAAATAATGCTGAAACCGGAGCACATACAATAGTTAAAATCATAAGACAGTCACATATCACGATTCCTATCGTATAAGGAAGATGTTTGAATGCAATAAAAAAGCAAAACCTTACCATTTCCTTAAATGATAACCTAAATCTTGAAATTGCCGGAAAAACATAAACTGCTGCAAACAAAAACATCATGAGAATAACAATGCATAAATTCATGTTAAAAACTGACGTCTTTGTAGCTTTGTTTTTCCAAACAACAATGTCAATGATTAGAATAGCAAAGATAAAAATCATAAGCAGTGTATACGGAATGGTTTTTTTGAAATTTTGCTTAAAACAGTTCCAAAATGACTTTCCAGCACTGCTTCTTTCGTGTCTTACGGTTTTCACTATTCCATAATAGAAAGCTGTGGTCGATGCCCCAAAAGTAAAAATTGGAATTGAAAAGACGATCCACAAAACAGTTAATAATACAACTCTTCCGCACTTATCCAGAAAAGAAATAAGAGGACCATCCAAACTAAAAAAAGAACCCATTTTTTACCTTCCATTTAAACAAATTTTGGCTTTTTCTAAGAGAATTAACCAATCATTTTTTTTAAATACACCTACTAATGGACATAGTGAAACATATTCTATAGAATGATACCATATGATTTGGTAATATGCAACAATTTATAGCGAATTTTTCATTCAAATTTACTACATATTGTTTAATTTCAATATATTAAATAGTTTTTTACAACTTTTAATTACAATTATACAATTTAGCCAAACCAAACTCCCCGCCTGAAATTTTCCCTGAATCTCTGGCAGTCTGAAATAATTTGTATATTTTTTTAGAGCAAAACTCCGCCGTGTCAGCATTATATCTGACACATGCGGAGTTTAAAACATTTTATTTTACAATAGGATTGTACTTAATTCTTATCGTTGGAAGTTTTGGCATATCATAATAATAGTTCATCTGCCAGTCTTCTCCCTGTTCAGGCTTGTTCTCACCATCTGCAGGAGGTGCAAAGAATTTAAGTGTTGTATCATATTCTTTCTCAACTTCTTTGTTAAAAAATGCTGATGAAAGATCTATACATTTTGCACCCGGTGCTTTATAAAACCACTCTCCGTCAATTTCCATCATGAGGTTTGCATCAATAAGTTCTTCATCAAAATATACTTCAAAAAATACAGGCTTTGATTCAAGATGAAGATTTACAGCAACACCTTCAGAATCTTCAAACGAACCCCATCTTAATTTCTTAGGAAATTCCGCTTCTTCACCGATTGTCATCTTTGGTGAGAAGAAATCTTCGTGAATCATTTCTCTGTATGTGTCCATAAGAGGCTGTTTAATGCCTACTGATGAATTATTAGGATCCTCAATTTCAAGTCCAAGTCTTCCCCTGTCTCTGAACATATACATTGTAAATGCAGAAAGCCAATTATCTTCATCTTTTTCCAAAAGATCTGCGAATTCCCTGAACATGAAAGCCTGATCATATGGTCCGGTAACATCTGCGTCCGCATTAAGTTCCGAAAGAACCATCGGCTTATAAACTCCATTATTTACAAAGGCATATCTTTCATATGATTTTTTACACATATTATATATGTCACTTACCCTGGATCTGGAAAAAGTATTCCCACCTTCTTCAGCCACATCAACCGGCCATCCCCAGTGAAGTGCCATATATCTGTCTACTGAAACGATATCTGTTTTTCTTGCAGCACCTGCAAAAATATCTTCCATTTCCATTTTTTCATCATCCGGATTTTTACATCCGTCAAGACAAAGTATAAGTTTGCAATTCTTAGCTTCTCTGTGGAAAACATCACATACATGTTCAAAAAATGCAGCAACCTGCTCATAACTTGCTCTCTTGTTAAAGCTGAACCAATTTCCTGTTGCCTCATGATTTACTCGAACAAGAACTCGTCCAAACTTTTCGAGATCCTTACAAATAGCAACAAGATGTTCGTCCGACACAAAAGGATCAATCGTTAATGTAAGACATACATCCTGACCATGTCTTCTTACATCCCTCATATATGTAAATGGTTCATCATTAAGATTTCCATTAATACCACCCTTATATGTAAAATAGTCATCATAAGGATAATCCCATACATCCGTAATATTGTCATGTGCATGAGCATCATGTGCCCTTACCGGCCATCCCTCATCATTAGGATAGTAACAATACATAAGATTAATGCATCTGTGTGGTCGTCCTAACTGACGTAAAATGTAATCCTGATCTACATATTCGCCTCTTTCGCTGCCGTCCGTAAGATCAACTGCCGTTTTGGCAGGTCCCATATGTACTGATTTTACTATGTACTTATCCATTTTGCCTCCGATTATTAAATATTTTTATTAAGTGCCCCGTTAAACTCAACGGTTTTATCACCAATTACAACACAGCCATTACCGTCACCCTCGATATTAATATCATAGTTCTCTCCGTTTCTTGTTATGCTGCATTCGATTCTCTTCTTATTGGTTCCGTCGTAAACGCATGTTTCAGCAGTCTTTCCGTCCTCAAGTTCATACACTTTAAGTGTAACTCCATCAGCGTAATCATACACTGCCTTTTCTTCCTTACCCAAAGCAAGAATACTGTTTTCGCGAACATAAAGCGGAATTCTTGTATACGGAACGGTTTCTGTATACCATTTTCCACCTTCTTTAACTTCTCCGGTGAAATAATCAGTCCATTTTCCTTCCGGAAGATAGAACTTAGCTATGCTCTTATCATTAAACACCGGTGCAACAAGAAGCGTATCTCCAAGCATGTACTGCTTGTCAAGATATGTACAGTTAGGGTCTTCAGTAAATTCAAGAACCATTGCTCTCATCGAAGGGATACCTGTTTTATTTGTTTCTATTGCATTTCTGTAAAGATATGGCATAAGCTTGCCTTTGAGTTTGGCAAATACACTTACTACTTCACATGCTTCTTCATCATATGCCCAAGGCACTCTGTAGGAACTTGAACCATGAAGTCTTGAATGAGTTGACAAAAGACCGAACGCACACCATCTCTTATATACATCAGCAGTTGATGTGGATTCAAAACCGCCTATATCATGACTCCAGAAGCCGAAGCCTGAAAGGCAAAGTGAAAGCCCTCCTCTGAGACTTTCTTCCATTGATTCATAGTCACTCCAACAGTCACCACCCCAATGAACCGGAAATTTCTGTCCACCTGCAGTAGCACTTCTTGCAAATAAGACAGCCTCTCCTTTTCCGCGTTTTTCTTCAAGAATATCATATACACATTTATTATAAAGATACGTGTAATAATTGTGCATTTTTACCGGATCAGAGCCGTCATGGTAAACACACTCAGTTGGAATTCTTTCACCAAAGTCTGTCTTAAAACAGTCAACACCCATATCAAGAAGTGCTGCAAGTTTAGATTTATACCACGAACATGCCTCAGGATTTGTGAAGTCAACTATTGCCATTCCAGGCTGCCACATATCCCACTGCCAAACATCTCCATTCTTTCTCTTAATGAAATATCCTTTTTCCATTCCTTCATCAAAAAGCTTTGATTCCTGACCGATATATGGATTAATCCAGCAACAAATTTTAAGTCCCTTTGCCTTAAGTCTCTTTAACATACCGGCAGGATCAGGGAACACTCTCTTGTCCCATTCAAAATCACACCATGCAAAATCCTTCATCCAGAAGCAATCAAAGTGGAATACCTGAAGCGGAATATCATGTGCAAACATTCCGTCAACAAACTTATTAACCGTTTCTTCATCATAATTTGTCGTAAATGAAGTTGACAGCCAGAGGCCAAACGTCCATGGAGACGGCAATCCCGGTTTTCCTGTAATATCAGTATATCTTACAAGAACATCTTTCATTGACGGACCATTAATCACAAAATAATCAAGGTTTTCTCCCGGAACCGAGAACTGTACTCTTGTTACCATTTCCGTTCCAATTTCGAATTCAACTTTTTCTGTATGATTTACAAATACACCATAGCCTTTATCTGAAATATAAAAAGGAATGTTCTTATATGAAAGTTCGGTAGATGTACCTCCGTCTTCATTCCAAATTTCAATACTCTGACCATTCTTTACAAAAGGAGTAAACCTTTCACCTGTACCATAGATGTGTTCATCAACTCCCGTCGAAAGCATCTGACGCATATATGTATCTTTATCGGATCCATCATCATAAGCCAGTCCCTGCCAGTTTGTCTTAATATAACCAAGATCTCTTCCTGTACTGGAAGTAAGCTTTTCTCCGTCTCTATAGTATGTCATTGCTGCCGAGTGCTTATCAATTACAACAGAAAGTCCTCCGCTTACAACTGTTATTGAATTTTCATCCTCTGTTGCATTAATTGATGCATTCTCATCTATATTGATATCAAAAGCAGGTGACTTTTTAAGAACACCTCTGTAATGCTGTACCTGAACTCTTATTACATCTTTCATTGGAGCCGTGAATGTAATTGTAAGATTTACCCCACCCAATGTATCTCCTCTGTGTGTAATATGCTGTGTTGGCACACACAAAACAACCTTATCATTTTTAATTTCAGTAAAATAAACTTCGGCAGGTGAAAAACATGAAGTTCCCTGCTTAAAAAGCCAGCATCCGTTACTGAATTTCATTTGTAGCCCTCCTAAAAATAATATATTACATATGTTAATATCATACACTTATTAAAGTATACTTAAAAAATTGTTGCCTTTCAATGCAATTTATGTATATTTTTTTGTACAAATTGAAAAGTAAAGAATTTTTTACAATTCCTTCTCTTTTATTTCTTTTTGCAGTTTATATAAAACATTCATAGCTTCCATAGGTGTCATGTTTGATATGTCAAGACAACTTATTCTGTCTGCTATGACTTTGTATGCCGTTCCCAAAAGATTCTCATCAAACAAATTTATCTGTGAAAATTCATTCTGCTTTACGGTTCGCTTTCCAGTCAGATGATTTCTGGTGTTTCTTTCCGGCAATCCCTGTGTAAGTGAGACTTCCTGTAATTCGTCACAGATTTCTCTTGCACGACATAAAACGTCATCCGGTACTCCTGCAAGTCTTGCCACTTGAATTCCGTAGCTCTTATCGGCTCCTCCACGTACTATTTTTCTAAGAAAAACAATATCATCTCCCTGTTCTTTAACTGCAATACAATAATTAACAACACCGTCAAGTCTTCCCTCTAACTCTGTAAGCTCATGATAGTGTGTTGCAAAAAGTGTTTTGCATCCAAGTTTCTTCGTCTGAACTATATGTTCTATCACAGCCCAGGCAATTGAAAGACCATCATACGTCGATGTGCCCCTTCCTATTTCATCAAGTATCAACAGGCTGTCCGTAGTAGCATTTTTCAAGATATTCGCCACCTCAGACATTTCAACCATAAAAGTACTCTGACCGCTTGCCAGATCATCTGATGCTCCCACCCTTGTAAATATCCTGTCACAAACGCCTATGACAGCCTTATCGGCAGGCACAAATGAACCTGTCTGTGCCATTAATGTAATTAAAGCAGTCTGTCTCATATATGTTGATTTTCCTGCCATATTCGGTCCTGTAATAACTGCAATCTTGTTGTCCCTCATATCCAGATTCGTATCATTTGCGATGAACATTGTTCCTGATATATTTTCAACCACCGGATGTCTTCCGTTTTTTATTGATATAGTACCTTTTTTGTTTACAACAGGACAAACATAATTATTTCTTTCAGCAACAAAAGCAAGTGATGCAAAACAGTCTACAGCTGCAATTGCTTTTGCAGTCCTTTTTATTCTGTCTACAGAATTTGCAAGTTCAGACCTTATTTCTGAAAAAACAGCATATTCAAGACTTATAAGTTTATCCTCTGCATTCAGAATTGTATCCTCCAATTCCTTAAGCTCCGGCATTGTATATCTTTCGGCATTTGCAAGGGTTTGTTTTCTTACCCACCCATTCGGAACAAGCTGTGCATAGGAATTCGTCACCTCAAAATAATAACCAAACACTCTGTTGAATTTGATTCTCAGATTCTTTATACCAGTCTGCTCCCTTTGTGCCGACTCCAGTTCAGCCAACCATTTTTTGCCGTCAGTCTTAGCCTTTCTGAGTCTGTCTATCTCATCATTATATCCGTTCTTTATTACACCGCCATCTTTTACCGTTGCCGGTGGTTCTTCATCTATAGATTCCTCAATCAGTTTGTGTAAATCCTTTAATTCATCCAAATCTTCATATATTTCTTTTGAAAGCTCACATTTATATTCACCGACAAGCATCTTTATAAACGGAAGCATTTCCAATGATGTTTTAAATGCACACAAATCCCTCGGCCCTGCACTCTGATATGATATTCTTCCCATAAGCCGTTCAAGGTCATATATTGAATCAAGATACTCTCTTAGTTCTTCTCTTGCTATTACCTGTTCGTTTATCTCTTTGATAAAATTTTGTCTTTTAATTATTTCATCAACATCAACCAGCGGCTGTTCAAGAAAGGAGCGTAAAAGCCTTGCCCCCATTGCTGTCTTTGTTTTATCGAGAACCCACAACAGCGAGCCACGCTTGGTTTTGTCCCTCATTGTTTCAGTAAGTTCAAGATTTCTTCTGGTAGCACTGTCAACCAACATATATTTATTTGTGCGATATACGTTAAGATTTGTAATATGTGCCAAATCCGTTTTCAGATTATCCTCCAAATAGATAAGACATGTTCCTGCCGCACACGCCGCACTTTCCATATCAATAAGCCCCAAACCGTCAATTTTATTCACCTTAAAATGCCTGCACAGAAGATTTATGGAATTCTCCGGATTAAGAAGCCTGTCATCTAAGAATGTAACTGCTGCTCCCGTTGCAGCTTTTACTCCATCAAAATCAAAACCGCTCATCATCATTGCAGAATTACATATTATTTCGGACGGCTCGAATTTATTGATTTCATCAATCAACTCTCTTATTTCCGTAACGGATGTGGTGTAGAAATCACCTGTAGAAGCATCTGCAGTAGCAATACCATACTCACTCTGATCCCAGATTATGCACATAAGATAATTGTTTTTTGATTCGTCCAGACTCAATGTAGACATATTCGTGCCCGGAGTCACTATCCTTACAATTTCTCTTTTCACCATACCCTTTGACAATTTAGGATCCTCAACCTGTTCACATATTGCAACCTTATGTCCGTTAGCTACGAGTTTTGATATATACCCTTCAGCAGCATGATATGGAACTCCGCACATCGGAGCCTTTTCGTCCATTCCACAGCTTTTACCTGTTAATGTAAGTTCAAGTTCTCTTGAAACCTCAATTGCATCATCAAAGAACATTTCATAAAAATCACCCAATCTGTAAAACAAAATGCAATCAGAAACACTATTCTTAGTATCAAGATAATGCTGCATCATTGGTGTCATTTCTGCCATTTATACCTCCGTGCCTATACGGCTCCCTCATCTGTTAATAAATTATCTCCGTCTGCTGCATGTGTTGCCAGGTAATCACACCTTTCATTCTGTTCATGCCCGGCATGTCCTTTAACCCACTCAAACTTCAAATTATGTATTGATGCCAATTTATCAAGTTTCTTCCATAAATCAACATTAAGTAATGGTCCCCCTGAGCGCTTCCAATTTTTCGCTTTCCAGGATTCAAGCCATCCCTTATTAAAGGCATTGCATACATATTGACTGTCAGAATATATTGTTGCTTCACAAGGCCTTGTAAGATGTTCCAGTGCTGCAATCACGGCCATCAATTCCATACGATTATTTGTTGTTTTTTTATATCCCTGTGAATATTCTCTTATATGCTCAGTTCCCTTTGAATCAACAAATTTAACAATGGCACCATATCCACCGGGTCCATCAGGATTTCCCCGTGCTGCTCCGTCTGTAAATATTTCTACATGCATTACTTATTTCCCCTTTGCATATCTATATTATCACGGCTTCCTTTGATTATTTCTTCCGGGAAACCATATCTTTCCAGTATTGCAATAGCATTATATCGTGCTGAAACACCTTTATAAAGCTTAAAATCAAACAATTTATTACCCTTAGAATTTTCTGTAAAATAGAAATTTTCATACAAGTCCTCGAGATAATATGTCAGCTCCATATCATGAGTTGCAGCGATAATGAAGGAATTTCCTTTATTTAAATACTTTAACACCTCTGCAGATGCCGCAATTCTCTCAAGTGTATTTGTTCCTCGAAGTATTTCATCAACAACAATAAAACATCTTTTACCAGTATCAGCAGTTTCTATTATTTTTTTTAAATGTTTAATTTCTGCAAGATAAAAACTGTCTCCTTTAGCCACATCATCCGTAATTTCCATAGATGACATCAATTTATAAAACGGAGCCTTGTAAGACGATGCAAAAACAATTCCCAATGTTTGCGAAAATAAAACATTAATCCCCGCCATTCTTAAATAGGTAGATTTACCCGATGCATTTGAACCTGTAATCAAAACCGACTTTTCTGATTCCAAACTGTTTTTGATGCTCATATCAATCAAAGGATGACTCATGTCCTTTATGACAGGTTTATCATATGATTTATCTGAATCAGCAAAACACATGTCCTTTTTTTTATATTCATATATTCCCGCTGATATAATTCCAAGTTCCAGTTCTCCGATAAGATTGTACAATTCCAAAACATCTTCTTTATGTTTTTTCAGATATGAAACCATGAGATTAAATTGTATTAAATCCGCATGCGTAATAAATTTCAGATAGTCTCCTAAGATTTGTACAACAGAGCCTGATATACTTTCCGGTTTTATCATTGAAGAAATTATATTCATCTTTCGAAATACATTACTTTTCTCTGAGATTTTTAAAACAAGCCTTCCTGCTTCACCATATTCTGATGAATAAATCTTTTTAATATTTTTTGCCAATAATATCACTTCTTTTACAGATATGATCCCATCATAATAACCGGATATGCCGCTCTTTCTCAAAAAATAGGCAAAAGAATTTATACCTGCAAACATAAGACATAAAAAGATACCGACATGCGGACACAGAAACATAAGTATGAAGGAAACAACAAATGCTCCCATCAATAAACAATGGAGTACTGTACTATCCAAATGAATATTTTCGATTACATCAACACATTCCCTTATTGTTATCCTTTCATGCTTTTTAACCGACATCAAAATCCTTCTTAACTCTTTCGTCTTTTCTTTATCTCCGAATTCATTTATCAGATTCTGTCTTGACTGAATTACTTTTTTTTCATCTGTCGGATTATTTAAGGTGAAAAATAAATACTCTTCACCAATTGCTGAAATACTTTGGTTATATTTATTAAAAACTGCCTCCATATCGAAATCATTCCAAACTGAATCAGACAATACAGCCCCCGAAAGCTTTGCTGCTTTCTTCAGGTGTTCCATATGTTCATGAGATACTTTTTCCGTATTTTCATTTCCATACAATTGTTCAAGATACCATTCAGTTTCTTTTCTGTTTCTACTCCTGTTTTTTAAGTAAATATACATAAGAATACATATTACTGTTCCTATGCACAAAAAATATTCCATCTTTATCCTCCGAACGGATATTATAACAGAGCATAAACGGACATGTCCGCAACATATCCGTTTATGCATAAATCCGTCATTTTTTTATCAGTTCCACATATTCAGCAGAAACATATCCTACTTTATCCTCATAAAGTATTTCTACCCATTTTGTTACATTTGAATCATTACTGTTAACCGACGTATTTGTAACAGTATATTCTCTGCCGCTTTTAACAATATCATATACATTTGAATCATCATTTGTATATGGTGTTGCCCTCACCTTCACCTGGTCATTGGTTCTTGCCATATATCCTGTGTCAATGGTATCCGACTTATCCGGTGAAGTCCAAGCGTCAACAGGCGTAACTGTTGGTTCCGGAGACGGCACATTGCTATCATCACCTGTCACATCTGCATCCGGAGTTACTGTAGGTTCAGGAGTTACTAAAGGTTCAACAAAAGAACCATTCACATATGCATTATACCCTCCCATCGGTCTTGATATTGAAACCAGAGTACGATTTTCTTCGGGAGCTACGCTCGTTATCTCAGAGGATTTATCAGAATCCGATATTTCCGCCATATGCTCATAAGCATTTCCGGAATTGTTATAAGCACTTATATTTCTTGACGGCACTTTACCTATTATAACTACAAGAAAAATTATAACTACAGCTTCAATTGTAAGTATTCTGTTCATATGCTCCTCCTTTTCGTATTCATCTGTTTCTCTGTTTTTTTATCAACATATAGTAATATAATCACTACATAATGAACAGTTCAACAGCCATCAGTACTTCTCCTCCGACTCTTTTAGCTCATTATATCACAAAACAAACAAGTCCACAGCTTTCATTAACAATTCTATCCATAGAATTTCTGAGTTTTTCTCGTGTTTCATCGTTAAGTGAAGTAATTTTGGTTTCTATTCCTTCTTCCACCATTCTTCCCATTGATTTCCCAAAAACATTCGTATTCCAGAGAATATCCCGGTCCGTTCCTGTTTTTATAAATTCTATTAAATCTTTCGCCTGAGTTTCAGAACCCACAATCGGTGCCAGCTCAGTATCTATTTCCGTCCTGATAAAATGTGTGCATGGAGCATTTGCATGAATTTTAACTCCGAACCTGTTTCCCTGCTTAATCAATTCAGGTTCATGAAGTATTATTTCTTCTTTATCCGGTAAAACAACTCCATACCCAAGTTCTGTAGCATCTGACCATGCATCTTTAATTCTTCTGTACTCTTTTGCTAATGCTGAAAGACTTTTTATGGCTGATATGTATTCTGATTCACATGTTATGTTTTCTCCAAGAATACCACTCATAAACTCGTAGTATTTTGCCTGTTTTATTTTTACATTATAGCACACTTTTCCTGATTCCATACTACAATATTCAAGAGAAATGCCCTCGATACTCTCAAAGCCATTAAAAGAGAGTCCCGGCTTCACATCTTTCATGACATTCATTTTATCACAAACGTGTCGTATAAAATCAAAAATTTCATATCCCAGGCTACTGTCATCTTCAAGCATAAAGACATAATCAGGAAGATTAAATGATATTTCTGCAATAGGAAACATTGAAACAATTTTCTCAAAAAGTATCGATACATCTTCATCTTTCAATTGCTCAAGATTCATCGGAAGTACCGGTGTATTATACTTTTCCGAAAGTTCGGATACCAATCCCTTTGTTTCTTCACTATAAGGTCTTTCCGTGTTTAGTATAATCACATAAGGTTTGCCGCTTTCGTTCATTTCCATAACGGTCATCTCTTCTGCATCTACATAATTTTCCCTCGGAATATCCGAAATTGTTCCGTCTGTCGTTATTACAACCGCCATTGTTGAATGCTCGTGTATAACCCGTTTTGTTCCTATGTCTGCTGCCCTGACAAACGGAATCTCATCATCAAGCCATGGAGTTTTAACCATTCTTATTTCGCCGTCAGACATATGTCCGTTTGCACCCTCAACCATATATCCTACACAATCAATCAGCCTTAATTTCATGTACTTCGGATTATCTTCTTCTCCAACATTAATAGTGCAACCATTTTTAGGAATAAATTTAGGTTCCACTGTAGTTATTGTCGTACCCGAACCCGAAATCGGAAGCTGATCCAATATTTCAGTTCTTGATTCATCTTCCGTATTAGGCAAAACAAACAATTCACTAAAACGTCTTATAAATGTGCTTTTTCCTGTTCTTACCGGTCCGACAACAGCCATATAGATTTCACCGTTTGTTCTTTTGTCTATATCTTCATAAAGAGAAAACGAATTCATAAAAATACCCCCTGTCTGTATAAAAATTATATGACAGAGGGTACCCTAATATTCTTATTTTGATTTCTTTTGTCCAACCTTATTTTCGGTACCGTTAATTAATCTCTTAATATTTGATCTATGCATATAAAATGCCGAAATAGTATATAAAATTCCTACCATAAGCATCTCAGGAAAATAAGGATTCCTGTTCATTGCATACGATCTTATAGTAATCCATACCGGAAAAAGAATTGAAACAGCAAGAGAACCCAGCGATACATATTTTGTAGTTGCAACTATAATTGCAAACAAAGGAACTCCCACAGGTATTACCCAAAAGTCATAGGCAACCATTGCTGCACTCATTGATGCTATTCCTTTTCCTCCTTTAAAATGAAGCCAAAAAGGATAACAGTGTCCGATAACCGCACCAAATCCTGTACACAATCCAAGCAGTGATGAATAGTCTGCACCTGCAAATATAATATATTCAACAACAAGTGCTGGAAGAGCAACTTTCATAAAATCGCCAAGATAGGTAATGATGCCATACTTTTTTCCAAGCGTTCTCATCACATTGGTTGTTCCAAGATTGCCGCTTCCATGTTCTCTTAAATCTATATTATTGATTTTACCGCATAACCAGGCTGTTGAAAAATTTCCAAAAAGATATCCCGTTATAAGGCAGATTAAAATCTTAACAATCAGCATTTACGTTCCTCCGAAATTTATGAATCTTTCTCATTTCGTTCTCTGATAATAAATTTCAGACTTGTTCCCTTAAAGCCAAAAGCTTCACGAACTTTGTTTTCAATATATCTTGTATATGAATAATGCATAAGCTGTTTATCATTTACAAAAATCACAAAGGTAGGCGGCTTTACCGAAACCTGAGTCATATAGAAAACTTTAAGTCTTTTTCCTTTGTCACTCGGCGGCTGCTGGAGTGCAAGTGCTTCCATCAAAATTTCATTAAGAACACCTGTTTTGATTCTCATATTCTGGTTTGAAATCACTGTCTCAATACATTCAAAAAGCCTGTGTGTTCTTTGTCCCGTAAGAGCCGAAACAAATATCACTTCTGCATATGGCATAAATGAAAGTATCTCTCTGATTTTCTTCTCATGCTCATACACTGACTTATCTGTTTTTTCGATAGAATCCCACTTGTTTACGGCTACAATTATACCTTTACCACGATCATGTGCAATTCCGGCTATTTTTGCATCCTGTTCGGTAACTCCCTCGTTTGCATCAATAACAACTACGACAATATCTGCTCTTTCAACAGCACTTACAGTTCTTATAATGGAAAATCTCTCTATTTCTTCCTTGATTTTAGCCTTTCTTCTCAAGCCAGCGGTGTCAATAAAAACATATTCTTTTCCATTATACTTTAGTGTCGTATCAACAGCATCTCTGGTAGTTCCCGCAATATCGGATACTATAACCCTATTTTCACCCACAAGTCTGTTTATCAGGGATGACTTGCCAACATTAGGCTTTCCAACAATTGCAATTCGTGGTCTCTCATCATCTTCTTCCGCTTCTTTGGCATCAGGAAAATGTTTGGTGATTTCATCAAGAAGTTCTCCAAATCCCATCCTGTTTGCAGCTGAAACCGGAAACGGTTCTCCTATACCGAGATTATAAAATTCATAAACATCCGCCATATATTTTTCAAAGCTGTCAACCTTATTTACCGCCAAAATCACCGGTTTTCCTGAACGGCGGAGCATGTCCGCAACCTTTCCATCAGCATCCAAAAGCCCTTGTTTAACATCAGTGATAAAAACAATAACATCAGCTGTTTCTATAGCAATTTCAGCCTGCTCGCGCATATATTTAAGCATCATATCCTTGCTTTCAGGCTCTATACCACCCGTATCAATCATTGTAAATGATTTGTCAAGCCAGGTAACATCCGCATATATTCGGTCTCTTGTAACTCCGGGTGTATCTTTAACAATACTGATACGTTCTCCCGCAAGAGCATTAAAAAGTGTCGATTTTCCTACATTAGGTCTCCCGACAATTGCCACAATGGGTTTACTCATTATCTGTACTACCTCCAATAATAACTATTCTGTTATTGAATCAATAAATGCACATCCGCTTAATTGTACAATACGAATTTTTCTTTGTAAAGCATTTTCAATTTCAGAAACAGAAACATCATCAAGAAGAACTTCCTCTCCCTGTCTGAGCAAATTTGCCGGCAGAAGAAGCACATCACCTAATTCAATATCCTTTAGCTGTTCAATAATATCTTTACCGGTAAGCAATCCTGCAACTGTTATACGCTCTCCAAAAAAATTGTTCACAATCGGATATACTTCTGCATTAACATTCTCATACTTTTCCATTACTTTTTCACAAAGTTCTTTTATGTATGGTCCTGCAAGAACACCTGTTGCAATACTGACATTTCTTACCCTGTCATCACCGGTTCTATATTGAAGCTCCTCATTCACCTCATCAATAAGACTTCTAAGCATCCCTACACCATTCTCGATTTGCGGATAATCTTCATAGTCTTCCTCTAAAGGCAATTGTATTCCGGCATTAACATACCATTCATCACTTGCAAAAACAAATCTTGTAGAAAAATTATCAAAACAGATTCTCTGCCACTTTTTTATCGTAGCAATAACATTTGCTGAATCTTCAGGGGTAAATGGCTCAAGTTCAGCAAGTCCGTTTCTGAATTTTGTTAAACCAACAGGTACAACCGATAGACTTTGCATATACGGAATGAACTCTGTCAAGTCATGAATTGTTTTTTCAAGCTCATCTCCATCATTATATTCCTTACATAATACTATCTGACCATTCATGGTTATCCCATGTTCCTTAAACGTCCTTAAATACCTTAAACAGTCGCCTGCAAAACGGTTATTAAGCATTTTACATCTTAAATCAGGATTTGTTGTATGAATACTTATGTTAATCGGTGACAAATGATAATAACATATTCTTTCAACATCCTTATCCTTAAGATTTGTAAGTGTAACATAGTTACCCTGCAGAAATGAAAGACGCGAATCATCATCTTTGAAGTAAATTGTATCTCTCATCCCCATCGGATTCTGATCAATAAAACAAAAAATACACTTATTTCTGCACGAATGATACTTATCCATCAGCGAATCATTGAAACACAATCCCAATTCATCATCCTCATCTTTATCTATCGTTACTTCAAGTTCATTTCCTTCCTGTTTCAATATGGTAAGAGTCAGAGATTCATCCGTTTCATGAAAATGAAAATCCAACACATCTTCAATTTCTAATCCGTTCATTCTTACCAGGTAATCTCCAGGTCTGATACCTGCCTCATCAGCCGGCGAACCGATTATAACATCTGTAATTAAATGTTTATGCATCATGTATTCCTTCCCAATTTTTTACTTATATCAGAGAAATAAATCCGCCCTGAACGCCTCTCTTTCCTCCGGTTCCCCTGTGACTGTGAAATAAATCCTGTCTGCATCTGGTACACAATTCCATACTATGAATGTTTTCATTTTTTAATCCTGCTTTCAAAAGATTAAATCTGTTGGCATTCCAAAGGTCAGCATGGATTTTGTTTTCTTTATTTCTATACAAAATCTCAGGTTGAACATTGTTATTATATATTAACCTATCCTGAATTCTGTTTTTTTCCGCTTCCATCAGCATAATGGCTGCATCAGTATTTTTTTCGTTCCGTTTATCATAGCTGTCAAGAAACCTTCCCGCAACATCTTCAGATATTTCATAACATTCTCCACATATTGACGGTCCTATGACACAAACAATATTTTCAGGTGTTGAACCATAATCTGAAATCATTTTTCTGGCTGCATTTCCCGCAATATCCGAAATGGTTCCTCTCCATCCTGCATGTGCAGATGATATTATTTTATTTACCGGATCGTAAAACAAAAGTGGAACACAATCTGCCCCAAAAACAGACAGACATACATTTTTTTCATTTGTTACCAATCCATCTGCAGATATATATTCATTTTCGAACATTATACCGTTCCCTCTGTCATTACTGCTAACATTGCGTACGGTATTTTCATGTACCTGTTTCGTCATGACAATATCCTCTATACATATGCCAAGTACATCAGAAACACGTCTGTAATTTTCTAAAACATTTTTCCGGTCGTCACCAAGATTAAATCCAAGATTAAGACTTCGTAGGTAACCCTTGCTTACTCCTCCAAGTCTTGTAAAAAAACCAGCCCTGACATTTTTATATTCATCAAAAGCCACAGGTCTGAAATAGGGTGTACAGCCTTCTGTTACAAGCACTGCCTCGTCATTATATTTCTGTATCATTTCCTTGCTCCGTTCCTAAATAAATCACAGAGTAAATTCTACGTTTCAAATGCATTTTTTATCAATTCAATATGCTCTCCATCTATTGCTACAACATCAAACCTGATATTTAAACCTGCAAACTCTTTGTGTTTCATCAAATATATTCTTGCAGTTTTAATGCACCTGCGAATTTTATACGGCGTTACAGCTTCTGCTGCCGTTCCATATCTATTGCTTTTTCTATACTTTACTTCAACAAAACATAACGTTTTACCTTCAAAAGCAATAACGTCCGCCTCTCCAAAATTTGAATAAAAATTGTGTTCCAGTATTTTATAACCAGATTTCTCAAGATACTCCATGGCAAGCTGTTCATATTTTGTACCAACCTGTCTCTTATTTTCCATTCTCTTTCCCTTCTCAGATGAAATTCTTAATAAAGGTTCTTCTGTGAACAGGACACGGACCGTATTTTTTTAAAGCCTCTATATGTTCTTTTGAACCATATCCCTTATTAGATGCAAACCCGTATTGAGGATATTCCTTATCAAGTTCCTCCATCATTCTGTCTCTTACAACCTTAGCAACAATAGATGCTGCTGCAATTGAAGCACTTCTTGCGTCCCCCTTAATCAATGCAACCTGTTCAATATCAACTTCAGGTATGTGAACAGCATCACAAAGCAATATTCCGGGCTTCCGTTTCAGACTCAAAACTGAATCTCTCATGGCTGAAAGTGTCGCCTGAAGAATATTGATTTCATCAATTACCTCAGGACTTTTTATTCCTATTGAATATTCTACCGCCTCTTTAATAAGTATGTCGTAAAGTTCTTCTCTTTTAGCCGCCGAAAGTTTTTTTGAATCATTTATGTACAGAATACCACAATCTTTCGGAAGTACCATTGCACATGTAACAACCGGACCGGCAAGCGGCCCCCTGCCCACTTCATCAATTCCGGCTATAAGTCCTCTGTCGTCATACATTCTTTCAAACGAAAACATTTCATACATTCTGTTTTTTTCGGCTTCAACATTTTTTTTGTATTTTAATGCCTGCATATATATCTTCTGGACACCGCTTCTTGAATCAGACGAATATTTTGATATAAATTCGTCAATATTTGTATCTTTTAATTTAAAGAATTCCTCCTTTACTTCCGCTATACTGATCATCTTATCACTCCGATTTCCTTATTTTTTTATATCTTCAGGTTTCTCAAGACTTATTCTTCCGATTTTTATACTTCTAAAATCATCCAGTACAAGCCTTGCAGTACGTTCAAGATCAAAAACCCCTCCCTTGCCGATACATTTTCTTCTATCTGCTATCAACTCGAGATTTTGATATTTATTTTCATCAAAATCGCAACCATAAAATTCATTAAGAAGCTGTTTATAATTATCCGTGAGATATTCTATAAGGTCTGCCGCCATTTCAACCGGCTCCAAAATATTATCATTTATTGAACCTATGAATGCTAAACGTTTTCCGATTATTTCTTCTTCAAACTTAGGCCACAAAATTCCCGGAGTATCCAATAACTCAACATTTTTATTTAGTCTTATCCATTGTTTGCCTTTAGTTACCCCTGGTTTATTTCCCGTTTTTGCACAAGCCTTTCCTGCAAAGGAATTTATGAACGTAGACTTACCGACATTAGGAATTCCACATATCATGGCTCTTACCGGTCTGTTCATTATACCTTTTTTTCTGTCTCTTTCAATTTTCTCGGCACAGGCTTTGAGAATAACATCCTTTACCTGGTTTACACCTTTTCCGTTTTTTGAATTCAACTTAACAACATAATATCCTTTTGAAGTATAATACGACTCCCACTTATCTGATACAGAAGGGTCTGCCATATCATATTTGTTAAGTAACAGAACTCTTGATTTTCCCTGTGCCATTTTTTCTATATCCGGATTTTTACTTGAAAAAGGAATCCTGGCATCAACAAGTTCAACTAAAACATCTATTAATTTTAAATCTTCCTGCATCTGTCTCTTTGCTTTGGACATATGTCCCGGATACCACTGATATTGCATTTTTCCCTCCGATTAATTCTTTTTATTTAACATATTTACTATACCGAATTTATTGGTACGCAGCCATGCTTTCCCAACTAACTCATCTTTTTTTACCAATCCATAACTTGAATATCTGCTGTCTTCTGCCCCGTTTCTGTTGTCTGCAAGCACAAAATATTCATCCTCACCCAACTTAACAGGCTCTGATGCAATTCCGGCCAGCTCCATTTCATCTGTTTTAATTTTATCAGATATTTCCTCACCGTTGATAAATATTCTGTTATTTGAAATTTGAATAGTTTCACCGGGCAGACCATATATTCTTTTGAAATCATAAACCGAATGTTCACTGTCTCCGCTTTCTATTACACACACATCAAATCTGTCAGGTTCTGTTATCTTATAAGCAAGACAGTTAATGATTATATCATCTCCCCTTTCAAGAGTCGGTTCCATAGATGAATTTACTACCGATGTCTTTTTTATTCCAAAGTGTATAATAAAAAAAGACAACATAACCACAGCAATCAATGAAACTACCCATATTGCAGAATCAATAACCAATTTTTTAAATTTTTCTTTTTTTTCGTTATGATACAGATCATACTTCTTTTCATCATAACCACAAAATTCTTTCAGCAATTCACGCCTCCGATTCCATTTATGTAATAAAACCTTAATTACATAAAGAAAATGCTTACAGTCTTGATTATATAAAAAAAACAGATGATAGTAAAGAAAAAAGAGTCATTTAATCGACTCTTTACGGTAATATCCCATACTAAAACATCCTTAAATAATACAACAATTTATTAGTCATTATTTATTTTAGAAACCATTTGTACCAAAGCAGAAGTCTGAAAACACGAGAAACAAGTCATTACATGAAAGAACGGCTTTCCCGTAAAGTAAAAAATCCTCTGCATTGCAGAGGATTTAACTATCAGATTAACGAATCTGCTCTTTAACACGAGCTGCCTTACCTGTTCTCTGACGTAAGTAGAACAGCTTAGCACGACGAACTTTACCATGTCTGACAACTTCAATTTTCTCAACCATTGGAGAATGAAGTGGCCAAGTCTTCTCTACACCACATCCGTAAGAATTCTTACGAACTGTAAATGTTTCCTGAAGTCCTCCGTTCTGTCTCTTAATAACGATTCCTTCAAATACCTGAATTCTTTCTCTGTTGCCTTCCTTAACCTTTGCATATACCTTTACAGTATCACCAACGTTAAACTCTGCAACTGACTCTTTTAACTGTGCATTTTCAATGCTCTTAATGTAATCCATTGTGTTGACCTCCATATATTTAATTTCAGTGTTCTTACTACTATATCTGTACAGAGGAACACCGCGTCTCACAAAATAGGATTATAACATAGGGGGGCATTCATTGCAAGAACTTTTTTTCAGCTTTTCAAGGTATTTTTCATCCTTTTTATTCAGTTCTGCCTTCTCAAGTAAATCCGGTCTGACTCTGAAAGTTCTCTCTATTGATTTTTCCCTTCTCCACTGCTCAATTTTTGCATGATGACCTGAAAGTAAAACATCCGGAACTGCTCTGTTATTCCAAATAGGCGGCCTTGTATATTGAGGATACTCCAAAAGATTACCTTCAAAACTTTCATCCATACCTGATTCTGAATTAGTCAACACCCCCGGGACATTTCTGCTGATGGCATCAATCATAACCATGACTGCAAGTTCACCACCACTTAAAACATAATCCCCTATAGAAACATTATCCGTTACAATCTCTTCAATAATTCTTTCGTCTACCCCTTCATAATGACCACATAAAAAAATGAGTTCATCTTCCATGGCAAGTTCCTTTGCCATGCCTTGGTCAAATGTTTTTCCCTGAGGAGTAAGATAAATCACTCTTGGACTCTTTGAAACAGATTTTGAAAGTATGCTTTTATAGCATGAATAAATTGGTTCAGGAGCCATAACCATTCCTGCTCCCCCTCCATACGGATAATCATCAACATGCCTGTGCTTATCTTCTGAAAAATCCCTTATATTACAGGCATTTATTTCCAAAAGCCCTGCCTTTACAGCTCTTCCGATTATACTCGTATTAAGGCCTTTTTCCACCATTTCTGGAAAAAGAGTCATGATACTGAATTTCATAATTTTCTCCATTTCTTTTCTGAGAATGCATCCTGATTATACTTTAAACTACAAAACATGACCATACTGAATCAAAAAATCCTGTGAGTTAGTCAAGCAGTCCTGACATTATATGAACTATTACTTTTTTATTATCTGTATCAATAAGTTTAACACATTCATCTATAACAGGGAAAAGTGCCTCTCTGCCACTCTTCATTGAAACAACAAACACATCATTCGCACCTGTCTGCATAACGTCCTTAAGCGTTCCCAGTATATTATCTTCGTCATCAAAAACATCCGCACCAAGAATGTCTGAGATATAATATTCATCCTCTTCAAGAGGAATTGCATTTTCTCTGGTTACAAATATATCCGAACCTTTGTATTTTTCAATATCATTAATGTTATCAATCCCCTTAAATTTCATGATAACCATATTTTTAAAATATCTGCAGCCGGAAACCTCTAATTCCTTCATTCCTTCCCTGCCGCAATCCATTACAACATCCTTAACATAGTCAAAGCGATTTATATCATCCGTTGTAGGATATACTTTGATTTCACCTCTTACACCATGTGTGTTTGAAAAGACACCAATTCTAAAAAGATCCATTTTTCCTCCTAACGGGAAACAAACATCTGACTGAAACAGAAAAGGACTGCTTATGCAGTCCCTTTTGAATTTTCACGCCTGTATGTTATAACCATACCCTACTGTAAAATATCTACAGTTACCTTTTTGTCATCCATTGTTGCTGCCGCTTTAACAACCACTCTGATTGCTTTTGCTATACGGCCCTGCTTACCGATGACTTTTCCCATATCTTCCGGCGCAACTCTGAGTTCTACCAGAATATTGCGATCATTTACGGTTTCAGTCACAACAACCTGATCTGGATGAGAAACAAGTGATTTAGCTATAAGTTCAACTAACTCCTTCACTTTAGAACCTCCAATTATTTCTCAATACCAGCCTGCTTGAATAATCTGGCAACAGTGTCTGTTGGCTGTGCACCTGTAGCTAACCACTTTTTAGCCTCTTCCTCATCAACCTTAACAGCTGCTGGTTCAACTGTTGGATCATATGTTCCAACTTCTGCTATGAAACGACCATCTCTTGGGCTTCTTGCATCAGCAACCACGATTCTGTAAAAAGGAGCCTTTTTCTGACCCATTCTCTTTAATCTGATCTTTACTGCCATTATTTTCACCTCCTTAACAAACTCATTTATATTGAAGCATAAATGCTTAATAACTAGAATCCAAACGGCATTTTCTTACCGAATAATTTACGTTTTCCACCTTTACTGTTCATCAGGCCATTCATCTGTTTCATCATCTTTCTTGTCTGTTCAAACTGCTTCATAAGACGATTAACATCTGCAATATCAACACCTGCACCATTGGCTATACGCTTTTTTCTTGATGGTGTGATTATATCAGGCTTTGCACGTTCTTTCTTTGTCATCGAAAGAATAATTGCCTCTGTCTGTTTGAATGCATCATCATCAATATCTATATCACCAAGATTACCCATATTAGGCATCATTGACAAAATACTCTGTATTCCTCCCATTTTCTTCATCTGCTGAATCTGATCATAAAAGTCATCAAAGTTAAATTCAGCCTTTCTGAGACGGGACTCCATTTCTCTTGCTTTTTCTTCATCAATATCAGCCTGTACCTTTTCTATAAGAGAAAGCACATCGCCCATTCCAAGGATACGTCCGGCCATTCTGTCCGGGTAAAACTGTTCAAGATCTGAAAGTTTTTCTCCCATACCAACATACAAAATAGGTTTTCCTGTAACGGCCTTTATTGATAAAGCAGCACCGCCTCGTGTATCACCATCCAGTTTAGTAAGAATCACCCCATCTATTCCGATTTCATTATCAAAGGTCGTCGCAACATTAAGCACATCCTGTCCGGTCATTGCATCGACTGTAAGAATTGAGTAATCAATAGTAAATTGCTCTTTAATCTGCTTCAATTCATCCATCATATCCGAATCAATATGAAGCCGTCCTGCCGTATCAATGATAATTACATTATTACCATTTGAATCAGCATGCTCTATTGCTTTTTTTACTATTTCTGCCGGTTTATGATCAGTTCCAATTGAAAATGACGGAACTTCCTGCTTTTTTGCATTTATCTCAAGCTGTTCAATCGCCGCCGGTCTGTAAATATCACAAGCAACCAGTAATGGTCTTTTCCCCTGAGCCTTAAACTTTCCGGCAAGTTTTGCAGCCGTTGTTGTTTTACCTGCACCCTGAAGACCACACATCATAATTATTGTTTTGCCCGATGGATTAAATGAAATTTCTGTAGTTTCATCTCCCATAAGCTTTACAAGTTCTTCATTAACGACCTTTATAACCATCTGTGCAGGATTGAGACCCTGAAGAATATCCTGACCTACCGCTCTTTCGTTGACAGCATTAATAAATTGCTTTACAACTTTAAAATTTACATCTGCCTCAAGGAGAGCCATCTTTACTTCACGCATTGCAGCTTTAACGTCTGCCTCACTCAGTCTGCCCTTCCCTCTGAGGTTTTTAAATACATTTTGAAGTTTGTCTGAAAGACTCTCAAAAGCCATTCCTTACCTCCGATTAAAGTGTCACTACGCACTTGTCAATAAGTGTCAAGCATCTCACACGATATTGATATTATGTCATCAAGAGATTCCATATTACCATTTTTTACCTGTTCTGCTTTTTCACGTATCCTTGTTACATCCTCTTTCATCGCTTCAAACTTTGATGCCAAATGTAATTTCTCTTCAAAAGAATAAAGCTTCTTTTCTGTTTTTTTTATCGACTCATGTATACCCTGACGGCTCACACCGGTTTCTTCCGAAATTTCCGCCAAAGTCATATCGTCAAGAACATAACCCTCAAAAACCTTTTTTGCCGAATCCGTAAGCAGTTCTCCGTAAAAATCATAAAGTATGGACAACTCAACCACTTCCTTCAGCCACTTTTGTGTATCAAGCTTACTCATCAGAATTATCCTGTTTTTTATGTCATTTTATGAGTGTTATCGCATATTTCTCAACAACACGTTCCGTATTATACCATAAAACGTGTACTTGTCAAGCATTTTACTTGACAAAGTTAATTAATTTGTAAACATGTACATTCCTATTCCGGCTGCTATAGTTAAATTAAGACTGTCAACATATGAAGATTGCGGTATAATAACCGGTTCTGTAAAATCGGCATACTCTTCAGGCAGTCCTGCAGCCTCATTTCCAAATATCAATGTAAAGAGCTCCGGTTTTGGGCAATTACTTACAGTAAGCTGCTGATTTGCCGTAAGCATAAATGAATAACATTTTCTGCCTATATCTTCTGATTCATTAATGTAACATTTTCTGTAATCTTCATAACTATCAAAGTAACAAATATTTACATTAAAAACAGCTCCCATACTGGCTCTTACAACCTTTGGGTTAAATACATCTGCCCCCGGTGATATTATTGCTATATTTCTTATGGAAAAAGCAAGTGCTGTTCTTATAATAGTACCAAGGTTTCCCATATTTCCCGGATTTACCAGCATAAGATGCTGTTTTCCATGCTCCAAATGTGATGAGTATTTTTCAAAAACACCTATAACATAAACGTTTTCTTTATCACTCAATTTCGATATAATCTTATCATTTTGAATCAGTCTGATATCATTATTTTTGCACATTTCACAAAGATTCTCATAGTCCGTATATGAGGAATGACAATAAACCTCAATTACCTTGTCTGGCATGGTTTTTATCAGTTCATATGTCGGAAAAGCACCCAGAGTATAACTGTAATCAAATTTTCCTTTATATGGTTTTATATCCATTTCAATCTCCGTAATACTAAAGCATATGAGTCGGACATTTAATCTGACCCATATGCTTATTTATAAATTCTCTATGCTTCAACAATATGAATTGTTTTAGATGAAAAATCACCGTACATTTCAATGGAAATTCCTGCATTCATAAGTGTTTTTCCGGTAAGTTTAAGTGATAATTCTTCAACCATATATGTTTTTTCTGCATCAAGTCCCTTAAGCTTAATCACTCTTGACGGATAATTAGGTCTTCCAAGAACCTGAACATATGTAAGAAGCGCCTCTTTCTTATCTTTTGAAACAAACATCCACGCATCCCAGGTATTATCATCAAACACATTACCGATTCTGTACTGATCTCCTGTTCTTACAAGAGGATTATACTTTTTAAACTTATCAATCTGTCCAGGAATCTTATTTCTGTCATCCTGTGATATTCTTGTAACATCAAGTTCATAACCGAATGTTCCTACAAGAGCAACATCTCCTCTCGTATCGAACGGTGTGGTCCTTCCTACCGTATGGTTAGGGCAGTCTGAAACATGTGCTCCCATACTTGAAGCCGGATAACAGATTGAAGTTCCGTGCTGGATTTTAAGTCTTTCAATTGCATCAGTATCGTCAGATGTCCATATCTGAGGAGAGAAATAAAGCATTGCAGGATCAAATCTCGCTCCTCCTCCCGAACAGTTTTCAAGAAGAATATACGGATAGTCCTTAGTAAGCCTGTTCATCACATCGTAAACACCAAGAACATATCTGTGCCAAAGTTCTCTCTGCTTCTTTGCTGGGAGTGTTGTTGAACCCACTTCCGTAAGCTGCCTGTTCATATCCCATTTAATATATTCAATATTTGCACTGTCAAGAATTTTTCTCATCTGTCCATAGATACAGTCTCTTACTTCCTTATTTGAATAATCAAGAACATACTGTTCACGACTCATAGTGAGTTCTCTTCCCTGAACCTGAATTGCCCAATCAGGATGTTTTTTATAAAGTTCAGAATCAGGACTTATCATCTCAGGTTCAAACCATATACCAAACTTCATACCAAGCTTGTTTACTTCGTCGACAAGATATTTAAGACCACCATCTATCTTTTTATCATATACAAACCAATCTCCAAGGGATGAATTGTCCGAATCCCTGTGTCCGAACCATCCGTCATCCATTACAAGCATTTCAATACCGAGTGAAGATGCTTCTTTTGCTATATTAATAAGCTTTTCTGTATTAAACTGGAAATAGGTTGCTTCCCAGTTATTAATGAGTACAGGTCTTGATTTATCCTTCCATTCTCCTCTTATAAGATTATTTCTGTAGAGATCATGGTATGTACGGCTCATCTTTCCTATACCTTCTGAGGAGTATACCATAACAACTTCCGGTGTCTGAAAATCATATCCACTTTCAAGCTGCCAAGCGAAATCAAATGGATTAATTCCCATTACAACTCTTGTCCTCTTATGCTGTGTAACTTCTGCCTGTGCAAAAAAATTACCGCTGTATACAAGATTAAATCCAAAAGCCTCACCCATATCCTCATCTGCATTATGTGTAACCAAAGCTGTAAACGGATTGCTCTGGTGACTCGATTCACCCTTTACTGAATCTACACTTTGTTTTCCGTGATGAAGAGAACTTCTTTCCATCACACGTTCTCTTGCCCAGCTTCCGTTCAATGTAATCCAGTCATACTCACAACCATCAAAATCAACACATGCACTTAAAACTCTTCTGAGTTCAACACTATCATTACCTTCGTTAATGAAATGTACACTTCTCGTGATTACATCAAGATTATTAAATACAGTATACATTATCTCTGCTTTTATACCGAGATGCGAATCCTTCATGTCAATTATGAGCGTCTCTGCCTCATCTTCCCCGCACCATGTTGCAGGTATACAATCAAAATCCTTTTGTTTAAGTTCCGGCTTTCCTTTAACGATTCTGTATCCCTCAAACTTCAGTTCACAGGTTGACATACCGTTCTTGTCCATTACCATAAAACATGTTTCACGATAGTCTCCGGTTCCATGACATGGGTACTCAAAACTTTTACTATCCATAAATGTACCCTTATCACGAAGATTCGACTTCAGTGTAAAAGGATTCTCATTAAGTCTTAGATAATATGAAAGATCATCATCACCAAGACGTTTTCCGTAATAGTTATGAAGAAGATATCCATCCTCAGTAACTGCCATTGAATAAGTAGCATCCGGTGTATGTAAATTAAAATTCAACAGTTTTTCATCAAAACTGCAAAGTTCTCCATTAATCCATCTGCTGTAACTTACAACTGAATTTTTAACCGTTATCATTATTTGTTTCCTCCTTTATAAGTCTGATTGTCAGATTTATTATATATTCTTTTTATCTTCTCAGAAAAAAGCCCGTATGTAAAAATAAGAAGCACATCTCTGATGAAATATCCCAAATAGTAGTAACCTGCCACAACATACTCATTAAGCTCCGTTGTCTCATCATAGCGATAAAAAGAGTAACTATTGTAGCAATATGGTGAATATCCTGCCAAAAAAAGAAAAATTGCTACAAAAGCCATGATTACACAACATATATTAACAATACCGATTGTCTTTTTAAAGGTTCCGAGAGCACTTACAATAAAAAGGGCGGCGCCAAAAATCATTCCTGCTTCAACCATCCTTTTATTTTCAATTGAACTCATAACCTCAAACAGACACAAAAGTCCGAGCGGCATAAACATTATGCCCAGACCATCACCGCTTTTATGAATTTTTTTCATTGTCTTTGGTACTACCAGAAAACATAATATCATGCTTATTCCTGCAAGAAGCCCGAACAGATTAGGGTCACCGTTAATTACCCCTGTCATTTGAATGCTCTTTGTATATTCTATTCCTGATTCTGCAGTCTTTTTTACAATATCAATCCTTACTATGGAAAGAAAAAGAACCGGAATAATTAATATGTATGGCAGGATATTGTATATAAAATACAATATCCTTTCATCTGTTTTACCTGATGATATTTTTTTACTCATGGTACATTTCACCTTTAATTATTACTTTCTGAATATTCCTGTTCTCATCAAAAAGAACGATGTCTGCATCATAACCCTGTTCAAGTTTTCCTTTATATTTCAGTCCCATAAGTTTTGCAGGTGTTTCCGTAGCCATTTTTACTGCATCATCAAAAGGTATTCCCATGTCTGACGCACTCTTTACACAATCCCACAAAAAGCTTGTGGATCCGGCTATTGCTCCGCTTTTAACTCTGGCAACTCCATCAACAACATCAATAAGCTGACCACCAAATTCATACTCTCCGTCACACAAACCGGCAGCTCTCAATGAATCTGAAATAATTACCATTCTTTCCGTTCCAAAAATCTTATAAAGAGCTAAACACGCTGCCTTATGAACATGCAGACCGTCAGTTATAACCTGAACATATATATTTTCAGTTACTGCAGCTCCTATAGGCCCCGGATCTCTGTGAGCAAAAGGAGGCATTGCATTAAATGTATGTGTAAGACAGCTCGCACCATTATTAATAGCCTCAACAGCCTGGTCATAATTACAGTTTGTATGTCCAATACAAACAACCGTATCTTTTACATTTTTTATAAAATCCATATTGTCACCACATTCTGGTGCAATTGTAATAAGTTTCATCCCCGGAAGATTTGCAAACTCATTAAGATCTGCATTTCTTACATAACTACCGTTCTGTGCTCCTTTTTTTTCCGCATTAATATACGGTCCTTCCATATGAAATCCGAGTATCTGGGCACCCGGCACATCACGTTTTGCCTCTGTAACCTTCTTCAATGACTCATAATCCATAGTCATTGTTGTAGGATAAACAGACGTTGTACCATTTACTGCCCATGCATCACATAATTTTTCAAATTCTGCATCCATTGTGTCTGCGCCTACACAACCGTGAGTGTGAATGTCAATAAGTCCCGGAATTGCCGAAAGACCTGTACAATCAACCGCATCAGGCTCATCCTCGGCAGCAGTAATACCATATATCACACCGTCCTCAATATATATATTTTTCAACTCACCTCTAATTGAAACATTTTTTAATACCATATATATCCTCCAATTTTTATTCGGCAAGACTTGCTGCCGCAACAGCCTGTCCTACTCTTCTTTCCATCTCACCCGGAAGAAAGATATTTATTTTTTCCGATGCATCCGGAAATTCCTCTCTGATAAGTTCTTTTGCTTTTTCCAGAATTATTTCTCCTCCGCGACCACTTGTCACCCGACCTGCAATCTGAACATTTTCAATATCATATATATCAGCATAATTCATTACAGCATATCCAAAATATGTTCCGATTGTTTCAAAAATATCCTCGGCTCTTGAATCTCCTGCTTCAAGAAGCTTCTGTACCTCTTTAAGCTTTTCTGCAGGTGTAAGCATTTCATCTAATTCTATTCCCGCTTTTTTTGCCAGTCTGATAACTGCATCCTGACTAAAATATTCTGCTCCGACGCCCCAGTCCCCCGACCATGGATCTTTTGATGAATTCTTATTATAATCTACCGGAGCAAAAGCAAGCTCTGTCATATAACCGCTGATGTGACCCTCTTTATCAATATATCCGCCTGCCTGTGAAGTTCCCATTGCAATTCCCAGAACCCCATTAAGATTAAGTGCCATTGAACATGCAAGTGCTGCGACATCACCATCATTTGCAACGCACATCTTATATCCAAGTTCTTTACAGACATTTATATAAATGCTTTTTGCCTCTTCTCCATGTTTTTCTTTATCAACAGCCATAAAAAGTGAGCTTACCATTGCTCTGTTTTTTACCAAAACACCGGCTGTGGAAATTCCTACCGCATCTACCCTTTCCATCTTTGATGCCGCCAAAAGCAGTGCCTTCTTAATTGCTTCATAGTGGTAATCCACATCTGAATTAACTTTAGGAAGCCATACAATTTCTTCTGCCCATGTAGTTTCTCCGTCAACAACACACGCAACCTTCATATCACTTCCGCCGGCATCAAAACCAATTCTGCATCCGGACAGATTTCTTCCTACCATTACATATCTGTTTTTTTCTTTTGGAATATCTTCAATCGAATGATAAAGTACTTCAAATTTACTTTCATATGTGGTTTCCCAAAAATCGACATCAAATGCTCTTTCACCATTCTTGGAATAAACAGCTTTTATATATTCATATACATTTTTATCACCTGCAAGATGTACTTTATATCCTCCTGCAGCCCACAAAATTGTTTTTATAAGTCTTTCTACATAAAAGCAATTTTCGTCATAGTCGTCTGTAAGGAAGGTATCCTTGCGATAAACAAGTCCATCTTCTCGTTCAATTGCTATTATAAAAGGCTTATCTGCCTTTTTCAAAAATTCTCTGTTATAAACAACAGCGGGAATAAAATCATGATCAAGTTTTGGCAGTATCATACATCCTCCTGTAATCTTTATTTCCAAAGGTTATCCGGATAAACTCCGGCCTCTGTAATCATCTTAAGTTTATTTACGATCATATCTTTATCTTCGTGATATGTAAGTCCAAACCACTTCTCCGAAACCGGAAGCACCTCAACTTCTGCTTTTCCGTTTTTAATAAGTTTATCCATTACTATAGGAAGCAGAAATTCCTTCTTCAGCGGATCTTCATCATTTGAAAGGAATTCTTCAAACTCCTCCTCAAGTTGTTCCAGAAATCTCGGATTACATCCCCACATATTCATTGAAACAAGTGAATCCGGAGCAAGTATTACCTCACCATTTTTGTTACTTCCCCTAACTTTTTCACCCACCTTTATAAGCTCAAAGGTTTCTTCAACGTCACAAAGCTTCATATCAGTATCACACTTACAAATACCGCGGGTTACTGTTCCGTTTTCACTCAGAGTATTTTCAAGAACATACCCTGCCATACAATATTCTGCCTTGTAATTATCAGTTTTATTCACAAGATAGTCATGTATTTTTATAAATGCCTCACGTCCATAAAAATCATCCGCATTTATAACTACAAACGGTGTGTCAACAACTCCTATACAACTAAGCACTGCATGACCAGTTCCCCAAGGTTTAACTCTTCCTTCCGGAACAAGATACCCCTCCGGTATATTTTCAATATCCTGATATACGTATGAAACATCTGCAAATCCGGATATCTTATCACCTATAAGCTTTCTGAATTCATTCTCAATATCTTTTCTTATTACAACAACTATTTTATCAAATCCGGCAGCAATAGCATCATATATGGAATAATCCATAAGAATTTCCCCATTTGGTCCTACATGTTCCAACTGTTTAATCCCTTTTCCAAATCTGCTTCCGAGTCCGGCAGCCATTATTACTAAAGTTGTACTGTTAATTTTCATTCTCTCTACCCTTCATTATTTTATATTGTTAATTATTTCCTGCATTTTATCATATTTTGAAATCATATCATCTGCAAGTTTGAGCTGACTTCTGGCTCTGACAAGGTTATGTCCCTCATAAAGAGTCTTAAAATATTTGTCTCCTGTTATATAGTCATCTAAAAATCTCACAGCAAGCTCAATTGTTATTGTTATCACTCCTAAAGCCATTGTATCAATTTCTGTTTTTGTAAGAGATTTTCCGGTTTCTGCAACAAATCCTTGAGCAAACGCCGTGAATTTTTCAATATCTAACGAAACAAGTGACAAATCTTTTTCATCTTCCGCAGCTGTATTGCATGCAAATCGTACTGCATCTCCAAAATCATGCATGGCAAGTCCGGGCATAACCGTATCTAAATCAATTATTGCAATCGGATTACCTGTTATCTTGTCAAAAAGTACATTATTGATTTTAGTATCATTATGAGTCACCCTTAAAGGGACTTCACCTTTTTCGAGCATTTCGGTAAGCCTGCAGGCCATCTTCTCATTTTTCTTTATAAAAGAGATTTCAGCCAAAACCTCTTTTACTCGTCCGCATACATCTTCATCAATATGAGCGTACAATGTTTGTATTCTCTTTTTTGTATTGTGAAAATCCGGTATTGTTTCATAAAGCTTTGATGCATCAAAATCCGCAAGCATATTTTGAAACTCGCCAAATGCCTTTCCTACAGCATTCAGAACACTCATATCATCACAACTGTCAACGGAACTGGATTCTATATTGTTACATATCCTCCAAAACCCGCCATCCCCGGATTCATAAAAATTTCTACCGTCTTTACAGTTAAAAAACTTCAATGTCTGTCCGCTTTCATTACATTTTTTTTCTATGTGTCCGGTTACGTATGCAATGTTACTCATTATATACTCCGGATTCTTAAAAACATAGGTATTAACCTTTTGAAAAATATAACAATTTACTCCATTTTCCGTTTTATAATTAACTCTGTATGTCCCGTTTATGTTTCCTGCAGTTATAACTTCAAAACTTTCAAAACTGCCCGGTATATCAAACTTTTCTCCTATTTTCTCCAGCATATTTCTTATTTCAATTTTTTCCTGCATATCAGCCTCCTCATTTTATGTATCTAATCAGTCTGAAACAACGTCAGACAATTATTGATTGTACGGAATTTACAACATATAAGGCGTTGCCTGATAAACATAATAATTAAGCCAATTGGAATAAAGCGTATTGCCATGTGCCCTCCACAGAAGCTGTGGTCTTAAATCAGGATTGTTGTCAGGATAATAATTAACCGGCATATCAATATCCATACCCTTGGCAATATCCCTTTTATATTCATTATCAAGCGTTATTCTGTCATATTCCGGATGTCCCATTACAAATATCTGCTTGCCATCACGTGCCATCACAAGACAAACTCCCGCCTCGTCAGATTCAGCAAGTATGGTTAAATCACCGTTGTTGATTATATCCGCTCTGCTTACAGTTGTATGTCTGCTGTGCGGCATTAAAAACATATCATCAAACCCTCTTACAAGCGGTACTCTTCTGTTCATTACTTTATGATAAAATAACCCGAACATTTTTTTATCAAGAAGGTGTTTTTTTATATTATAATGATAATACAATGCAGCCTGGGCACCCCAGCACAAATGCATCGTACTTGTTACATTTGTAACACTCCAGTCAAATATCTTTGTAAGTTCATCCCAATATGCCACTTCTTCAAATTCCATCATCTCAACAGGTGCCCCTGTTATAATCAAACCGTCAAATTTTTTTTCCTTAACATCGTCAAACGTAAGATAAAAATTATCAAGGTGAGACTTTGCGGTGTTTTTTCCGATGTAACTTTTGGTTGTTAAAAACGTCACATCGGTCTGCAGGGGAGTATTTGACAATGATCTTAGAAGCTGTACCTCCGTATCCTCTTTTAAAGGCATAAGATTAAGAATTGCTATTCTCAATGGTCTTATGTCCTGACTTATTGCCCTGTCTTCATCCATCATGAAGATATTTTCGTTCTCTAATATTTTTTTCGCAGGTAAATCATTCTGCACTCTGATTGGCATAATTTTCCCTCCATATCCTGCCTCACGGCTGTAATAAATTGTAATATATAGTCAACACAACGTCAAGTCCGGCGAATGTACTAATTCCACCATCACTTACTGCATATAAACAGATAATTCCTTACAGACTAATTCATGAATTTCTCACAAAATTCAGCTTCCGTAATAATTGGAATTGACAGTTCTTTCGCTTTTTTGTTTTTTGACGAGGTTCCGACAATATTATTGTTTATTAAATAATCTGTGTTTCCCGACACTGCGGATGCAACTTTACCGCCTCTGTCTTCAATAAACTTTTTCAACGCATTTCGGTTATCAAATGTTTCAAGGGAACCTGTAATAACAAACACAATGCCTTCCATTGTCTGTTCTTCATCATCTTTCACGGTATTGAAATGTATATGATTCAATAAATTCGATACCATTTTGCGATTTTCACCGTTATCAAAAAAGTTTCTGACTGATTCGGCTATTACTTTTCCTACTCCATCTATTTTTGTCAGTTCCATAACATCAGCTGCAATAATTTTATCCCAATCATAACCAAAATGCCTGCATATAAGACGTGCATTAGCCAATCCTACATTTAAAATCCCAAGAGAATACAAAAAAGATGCCATATCCGCTTCAGTCGATTTATTTATACTCTCCATCAGATTTGCGTATGATTTTTCTCCCATTCCATCCATTGCAACAATCTGTTCTCTATATTCAGACAACCTGTAAAAATCAGAAAATTCATGAATGAATCCCTGTGATATGAATTTTTCAATTGTCGCTTCCGACAATCCATCAATATTCATGGCATTTCTTGATACGAAATGTGAAAATTTCTTTATTTTTTTTGCAACACATTCAGGATTAGTACAATACAGTGCTTTTTTCTCGGCCGAACTTCTTACTTCCGTTTTACCGCCGCACACCGGGCACTCTTTTGGAATTATTAAGTTTCCTGATCTTGTCATATTATCAGCTATCTGAGGAATAATCATATTTGCCTTATAAACCAAAATATGATCACCAATACCCAGTTCAAGTTCCGATAGAACTGACACGTTATGAACACTTGCTCTGCTAACTGTCGTTCCTTCAAGCTGTACCGGATTAAAAACTGCCACCGGATTAATCAAGCCCGTTCTTGATGCCGACCATTCAACATCAATAAGTTCGGTTTCTGCTGTTTCATCCTGCCATTTAAATGCAATAGAATCCCTGGGAAATTTTGCTGTCCTGCCGAGACTTTTGCCATATTCAATATTATCATATAAAAGTACAAGTCCGTCAGACGGAAAATCATTATTGCGTATCTTCGACGAGAACTCCTCTACTGCCTCTGCCACATTCCCCGAATTAACCATTTTGCGTTCAACTACGCAAAACCCAAGTTGTTCAAGAAAATCATACTGTTCACTTCTGAATTTAAAATCTTTATCCGTATTATCCTCCTGTGCGGAAAAAAGGCTGAATGCAAAGAAATATACATTTCTTTCGGCTGTAATCCTACTGTTAAGCTGCCTTACAGAACCTGAACACAGATTTCTCGGATTTTTATATTTATCATCCGGATTTAAAATATCTGCATTTATTTTCTCAAAATCAGAATAATTTATTACAGCTTCCCCCCTTACAACAAGTTCACCTTCAAAATTTATTTTTAGCGGAATATTTTTAAAGACTTTTGCATTTGCCGTTATTACTTCCCCTACTTCACCGTTTCCTCTTGTTACAGCTCTGTATAACTCTCCGTTTCTGTAAGTTAAAACAACCGTAAGACCATCCATTTTCCAACTCAAAACGCCTTCCTGCATACCCAAAAAAACTTCAAGGTCTGAAACACTTTTTGTTTTGTCAAGGCTAAGACATGGTGTTTCATGTCTGAATTTCGGAAGTTCCGACAAAACTTCATAACCTGCATGTGCAGTCGGACTGTTTGCAAGGACTGTTTTACTCTGTTCCTCCAAATTTTTCAATTCATCATAAAGCCGGTCATACTCGAAATTACTCATAATTTCACTGTCCTGCTGTTCATAGACCCTGGCTGCCTTATCCAGAATATTTGTCAACTCAATTTGTCTTTTACTTATTGCCATGATTTAAACCTTTTTATACAATTCTTTTATTTCTGACTGCGTAAGCTGTCTGTATTTACCCGGTTCTATATTACCAAGAGAAATGTTCATAACCCTTACTCTTTTCAAATATCTTACCCTAAATCCGTAATATTCACACATTCTCCTTATTTGTCGGTTCAATCCCTGTATAAGAATAATGGTAAAACAGTTCTCTGATTTTCTTTTTATTTTACACGGAGCAGTTTTTTTACCTAAGATAGGAACTCCCTTTTCCATGCTCTGCAATATCTCATCCGCTATCGGCTTATCAACGCGAACATAATATTCTTTTTCATGTCCCTCTCCTGCCTTACTTATCTGATTTGCAAGTTCACCATCATTTGTCAATAATATCAGTCCACATGAATTTTTATCAAGTCGGCCTATGGTAAACAACCTTGTCGGGTAATTAACCGCATCGATGATATTATCTTTATTATCTTTGTCAGCAGTGCATTCAATTCCGATCGGCTTGTTATAGGCAATAACAACCTTTGCGTTTCCGCCTTCAACAATTTCATCATTGACACTTACTTTTTGTCCTTCCGTAATTACAGTGCCAAGTTCTGCCACTTTACCATCCACACACACTTTTCCGGCTTCAATAAGTCTATCTGCTTCCCTTCGGCTGCAAACACCGGCATCACTCAAAAAACGATTCAGTCTCATATTTTTTCTCCATTACCGTATTATTTTATTTTTTCAATAATACAGATAAACAATTATCATATTTATTAATAAAAGCCAATCATATTTATGTCAGCTTACTGTTCAATAATAGCACAGATATCCTTTTTTTTCATTATAATTATTGTATTGACATGCAAAAAAAAGAGAGTTAAAATACTGTCGTTATTATATATTCGGGCT
>CAZNGY010000011.1:0-47891 GCA_964572955.1 uncultured Lachnoclostridium sp.
AACTAGTCTATCATACTTTCAAGCTTTTGTCAACAACTTTTTTAATTTATTTTTTCAAGTTGTTGTCTGCTGACTTTTCGATTTACCCACCAGTGCCTCCTCCCAGAGTGTCATCCCGGTATGCTTTTCTCTGCGGTGTTTGTTGTCTTTCCGCGTCAGCAAGGGGCATTATATCACCCAACCTTTTTAATGTCAACACCTTTTTTCAAGAATTTTTGACCTTTTTTTCCAACTCCTACAAAATGTGTTTTTACTAAATTTCAAGTACAAGATACGCTTCTCATTTCACCGGAAGATACTTATCAAGAAGTAATTCCACAAAATTATTTTCATATATTTCATTCAAAACTTCCTGTTCTTCCATCCCATCAGCAATTTGTTGTGCCCATGCTGTTTCCGGAAATCTGCCTGCTATTGCAAGCAACATAAAGATGCAAAGCATACCCAAAACAAATCCTGCCATTCCGCCCAAAACTTTATTTGCGGTTGAAATTACCGGAAGTCTTGCCAAAAGTTTTAAGGATACTCCTGCTACGGCTATTGATATATATATAAGAAGAAAGACTGCGGTAAAACATAAAATATCTGCTTTGCCGCTGTTTCCAAATATACCGCTAAACATTATTGTTATCACAAGGGAAAATGCTGCTGACACAACATATGCCGCTGTTCCGACAAGGCATTTCACAAATCCCACGTGCATTCCGGCAAGCATCATTAACAGTAAAAAAATTATCACAGCTGCAACCATCATTTTTCTTCTTCCTCTTCCGAAACCTTTAGTTCTATTGTCTGCACAGATTTTTCTCCTACTATCATATAGGTTTTCTTTCCATCTATTGACAGTATTTCCGTAATGTCCATCGAGAGTTCTATTCTGGCTTTATCATTTCCGTTAATTCTTGTAATATACAGTTCCGTTCCTTCATAAAAAATCAAATCCGAGTCACTTATCTTAAAATGAGCATACCTCTTTTCAAGGTTCTTTGTATACTTGTTTTCGCCTTTTTCATTGTAAACTTCACATCTTCTCGTTCCGGCTTCATCTTTTATGACGATACCAATATATTCATCATCAACCGATATTGCTTCTATCGTATCAGTTATTTCAATATCCTTAAGCTCACGTTCGTATTCTTCCATCTCAAATACAGTAAGACCGTAATCCGAAAATACTGCGACATGGTCATTACCCATAAAATCTATGTCAGCCACTATTCTGTCTTCATACTTGTTTATTCCGACAAGATTATCGACATAATTTGAGCCCACATCGCCAAAATTATAAAAAGCGAGTTTGTTTTTCAGTACGTTATCTTCCAGATATGCGTAACTTGTCACAAGCTTTTGCCCATTTTCTGATATTGCCATGGCTACCGGTATACCGTCTTTATCAACTATGGTCTCTTTTTTTGCGATCATATCACCATCTATTGTATATAAAACAATATAGTCTTCCGTTCCGGCATCCATCCAGACTGCAGTTATCCCCAAATCTGCAACCGCAATCTGCTGAATCGGTTTTTCCGTTGTTATACGGTTGACTTTTCCGGTTCCGTCCATCACATACAAATCAACCGAACCTTTGTCTGCAACTGCCGAATAATTTCCGCACACGTCACCTATAGGATCGCTCATTTCATACGAAACATTCCATTCTTCCTTACCACTGCTGTTATATGAAGAAACTCCATCTCTGGTGTACTTAATTACACTTTTTTCACCTGTTCCGAACGACACATCGCTTGCTCCGTTAAATTCAATCGTTGCCTTCACCGTATATGAATTATACGTTTTTCCCTTGTGCCTCAAAAACCATGCTGCCACGCATACAAGTATAACGACAATTACGATTATAATTGCTCCGGTAAATATTTTCTTTATGTGTTTTCTCATCGGACGAAAGCTCCCCTTCTTGGTACAATTTTTTTCTAACGGCCGCATACACTGCAGCTCCGGACAGTACGGAAAACAGCCGTTTTCTCCCCGGATTTTCATACAATTTACGATTTTCGGCAATCTGCCCCCTATTACCGGATATTATACCACAGAAAGACCTTTTTGCAATCCGACGATACCACTAAATCAGCTTCCTGCCAATATACTCTTTAAGCCATTCCACGATTTCTCCTAAATTCGTGTAATAATTATGCACAAAGTCCGTCATTTGAAATACCGCACCGATAAATAGGGCAAGTGTCAAAAAAATTCCGCTGCCCAATTTAAGTTTTCTTTTGTCAGCTCTGCTGATAAGCTCAATTATTCCGTCCATCGTCTGTTTATTTCTCAATCTGTGTGCATCAGCCAAAATATATTCCTGCATTTCCTGATTTTTTTCATAATACAGTATATAACCGCCATACAATCGGAATCCGTCTCCGCAATAGCTGTATATTTTAAATCTTCCGTTTTCATGACCTGCCGTTATCACAAGACCTACTATCTCTCCGAAAATTTTTTCATGTATATCCAGCATTTCCGAGTAATCTGCCCTACCATTTCTTCCGGTATATATCCATCCTACCGGTTCCAGTTCAGGGAAATATCTCACATTGATTTTTTCTATTTCCTTTGAAGGGTCATAATTCCTCTTTTTCAACATCCTGTTTCCCGGAAGAGAGGCTGCTCCGCTTATGTTTATCGAAGTACAGTTTTTCACCGAACTGAATTTACCAAACAATATTTCTATCTCCTTACCTCTGCTGTCCAGATTTCTCATTATGTAACTTTTTACATAATCTTCAATAAAGATTCTTACATCTCTGTCAGGTCGTCCCACCAAAGTTTCATCCCGCGAATTTTCATAAACTTCCATCATTTCGACTTTTACGGTGTTCTGCCTTTATTGCGATACACTCGTCCTCCATGTACCGATTATATATCGGCATACCTGTGTTTTTTGTCATTACAAGTCGTCAATGGGACTTTCCGGTGTCTTTTTTCTTATTTTTCTCCCTTCTTTCCTTTTTTGTGCAGTTTATTTTGCCAAATGCGGGAAATAATAAGTTAAATCGATATACACTTTTCCGTTTTTCCCACCTGTTTAATAAACACTTTTTCAGAGCCGTCAGGCTTTAAATCCATACGGATTTTTTAATCAGACATATTGGAGGCTATATATGAATTTATCTTCTTCTATTTCAGACATTTGCCTAACGAATACTGCACATTCCCTTTATTTCAGACCATTTGAGCCCTACGAACTCGAATCTTTTTCCGAATGTCTCAAGGGTTTATATATCAGCAGTCTGAAAAAGGGGCAGGCTCTCGTTTTTCTGTGTATAGGAAGTGACCGTATAACGGGTGACAGTCTCGGACCTCTAATCGGTCATATGTTAAAAAAATACGGGTGTCGTGCCTTTGTATACGGCGACCTTTCTTCTCCGGTCCACGCCGGCAATCTCCTTCATACCATTAACCTCATACACAAAAATCACGGAAATGCATTCATCATCGCCATTGACGCATCTGTGGGCCGTTCTTCCCACGTCGGATGCGTAAACATTTCCGATACTTCTCTTTCTCCCGGCTCCGGTGTCGGCAAAAAGCTTCCGTCAATCGGAAGCATCAGCATAACAGGTATTGTAAGCAGCTTTTCTCCGCTTCCGTCCGCATCTCTTAACGACACCCGCCTTCATTCCGTTTTCGTACTTTCGGAGTTTATTATGGAAGGAATTAAAAAAGCAGGTCTTTTGTATTCAACCGCTGCGCCTTTAAAATGTGCGGACAGTTCAATACAAACATCCTGCTTTTATCAGAATTCTTTTTAATTGCTTTAATTACAGTGTTATTCTTCCTTCGAGTGCTCTGAGAAGTGTTACCTCATCAATATATTCCAAGTCTCCTCCTACGGGGACTCCGCTGGCAATCCTGGAAACCTTTATTCCTGTCGGTTTAACAAGTTTGGAGATATACATTGCAGTTGCTTCTCCTTCAAGACTTGAATTGGTCGCTATGATAAGTTCCTCAACCTCTCCCTCAAGCCTTACAATCAACTCTTTGAGTTTAATGTCTTTAGGACCAATTCCCAGCATCGGTGATATTGCCCCATGAAGGATGTGATACACTCCGTTATACTTACCTGTTTTTTCATATGCTGCCATGTCCTGAGGTGTTTCCACTACCATGATCTGGGCATGATTTCTTTTGGTATTACCGCATATCGGACAAAGCTCCGAATCCGTAAGATTATAACAGCAACTGCAATATCTTATGGTTTCCCTGGCAGTATTTATTGTATCCGTCAGGTTTTTCACCTGATCCTTCGGCATATTTATAATGTGGTATGCCAATCTGGATGCTGATTTTGTTCCTATTCCCGGGAGCTTTCCGAGTTCCTGTGCCAGTTTTCCGATACAATCACTATAATAATTCAAAACTGTTCTCCTACTTTATATGTTAGAACGGAAATCCTGAAAGTCCTCCCGCAAGTGCACCCATAGCCGCCTGCTGTTCCTCTTCCATGCTCTTAAATGCTTCATTTACCGCTGCCATAATTAAATCCTGAAGCATTTCAATATCATCCGGATCAACAGCCTCCGGTGCAATTGTTATTGATGTAACCTGCTTTTCTCCCGACACCTTTACTTTAACAACTCCGCCGCCTGCTGCTGCTTCCCATTCCTTATTTGCAAGTTCAGCCTGCTTTTCTTCCATCTGTCTCTGCATCTTCTGAGCCTGTTTCATAAGATTATTCATATTTCCCGGCATCTGTCCCATGCCGAATCCGCCTCTTTTTGCCATGATTTTGTCTCCTTTAACTTTTATTGTGTTAATTATATTGTCTCTGGAGTATATTTGCAAGGATTAAGTTCTGACTTAATCATCTTACCTCAATAGGTATATTTGCAAATTTTGCTCCCAAATTCTCTAAATTGATATGAATCTTTTTCTTCGGACCATCATCACTGTTTCTAAGTTCATATCTTACTTCCACACGTTTATTAATTATACTCTGAATTGTTCTTGGAAGCACTTCTTTCCTGTCCGGTTCATTTGAATCGACTACATATTTATAATCCATTTCTTCATTAAACAAAACCAGCAATTCCCCATCCGGTGTAATGCTTATTACCGCATCCTTTATACATCCCCTTACCGGCCATGGCACGTTAGTTTTGATTTCCGGCCACCTGCTTACAACCTCTTTTATGTCTTCCGGAAGTGCTGCCGGTACATATTCATATTCTTCCTCTGCCGGTTCTTTCTCATCTTCTGCCGGATTTTCTGCAGGAATAAAGCCTTTACTCTTAATTTCTAAGAGCTGTTCCTCTAAAATTCTTATTCTGTCCGTAAGAGCTGCATTGTTTTCCTCCAGCCAAGGTCGGCACATCCTTATAATCTCTGTTTCTATCAGCACTCGTTTCTGGGTTGCATACCTCAGTCTGTTTGTCAATTCACAACACAGCGTAATGTATCTCATCAATACTCCATGATCATATATCTTCGACTCATGATTGAGTATCTCCATCTGTTCCCTGCTGACTTCCAAAAGTTCACTGATATCTTTGTCTCCCGATGCCAAAAGAAGATTTCTCATATACCATGTAAAATCCACTATGAACCTTGACAAATCCTTCCCTTCAACAACTTGTTCTTCGATAATTTTTATGCAGCCTTCAACATTTCCGGTCTTTACATCTCTCAAAAGCTCTGCGAACACTTCAACTTCCGTCGTACCAAGTATATCTATCACTTTATCATAGGTAAGTTTTTCACCGAAATAAAAAGCCACGCATCTTTCAAGCAGGCTTAAGGAATCTCTCATTGAACCCTCACCGCATTTTGCAACGTACCTGAGCGCCTCATTTTCGGCTTCAATCCTCTCTTTGCCGCACAGTTCCCTCAACCTGTCCGTAATAACATCAAGACTGATTCTTTTAAAATCATATCTTTGACATCTTGAAAGTATTGTAATAGGTATCATATGTGCTTCTGTCGTAGCAAGTATAAATACCACATATGACGGTGGTTCCTCCAAGGTTTTCAGCAATGCATTAAACGCACCTATGGACAAAGAATGTACCTCATCTATGATATAAACCCGGTATTTTCCTTCCGTAGGCGAGTACCTGACTTCATCAACAATTCGTCTTATACTGTCAACTCCATTGTTTGATGCAGCATCAATTTCCATTACATTCATTGATGCACCCGACAATATATTTTTACATACGGCACATTCATTACATGGATTTCCGTCCACCGGATGTTCACAGTTTATTGCCCTTGCCAATATCTTGGCAACACTTGTTTTTCCTGTTCCCCTTGTTCCGCAGAAAAGATATGCGTGACCTATCCTGTCACTTTTAATCTGATTTGTAAGTGTTTTAACTATCGGATCCTGACCTTTAACATCATCAAAAGTTTCAGGTCTGAATTTTCTGTATAGTGTCTGATATGCCATATCAATCCTCTTCTATCACCATGATTTCAAGATAATCAAAATCAACGTCTTCAACAAAACTGTCTGCCGTAAATCTGCATCTTGAATGTTTTTTAAAATCCTTTATATTTGAATCCAGCCAGATTGGTACCGCCAAATCCCATTTTGAGCAGGCTGTTTCCAATCCCTTAAATATCTTCGATGTTCGGTTTGTATCCTCATCCGATTCATAAACCATATCTTTCAGAAGATGATTGTTTTTCCATTCCTTTATCCAGAGTCTGAACATTATCTTCCTCCACGATTCTGTCTTTGAAATATTTCTTCAACTAATCCAATAACAAGCAATATCAGTCCTCCTGCCAGAAGTCCTGATACATGTGCCGCATTGTCTGTTCCTTCCCCCCTGAATCCTGAGAAAAGTGCATACAGTGCAAAAAACACTATTCTCGGAGCTCCTATACGCCTTGCCTGTTCTTTATGTTTTATAGTGAAAATCACAAGTGCACCTATTACTGCAAATACGGCTCCGCTTGCTCCTATGCTTGATACAAATTCGCCCTGCATATAGTAATAATATGCCGAACCGACTCCTGCCAATATGCCTCCGCCGAAATAAACCAGAATAAATTTCACACTGCCTAATTCCTTCTCCAGCAGTTCACCTGCCGCATACAGCACAACCATATTTCCCAAAATATGGTCTATTCCGCCGTGGAGAAACATACAAGTAATCAGCCTGTAATACTCTTTATCAAAAAAAACCGACATCCACGAAAGATCTCCTTTGTCGGACCAGTCTGAAATTCCAAGAGTGTTTCCAAAGAGATTCACTGCAAGAAATACCAGAACATTGACAAACATTATTGTAATTGTTGCAAATGGTAATCTTTTGAATTCTTCACGTCTTCTTCTTTTTTCACGTTCTGCCAGTGCGGCTTCATACTGTTCTCTCCGCAGCCGTTCTTCCGTCTGTCGTCTTCTAATGTCTTCCTGTTCCTGTTTCTCACGATTCAGAAAACTTACCATCCCCTCCAGACTTCTTCTCATTCCCAGAAAGTCCTCCGGCTGGTCATCATAAACAATAACTCTTCCGTATTTTTCGTCAACTATCCAAAACGCATTGCCCTGACCGAGTTCCCTGCAATATTGTATGTCTTCCGACAGAAACAAGGTCAGTATGCTTATATACAGAAAGCCTCTTGATTTATACGTTTCCCTGATTTTTTTTTGGTACCTCTCAAGAGCCTGTTTATTAACACTCCGTATTGCCGAACCATCTACAACAAAAACCAGCCACGCACTGTTGTCCTCTGATTTGCAAAACAAATCCATATCGTTCGTATTGAGCCCTATATTTAAAAATCCTCTCTCAGAACAATACGAAAAGATTCTTTCTCTTACCATCCGTTTCTTCCTATTTTTTCTCTGTAAACTGCAGTTCCATATCCTTTATTGTCACCCTCGTGTTCTCCGGTACGGAACATGTTATGAAGACATTTCCTCCAATAACGGAATTACAGCCAATTACCGTATCTCCGCCGAGAATCGATGCTCCCGAATAGATTGTAACATTATCCTTTATTGTAGGATGCCTTTTAACTCCCTTTAACTGCTGTCCTCCCGATGTGGAAATACCTCCAAGGGTAACACCCTGATATATTTTTACATGTTCACCAATAATTGTAGTCTCTCCGATAACAATTCCCGTTCCATGATCTATACAAAAATATTTTCCGATTTCAGCACCCGGATTGATATCTATTCCCGTAAGAGAATGTGCATGTTCCGTCATTATTCTCGGAATCAGCGGCACTTCAAGAAGGTAAAGTTCATGTGCGATTCTGCTTACCATTATCGCATATATTCCCGGATATGAGTATATTATTTCATCATATGAAAAGGCTGCCGGATCACCGTCAAACGTTGCAATAACATCCGTCTCAAGATACTCTCTTATTTTCACGATGCATTTTAAAAACTCAGCTGTTTTTTCCTTTGCCTTTCCTTCCATAAGCTTCTGGCACTTATCCGCCCTGCTTCCGGCAGAGTATGCAAATACCATCTGCTTCTCCAAATTGTATTTTATCTCTTCTATCAGCTCACCGACATAATAAGTGATAAATTCACTTTTAAGTCTTTTAGACTCAAAATATCCCGGAAAAATAATCTTTCTAAGGGATTCAATTATTCCTACAATAACCGCCTTATCCGGCTGTCTGGCACTGTCTATCTTCGAGATATCCGGACAGCGTCCGTAGCTTTCCACTATGCTTTCAACGAGTCCTGAAATTCCTTCATTAATTTCACTATCCAAATTTGCCATAACTGCTCCTGTCTCATTATTTAAATAAAACCTTTTGTTCCGCTGCCGAATCATGATATTTTCAGTATTCGCTTAATTTCGGATTGTTTAAATAGTATAACAAAATCTTTAAACAATATCCACCGTTTATATCCAATGCAGCGCTTTTTCAGTTCCTTCCCACCACATATAATTCGTGCAGTGCTCTTGTACACGAAATATAATAAGCTCCTCTTTCTTCGTCCGTAAGCTTGCAGGGATTTGATTCCGTAACTACTATTACCGCATCAAATTCCATCCCCTTCGCCAGGAATCTTGACATAACGGCAACTCCGCCTCTGTATCCGGCCTGGCCTTCTGCAAGAAATACTGCCTTTTTCCCAAGTTTTCTGTACAGGTTGTATGCCATTCCCTCATCATCACAGAGAACGGCTATTGAATCATAAGAACCGCCTTCCAGCGATGAGAGTATGTCTTTCACCGCTTCTTCCTGCTCCGATTCGCTTTCCACATTCTTTATCTCCGGTTTTTTACCATGTCTCCTGTAAGGAACCGCTTCACCCTCTTCTGACAGGATGGTACTGCAGTACTCTGTTATTTCCGCCGTAGAACGATATGTTGTATTCAGCACTTTCAGTTTTCTGTCCGGCCAGATTCTTATTATTGCATCAAGTACATTTTCTTCTTCATCAGGAATAAGCACCTGGAACTGGTCTCCTAAAATCGTTTTGTCACCGCCAATAATCATATCCATTACCGCAAACTGAAATACGGAATAATCCTGCATCTCATCAATAACACAGTGTTTCACTTCCTTATAAGTTTTACATCCGTAAAGCTTCATTTGAAGGTAGAAAATCACCTGCATATCTTCATAGGTAATCTTTCCATATTCATCAGTATAACACTCTGCACCCGGATACACCCCGGCAACAGTCGAAAGGAAATTCGTATATATAGTTATTATGTTTCGTTCTCCAAATCTGTTTATTAGTTCATCTTGAATTCTTCTCTGAAGTTTTTCCTGTCTGACTTCCTTATAATCACGTTTATGAGTTTCCATGTACTCATCCATGATAAAGTATGCCATACTGTAAAAACGTTCATATACAGGAAGACTTGCAAAATTTCTGAAAAAAAGTTTTTCAAGCCATTCTGCAGTAAATGTCATTTTCTCATAGTGAAAGTCCGTAAACTTTATGTTCTTAACAAATACATCGTCTATATATGCCGTAAATGCATCAAAAAAGCTTATCGATGTTTTAAGTTTTATATTCCTGATTCTTACATCTTCTGAATCAAGCATCATAATTACGTTTGCCTGTTCCTGCTTGGTCTCATGATCCATATCCGCAAAAACCAGCTCACTTACAAAATCATCCCACTGCTTTTCAGGAACAGGATTTTCCATAAGCTCCGGCATTATGCCGGATACATAATCGGAAAACACCGTATTAGGTGAGATAACCAGTACATTTCCCGTATTCAGGGTCTTTCTTTTATTATATAAAAGCCATGCAAGTCTGTGCATTGCAATAACTGTTTTGCCGCTGCCTGCTCTTCCGTCAACCACCAAAATGTGACTGGACGTGTCTCTTATAATGTCATTCTGCTGTTTTTGTATGGTAGCCACAACCGGATGCATATGCTCAGATGCGTTTAATGACAGTTCCTTAAAAAGAAGTTCGTCATTTATGCGTTGTGCCGTTTCCGCCATATATTCAAGTCTGCCGTCCGAAATTTTATACTGACACTTTTCAGTTATCCTTCCCCTGTAAGTTTCATAAACCGGTCTTGCACCTTCCGAATCAAGCACCCTGTAAGAAGCTTCTCCCATTTCATAATCATAATACATGGAACTTACCGGAGCACGCCAGTCATAAATTAAGGGACATCTGCTTTTTTCAGACCAAAAACCACCTGTGCCTATATAAATTTCTTTTTCTTCTGTTTCTCCTTCCGGACAGAAACTTATTTTTGCAAAATAAGGATTCTTTTCAAGAAATTTGAGATTGCGGAGTTTTTTTCTGTCCGCATCCCATAACACTGCCATATTTTCCACGTCAGTTACATTTCCCCGAAGTTCCTTAACATCCATGGCTTCATAGTTTTCATTTATGTATTCTTTTAATTTTTTTATTGCTGCATTTTCTTTATCAACATCGCTGTCCACAGACTCCAGTGTTTCTCTTATTTCATCCGAAATCCGTCTGAAAAAATCCAGTTCTTTTTCCTTATTCAAATTAGTTCCTCCGGCATTTAAATAATATCTTTCATTATATAACATCAGGCTCTTTGCCGCAACCTCGCGTTTTGACAGTCCGTCCGTCTAAACGCTTCCGTCAATTTTGTATACGGCAAAGAACCTTCCAAAATAAACCATGTCAGTCAACAGTTAGCTCCGCATTACCCTAATCTTCATCCTTTTCCCACCTACAGTCACTTCAGCTTCGGTTCCGCAAAAAAGCTGGCAAGATAGCCGAATATCAATGCAGCTGAAAGTCCTGCTGCTCCTGCTTTAAATCCACCTGTAAAAATTCCTAAGAATCCTTTTTCTTCAACAGCTTCCTTTACCCCCTGAAAAAGAACATTTCCAAATCCGCAAAGAGGAACGTTTGCTCCTGCACCCGCCCACTCGGAAAACGGTTTATATAATCCCACTGCACTTAAAACACATCCGCTTACTACAACAATTACCATAATGCGTCCCGGCTGAAGCTTGGTTTTGTCCATCAAAATCTGAACCGCTGCACAAATAATACCTCCTACTAAGAAGGCACGAATAAACTCCATAATTCCCTCTCCTTCATTCCTGCTTATTTTAATGTTTTTTATAAATTCATCTGTTTTTTGCCTCAATAACCACTGCATGTGCAATTCCCGGAACAGACCTTCCTTCATGAAAACTAACCGGACTTAACAGTGCTCCCGTAGGCATAAACAGTATCCTGTTAAAACTTCCCTTTTTCATTTCCCTGATAAAGTAACTGCAAAGCATAACCGCACTGCAGCCGCACCCGGAACCTCCCGAATGTGTATCCTGAGCATTTGCATCATATATACTTTCCCCGCAATCCATATGCCTGCCGGATATATCATATCCCTGTTCTCGCATGAAATCTTTAAGCATTGCAGAACCTGCTTTTCCCAGATCTCCTGTTACAATCAGGTCATAGTAATCCGGTGTTCTGTTTAGATCATTAAAATGATTCACCAATGTATCCATTGCCGCTGGCATCATCGCCGCACCCATGTTCATTGAATCCATTATTCCGTAATCCACAATTTTTCCGGTTGTAAACCCCTTTATGCACACGTCGCGTCCCTGTTTCACCGCATGTTGTTCATAGCTTTCAGCTGAACAAAGAACAACTGCTCCACTGCCGGTCACCGTCCATGTAGCCGCCTTTGGTCTCTGCGCACCATATCCGAGCGGAAACCTAAACTGTTTTTCGGCACCTGCAAAGTGGCTGCTTGTAACCGACATCGCCATATCGGCATATCCTCCCTCAATAAGCATTCCTGCGACCGCCAGAGACTCTCCCATGGTTGAACACGCTCCATAGATTCCAAGCAAAGGTATCTGCATTTTTGCCACACCAAAAGTTGTTGCCATAATCTGGCCGAGAAGATCTCCTCCTACCAGTATTTTTATGTCTTCTTTACCGACGCCTGCATCATCGGCTGCATGTCCGCATGCTTTTGCAATAAGATTACTTTCTCCCTCCTCCCATGTTTTACCTCCAATCATGGGATCGCAGCACACTTCATCAAAAATATCTCCGTAAGGACCTTCTCCTTCTTTCTTTCCTACCACCGAACCGCTGCCGAGTACAAACACCTCATTTTCAAAAACAAAGCTTTGCTTTCCTTTTAATTTATAACTCATATATTCCTCCGAGAGATTAATTACAAGTTATTATCTCTTTGCTTTGTTTTTTTATTCAAACCATCTTTAAACATTAGTTATTCTGATAACACAAACATCAATGTTCAAAATGCACCATTCCGCAAAAACCATCTTGCCCGTAAAGCAAAAGCCTTTCTGCCGTATTCACGACAAAAAGGCTTTTTTTCCGTAGTATTATTCTTATTATGCTGCGATTTATTTTGATGCAAGAAGCATTAATATTTTGTTGGATCTTTCAACAAATTTTGACATTGCATCCGGTGAAAGCGGTCCGTGTGCCAATTTGGCAAGGTCATAAACCTGTTCACAGTAAATCGCTGTATTCTTTGCCTTCGGATGTGCAATTATCTGCTTAACCAGTTCGTTGTCTGCATTAAGTATAAGCGTCTCAGGTGCGTTATACATATCAAGATCCGCTCCACTCATGCCGTACATCTTCATCATATCCTGCATTCTTCTTCCTTCTTCCGAAAGAGTTATAATGCCCGAAAGACCGGTATTCTTCAGTTTTTCTACCTTTATCTCTAGCTTATCATTACTGATTGACTTCTTAAAGATATCGGTAATTCCGTTAATTTCCTCTTCCGTAAGTTCTGAATCCGATTTAAATTCATCCGAAAGTTCCGCATCAATTCTCTGGAATCTCACTTCTTTATTATCATCTTCAACCAGATTAATAAACGGTGTATCTATATTGTGGTCAAGTATTACTGCCTGAAGGCCGGCTTCCTTGAACATTGACACGTATTGACTCTGCTGTTTAACATCATTTACATAGTAAACAGTTTTCTTCTCCGCGTCAGCTTCGTTTTTTTCATTTTCAGAAGCATTAGTCTCATCAGCTGAAACAGTTTCACCTGCCTTCTCATCATCCTTATCACCTGTACCAAGATACTCATCAAGTGTCACATATTTGTTATCAAGATTCTTGTAAAGGATTGAGTTCTTCATTTTATCCTTGAACTTAGTATCTTTTATGCATCCGAATTTTATGAATGGAGCAATATCATCCCAATATTTCTCGTAGCTTTCACGCTCCACTTTGAACATTCCCGTAAGTTTATCTGCAACTTTTTTTGTTATGTAGTCTGAAATTTTCTTTACGAAACCGTCATTCTGAAGTGCAGAACGGGATACGTTGAGAGGTAAATCCGGACAGTCTATCACACCTTTTAAAAGCATAAGAAATTCAGGAATCACTTCTTTTATATTGTCTGCGATAAATACCTGATTGTTGTAAAGCTTAATTGTTCCTTCAATTGAATCATATTCTGTATTAATTTTAGGGAAATACAAAATACCTTTAAGATTGAATGGATAATCCATGTTAAGGTGTATCCAGAAAAGAGGTTCTTTGTAATCATGGAATACTTTACGATAAAAATCCTTGTATTGTTCTTCCGTACACTCATTCGGATGTTTGTTCCAAAGAGGATCTGTATCATTTACAGGTGTTGAAACTGCCTTTTTCTTATGGTCTTCTTCTGATGCTTTACCATTCTCGTCAACCGAAACATCAACTACATCGTCATCATCAGATTCAAAATCTGAATCATCAAACTGAGGCTCACCGTAATAAATTTCTTCAGGCATAAACGAGCAATATTTCTCGATAACTTCTTTTACTCTGTACTCATTTGAAAATTCGTAGCTGTCTTCTGAAAGGTAAAGAGTAATCGTGGTACCTCTCTCCGCTTTAGAACCTTCACTCATTTCAAATTCTATACCTTCTTCTGACTCCCAATGCACCGGTCTGGCACCTTCTTTATAAGAAAGTGTATCTATTGTAACCCTATCCGCCACCATGAATGCACTGTAAAAGCCAAGTCCGAAATGTCCGATTATCTGGTCATTATTTGCCTTGTCCTTATACTTTTCCAAAAATTCAGCAGCGCCTGAGAATGCAATCTGGTTAATATATGTATCAACTTCCTCTTCCGTCATACCAATACCATTATCAGTAAATGAAATTGTTTTTTCTTCGGAATCCGATTTTACGATAATAGAAAATCTATTGTCTTCAGGAATCTCTGCCTCACCTATAAGTGACAGTTTTTTAAGCTTTGTGATGGCATCACATCCGTTTGATATAAGTTCACGAATAAAAATATCATGATCTGAATAAAGCCATTTTTTTATTATCGGAAAAATATTATCCGAATTTATTGATAAGCTTCCTTTTTTTGTGCTCATAATATAGCTACCTCCAATATGGTTACATTCTTTTTAGATAAAGCAATGATAATACCGCAATTCATAAATGTCAAGGAAATATTAGCACTCAATACTCTTGAGTGCTAATATTTTATTTTTTGTTTATTTTTGCATATTTTTTTAAAGACGGAAGATACTATTTTTATCGGATTTGAAAATCATATTCGACAATATTTTTAATTAAGACATGGAGGTTTCTCATGAAAAGCAGTAAAAAAACCTACGAAGAAGTAGCTGAATATTGCAGCTCTTATTCCCCTGATTCTAATTGCAAGTGTAAAACAACAAACAGTGCAGATGATCATTGCCGTTCATGCACCAACTGTCGTCATTTTGACAAGGCAGGAGAGTACTGCAAACTTGATCTTTATGATAAAATCGTAAAGGATCATGGAATTGCTAAATAATTTTAGTAAATGAGATATGAAAAAGCGGTATCCGGATTTCTTAACCGGGTACCGCTTTTTCAGTTTTTTACGCTCTTATCAGATTTCCAATCTTATAATCTTCTTTTATTGTATATTCTCATTTTTAATTTCATTACCGGCAACACTAAGCCTTGTTAAAATCCCTTTGTTCATTTCGCTTACTGTATCACAAAGAACTGTAATATCTTCAGATGAATGAGAAGCAATAATTATCGTTTTACCTTTCTTTTTCAAATCCAGTAAATAATGACGCATGTCTTCCACTCCGTCTTTATCAAGACCATTAAACGGCTCGTCAAGTATAAGTATCTCCGGATTCTCCATTATTGCCTGCGCAAGTCCCAATCTCTGTCTCATTCCCAAAGAGTACTTTCTTACATGCCTTTTAAGTTCCGGATCAAGTCCAACCATTTCCATACTTTTCTTAATTTCATTTTTTCCTATTTTGTTTCTTAGACCGGCAAGAATTTTCAGATTTTTGTATCCTGAATAGTAAGGAATAAATCCCGGAGTTTCTATTATAATCCCCATATTATCCGGAAAATCCATCTCTTTTCCGACTCTCTTTCCGTCAACAATTATCTCACCGTCCGTAGGCTTGATAAAACCGCATATACATTTCATAAGCATTGTTTTTCCGCTCCCGTTTCTGCCAATCAGACCGTGTATCTTCCCTTTTTCAAAACCTACATTCACATCCGTCAGAATCTGCGTTTTTCCAATCCTAAGGCTCAACCCCTTAACAGTAATAATTTCCATCACATTCACCCTTTCATTCAGTTGATATTCCCTACAACAAAAGCAGGAGAAATTATTCTTTCGACTGCCGCCGTAATAATTTAATTATTCAATATGTTCAATATTAACATACTGATACTTCCTGACAGCTAAATAATTAAGTGCCACAAGGGTTACTGTAATCAGAATAAGATATATCCAGGAGTACCAAGTGGGAACAATCGGCTTTCCTAATATTTTCTCATAATGAAGCCACACAATCGTATTCGCCATAGGAAATGCCCATTTTGCATAACCATTTATTGAGCATGTCAATACACCTGCCGCAACCACAAATACTGCCGCAAGCAAGCCTAACATGTGGAAATGAAGTAATTTAAATAAATAGATAATAAGTGAAATTATCAAAAGATAAATAGCTACCAACGCCATTGTCTGCAGCAATACCTCATAAATAGGAATCTGATTGTACAGATTAGATGGCAGGAGTTGTGATGCAAAATTCCCACTTTCATACGGAAACTTTGAAATATACTTTGTAACGGCATCACTCCAATGCAGGGATAACTCACCTTTTGAAATACAAACTGTAAACATAAGAAGTGTCATCAAAAAAGTTAATATTGCCATTACAAGAAAAATTATCTGTCCGATGAACCAGTTTGTCTTTCCCGTTCTCTGTATGTAAAACAGCGTATTCCCCGTCATTTTGGGATAATCACTTATAAGTATCATGAACACACAAGGTATAAACATGATAAGAATCTTTGAATTTCCCACCGCTATAAACGGCTCAAATACGCTCATTGCACATCCTATTTTTTCTGCTCTTGCAAGCAGTGGCTCTATCACCAGTGAATAGGTGAATATCAAAAACACGCCGACAATTATCATTCTCGGATTTGTAATCCACTTCAAATATTCAGTTTTTGCCACTGAAACAATACATTTTATTTTCCTATTCACCACTGTCGAGCCTCCTTCCATTCAAAAAGATGTATAGACAACAGGATATAATCACGAGCCCCATGGTATAATATATGGCATACTTTTTCGTTTCCCACTCACCATATAATGAAAGCATTGCATCCGGATGCAGAGTTGAATATATTTGTATCTGTGACATACTTTCCAATCTCTCGGACAACTTATAAGCCAATGTCGATATTCCATACTTTAAAAAGAAAGGTATACACAACACTATATACTTATTTCTGATTATTGAGGTCAATACCGTTGCCGGTGCTGTATAAAGAACCCCATACAAAAATACATAAACCAATCTTTCCGTAATTACGGCGGCCGCCTCTCCTTCTTCATAAACAGGATATCTTACCAACATTTCTTCCAGCAACATTTCCTGTATTTCAGCATTATATTCCTGTATTCCTGGAAAACAGGCAAAATCAACAATCAGGAACAATATGAATCCGATCATTACCGCAAGGCCGCCACAAATACATGCTGTCAGAAATTTGGATATATAGTATGATATTTTCTTTGTCCTGAATACCATAAACCTTACTGACTTCGCCTCAAACTCGTCACATACAATAGGAACAAACGAAAAAGCGGCAACTATCGGAATGAACATCGACAGCCATGTTCCCGCCCCCTTTTCCATTACACTATAAGCCGATAAACCGGATTCGCTAAGCATGAACTCTTTATCAAACTGAAAAACCGCCTGCATAAAAGAGTATTCTTCCGCTTTTGCAGAATCATAATAAACAGTAGATGACACGCAAAGAATAAACGTGAATACAATACATACATAAAAGCCGTACCCTGTAAGAATTTTATAAAAATTAATTTTTATATTTCTGACAACTGACATACTCACCCCCTGCAGAAGTTCTGTCCAAATCACATCTTATATTCTAATATTCCATCAAAGTGTATGCAAAGCTGTTAATCTGTCCGCTCAATACATCAACATATACATTGTAATAAAGACCATCATTGGTATTGTAAAGCTGGAATTTCCAGGCAGGCAATGCACTCCCTTTTGTTTCTTCCGGAGTTAACACTTCATAAACGCCCATATAAACCATACTAATTGTTAAAACTTCAAATTTTACTTCCTGACTGAGTGATTCACTGACTATATCTATTGCACTTTCAAGTGTGTATACTTCACCGTTCAAGTCCTCTGTGCCAATTACATTTGGTACTCCAAGTCCACTGAATTCATCAATTTCATCCTTTTCCGCCATAAGAGCATCTGCCATGATAAAAATATTATGAACCTGTTCCACACTTGTAAAAGGGGCAGCAGAATCAAAAACAATTCCATTCCATCCAAAAGATAATTCAAACACATATGCAAATACTTCTTCCTGTATTTCGTACACACTTACACTCAACACTTCCAAGGATACTTCTTCCCCATAATCAAACGGAAGTGACTTAAGATATTTATTTTCTACAAAATCTATTGCCTCGCCTATTGTAACTTCTCCATCCATAAGTTTGAAACTCACATCATCATGCGTGCCATCATTATAATACTTTGCCACCTGGTTCCCCATATCCGTGGATTTCCAGCTTGTAACTCTTTCTCCCTCATCCTTTACCAATGGAAAAACATGCCCCTTATTCATCCAAAATGGGGCATAATCTGCTTCCATTTCCCAAAGATAATTGTTGTTTTCAAAATCCACATACAAAAGATACCCCAACTGAATTTCCCCGGATATAATTTGTTCTCGGTATTTATTCAATCTGGGATAATCCCAATATCCCCCGTCGTATTCCAAATTTTGCGTCGTCGAGCCGAAGAAAATATTTAACGAATCATAATTCTCAAAAAAGAACTCACAATATTCTTCAAAATCTTCTATTCTTTTTTCTACATTGTTTTCTGCTGCATACTCATCTATCTCAAGTTTACATAATTTTTCTACATCCGTAATTTTTGCATTGCATTCTGAGAGATCAAGATTAACATAATCTTTTTCTTTACATTTTTCAAATTCCTTCTGAAAATTATAAACAACCTCTTCTATATTTTCTTTTTTTAAATTATCATCCGAATTCTTTCCGCATCCAGTAATCAAAACAACTGTCAATACGGCTGCCACAATTAACTTTTTCATACTTTTACCCCGTCACATGTCCTCTCTGCGACAAACCATGCCGCAGAGAGAACTTTTTTATTATCTTGTTATTTTTCCCTCAACATAAAGCAACGTTGACAATGATGTATTTGCAACCATCTTGTACTCAACCGTTCCAATGTATCCGGTCAAACGCCATGTTCTTGATCCCGTATTATTGTAAACGATTTTGCCAGTTGTCATAGTATGCGATGATGATGAAAGTGTCAGTGATCTGTTTGTAATGTCCGACATCTTTGTTACTGTTCCGGTATACTGGTCTGATGAGGCTCCCATATATGCATATCCTATTACACTTGCTGATTCCGGAACTCCATATGTATTATTATCTGTTGCATGCCATTCTACTGTTTCCGTTATCGCATATGCTCTTGTCAATCCGCTTCCAGTTGTAATCATTATTGTTGCCATTACAATTGCTGCTAATTTCTTTAAATCTCTCATAAAAAAACCTCCTTTGTTAACTCCTCGAATTAATTAATGTTTCAACAGACAATTAGTTATCGGTTACGTTTTCATCCAATCCCCCCTATCTTATTGTTCGACGAATGTCCAAAACTCATTTTTTTATTTTCCAGCCTAAAAAAGCACTAGATTATCATATGTTTCTTCTTACGGATTCTTTATTTAAATTAACACTCTGATTTAGTTTTATTATATCACACTATTCTATTGTTCACAATCTTTTTTTCTATTTTCCAATATTTTTTCATATTTCTTATCATATAACAAAATATTTATTTACACTTTCAGGCATATACTAATGCAACAGAGAAATCAAACCCACAATCACTATCAAAATTAGTAAAATAAGGTTCATTTTTTTTCGGCTGACAAACCGGTCTGCCTCTTTCTTTTTAACAGCATAATGATCCTCCGTAAACGAATCTATAAATCTGAGAAAGTTCCAGAACTGCATATTATCCTGTTCCATATTATATGCAGTTATTGCATTTTCCTTAGCCTTTACAACCTCTCCCAAACCTCCGTACGCCAACGCTTCAAGGTAATACCATAAGGCTGTTTTAGTATCTATTCTTTTCAATATGATTATTGCTCCCTCATAATCTTCAGCTTCCAGACTCTTCATGGCATTTTTATACCAGCTTTCATTAATGCCCAGTCTGCCGATTTTATATTGGGTAAAATCAAGATATGTCCGGATATTTCTGTGAAAACGCACTTTATCCCTGTTTTCACATAACACTTTATCTTCTAAATCATCCTGTTTTTTTAAATATTCATATATTTTATATTCATCGTTCGAATCAATTTCCCTGTAATCTGCATATGACCCGCCTTCGCCTCCGGCAAAGTATTTTGAACCACTGTTTTTATTGCTATAATACTGCTCCTCGAGCGGATTCTTTTTCAATTCAATATATCCGGATATCTCTCTGTTTTTATCGATTCCGTTATTTGTCTTTATATTTTTCTGAATTCTTAAATATGCTTTCGTTAACTCCGCATATTTTTCCTCATTCCATTTGTTTTCCGACTCGCTTCCTATATACTCGGTTCTGTAAATTTTACATAATTTGTTATATGCTTCATCAACTTCTTCTTTTTTCGCATTTCTTGAGACATTTAAAACTTCATATGGGTCCATTACTAACCTCTTTTCTTTTATTTCTTTCCTAAAACCTCATAATACTTCGTCCACACTCCGGAATAAAGAATATTTTTCAAGATAGACGCATATTCAACCAACGGCAGCACCTCAAAATTCTTACAACACTCGGCTATGTTTATCATTAAAATATCTTTCACATAAGCATCAAAATCTTCATTTCCATATGCTTCCTTAAGGGGATTATAATTTCCCTTTTTTATATCACTCTTTAAATCATCATAAGCATCCAATATATAAATATATTTCCCCAGGAAAAATCCGGCTTTTCTCAATTCACTTTCCCATTCATCTTTCTTCATCACAAATATTTCTGCCAGTATTTTCCCGAATTCTTCCGATACAAGTTCCAAGTCTCTGCATCCGGATTTTTCTTTCTCTGACAGCTTATCCATATATTCATTAATAAGATGGCATTTTTCAGGATATTTATCCATAACTTTTTTTGCCTGTCTTCGCAGTACTCCCGCATACATGCGTTTTATCAGATTCCTGTCATCTTTCCAGTCATCCATACATTTAAGCCACGTAAGAAATACCGTCATTTCTGAACAGTATCTGTCGTACTCATGTACACAAATCCGACCTCCTTTTAGCGGATGAACCATGCACCGGCTTGTCTTTATTTTTATTTCAGGTTCATATAAATCTGCATATAACAGAGATAGGAAGGTTAGGTCATAATTTACGGCAAATTTAGAGAAAAATCCCGTGTTTTTCCCCAAAGACTTACATAATCCGCAATAATATCCTCTGTATTCGTCAAACTCCCGGCACTTAAGCTCCGGTTTATTTACTACCACATATCCAAACATCCCTTTATCTCCTGTCAGTCTGCTTTTTAATCCGTGTTCATTCTTCTCAAAAGCTGAAGCAGTTCATTTCCAAACGCCCTGCTGTTTTCCTGATTTTTAAAAGTCTGTAAATGCTCAATAGCATCAAAAGTTGCAAATTTACAGTTTCTGATATACTCTTCATTAAACCATTCTGATTTTATGTGTCTTCCCTTCACGTTATCAATTACAAAAATTCCCTGTTTGCATTCCGGAATCTGTCCCATATTGTCATGATAATATCCATTATCTTCAAGCTGTCTGCGTATTTCTTCCGCAACCGGTGCATATATCCTCATAAAATGGCTGTAATGTCCTGCCTTTTCCTGTATGTACTTTATTGCAAACGGCGTGAGCCATCCTTCATCCAGTCTTCCTTCATTTTCCTGCGAAGAAACGACCATTACTATAGGGAACCTCCTGTTCGGATCAATTATCAGCGAAGCTATCTGTGCTGCCTGTTTTTCGTTTATTGCACAGAAAATGTTTCCGCATTCCCAAACATCACGAACCCCTATTTGAGAAGCAATCTGCCTGTAGAATCGAGGACAGCTGAACATGTGTTCAACCTCCCCTTTTTCAACCGAATTTTCGTAATATGTAAAACCATTTTTAACTTTTAACCTTAACTGACCATCTTCATCAGGTGCTATTCCAGCGGCAGTCGTCCATATTCTTCCGGCAATTCTTTCGTCAACATTATTAGCCGTACAGAAAAATGTCCTGTTTTCTCTTTCATATATACATTTTACCGAAAATCCCGGTTTGTCAATTTCAAAATTCAGCGGTTGAGCCGGCATTTCCAAAAGAACTCCCGAAAATTTATTATAAATCCATGAATATATGGTATTAACTGCCGACATAAAATGCTTGTCCCTGTTATCCTCATTCGTTTTTAAAATAACATCTGCCTTGAAAGTGTCTTTGAACTCAGGCAGTTTTAGATCGTATTTACACTCTTCTTCGAATCCCGCTTCTCTGCGTTTTCCATAAACATCTTCCCTGTCAAGAATTGCAGCTACTTCCTCGTCATGAATTTTAATATCATTCAGTACTGCAACAATCGTATTAACGCTTATGTCTCCCTTATCAGGTCTTGACAACAGGGCATAAATCAAATCCTCTCTTTTTGTCTTAAATATTCTTTTAGGTGTATTTTCAACCCTTGTATCCCGATTAAACAATTCCTGTATGTCCGGATACAGGTCCTCACTCCTTATTTTTACTCTGAAATGAGCCTTGATCATACCTGCCCAGTTTTTTTCATGGTACAAATCATGTCCGAGATTATCAAAAAGCGTGACAATTGACTTGTCACACAATTCAAGCGTTGCAAGTATTGTATTAAAATATCTGGAACGGTCACTTTTTCCTGCCCATAAATCCATTCCCTTATACTTCATGTCATGCTCAATTTCATGCCATCCTTCAAAAAAAACCGTTTTTAATTGGATTTCAAAGGTATCATCTATAAAATAATCCCATGTTTCCACTGAAATCATTTCTTTAAGTTCTTCCGGAAGCCTGAAAACTCCATTCATTTTAGCCGGCTTAAATTCTTCATCTGAATACTCTGTACGGCTCCATTCTGCTTCACCAAAAAGTCTTTCAAGTATTGTTCTGCATATTTTTAAATCATCTTCAAAATATACGTCTATTCTTATTCCGATAAGATCCTGTATCTTCTTATCTTCATTATAGTTTTTTCTTTTATATTTCCGTGCCAATGAATGATGAGTCTTTATTCGGGAAAAAACCTGATGATACAGTCCGCACCTGTCCATAGCCTTTTCCACAATATCTCTCAATCGAATTTCCACAGTTTTTGGAACCCGTATACTTTGCTTGAGTTCTTCCTCAGAAAATTCATATTTCATTTCCCATTACCTCCAATAAATCGCTGATGTTCTCCCTCCATCTTACGTTGGTTCCGGATTTGTTCCGAAAACCGCCATCAATGTGCATTATAACAATTGTTTTCTTTTCTGTGAACCGTTTTTCCCCTCTTTTTAACGGTTTACTTCCTTTTATCTTGATTCTTCTCTGCAGCTGCTGCAGATTCCTAAGAGTACAGAACCACTGCACTTTAATTCAAATCCATGATCTGCCAATAAATGATCAGATATAAGGTGCATAAATCCACACTCCAAATGAATTATCCTTCCGCACTTTTCACACTGAAGGTGCAAATGACTATTGCATCCGTCCCTATTCTTTATACACTGATATACCGTCATCTCTTTATCAGAAGTTTTGTACTTTAGTATATCTCCTGCCAAGGTGAGTTTTTCCAGGTTCCTGTAAACAGTAGCTCTGTTAATGTCTATATTGTTTTCTTCCATATAAGACATTATATCTGCCACACTGACTCTCTTATCACTATTCCTTTCAAGATAGTTCAGTATTTCACTTTTGGATTTTGTTCTGTATCCTTCTTTATTCATGAATTACCTCATTTTCCCGTTCTTTCGATTTACACATTTTCTTTTACGGCATGACAATTCTTACACACCTGATCTTGTCAACTTTTCCGTAACTGATTTCTCCGGCTTCTATCCCGGTTTCACGAAATACACTTTCAAAACATTCAAACAACTCATCTGTCCGCATTATATTCAGCAGTCCGGCATATGCCGAATCATTTGTACAGTGAATTTCCGCAATACTCTTTCCTTCAAGAAATGCTTTATATATCATATTTTCGAGTGTTTCCTTACTGAAAACACTCATTTCGTAACCATTGTATCTGTAATAATTGTATTTTCCTCCGATACACTCCGGCAATCTATATGGCATGTCGTCTGAATGACTTTCTTTAATGGTTTCATAATCCGTCAGAAAATATGCGTAAGTTTTTATTTCTTCATCACCTTTCGGGTCACACCATGTCACATCCACTGCATAATATGCATTTTCCAGTCGTACATAATTCCATGCATGTCCCTCTCCGTCCGCTGTTCCTGTTACATAAACACAATCGAGCCCCGCTGCCTGAGCCAGATACTGAAAAGATTTACTGTATCCTTCACAAAGTGCCTTTCCTTTAACGAGAGTTCCATATATTCCGCTTGACAGACTCATTTCTTCATCATACTCACTGTTCAAATATTTATTGTAACTTGAAATATCATATCCTGTGTAATCGACAATATAGTTAAATATGTAAAGAGCCTTTTCATAATCTGATTTATTCTCAAGCCCTGCAAGCAGATTATCCCTTATTTTTATGATATTTCTGCTCATTTTTATGGTATTTTTTGTGTCTGACGTATACTGCGGCATAAAATCCGTAACCAAATCTCCGCTGTAATACACATTATAATAGCTGTCAACCCAAAAGAGCTCCGGATAATCATTTCTGATTCCTGTAAAACAAATCTTCAAGTCATCAATTGAAATTTCATACTGATTCAAGTCAATGATTTCCGCAAACGACATCATTCCGTAGAGAAGGTTTTCATATACTTCTTTGCTTTTTTCCGTAAGCTGTGTATATGCATACCTCTCTGCATCCCCGCTTACAAGCTCTAAAATTTCACTGTCAACATCTTCTATAGTATATATATAATTCTCCGGTTTCCCATTGATTTTCTCTTTAAGTAAAGGTAATGTTATGTCTTTTGTTACATAAAACACCATAGAAATACATGCAGCCGCACAAATGATTATGGTAAATGTCGAAAGACTTTTTCGGTTCATGAACGTTCCTTTCAAAAATTTTAACCGAATCATGAAAGTTTCTTACATAGGTTGTGAATATCAACAAACAACAGAATCCTTTCCTGCATCAGAAAACACCTGTTCCTACTGACGAACTGCAAAGCAGTTATACGGTTATAAACAGACAATTAAATGCAACTAATATCCTTTGACCATACTGCCCGGATTTATCGTGCCAAAGGTCCTTTAAGGCATAAACGCCACGCTTTTCCAGCTACATCTTATATCAGAAGCACTATTTTTTCAACCATATAAATTCGACCGTTTTCTCTTTTGTGACCGGTCTATACATCCATTTCTTTATCACTAAGACCTATCTCTGCTTCGTTAATCAATACCATTGCAATTATGAATATCAGAACTATATAAATAAGATTTATCATTGATGATTCAGCAAATCTATTGTTATATGATAAAAATTCTTTCCACGTTTCCGGATAGGCCTCCTGGTCCGCAAAAGTGGCTTCAGTCGGAAAAAATCTGCATATACTGTTTATTTTCTCGGGATATAAATAATATACTTCGTAAGACATCAGAAAACTTACAAGTATTCCTGAAAAAACAGCAAAAAACGACATCATACTTCCAAGAATAATTGCGAGAAAATTAACTGTAAAAACTGCCAACATGTTATACGTCGTGTGTACAAATATTGAATATACAAGAACTTTCGGCATCATTTCACACGGTCTATTGTCGCATACAAACAACGCCATAACATAATTTACTATTATATATAGCGACGAACACAATGTTACTGATAACAAAAGCAATGCTGTCTGTGCAGCAAGCCATTTTCGTCTGCTTTTAAATCTAATAAAATAATACATTCCTCTTAAATTCAAATCACCATAAATATAAGTACCGAATAAAAATGTACATAAAATTCCCGGTGCCGTACCGAATACACTATCTATTAGGCTGAAATTTCTGTTTGTCTCCGTAACTCCGGTGTTAAAAACATTCGCCATAAAAACACCTATCACTTCTGCATCTTCCATTTCTCCCGCATAAAATCTTGCCAAATCATATAAATCAAGAAAAACTGCAACCGGAATTATAATCAATGCTAACAAAACATATTTTCTATATCTCATTTTCCTACCTATTATCAATGCTTTTTTATTCCATTTCCGATACGTCTTCCAGTCCGTAATACTGAAGTATTTCATGCTTAATTTCTAAAACATATTTTACGTCAAGCTCGCTGTTAACGTAAAACTGACTGTCAAGAAGCTCCTCAATTGACGGATTCTCATCAGCTATTGCCACTTTGTCATTGTCAAGACTAAGACAAGTAAATGAATTTACCGTTATTCTATACTGAGGACATTCAAGTTCATCTGAAATCTCACTTTCTTCTACAATAATCAAACATTCATCTCCTGGTTTTGGAATTATATTTCCATAATGTGCTGCAAATAATGGCTCATTTTCTTCATTAAATGTCACCGGACTTAATGGTCTCACAACTGATATTTCTCTTCCTTCTTCAATCTCCGTACCCTTTATAACTTTTTTGACTATGGCTCCCTGCTCTGCAGAACCATCATAATTTCTAAAATCCTCTGTTATCTCAACCACCATAACTATCGGTTCATAATGTTGAAACGATGATTTTCCATATGCGGCACTTTTTAAGGATTCTCTATTATCAGTATAAAATTCCTCAACCTCTTCAGCCGTATTTCCTCCGTTAATTATCCCTGTTGCTACTCCCACCGCTTCCGTTGTAATCCATTCTTTGAATTCATTGTATGTAGTAATATTTTTTAATTCCTTATCAGGTTTACTAAGCTGCACCATACCAAACACTAATACGGCTATTATTGCCACTGAAATTCCTGCTATTATATATTTTTTCATTATATCCTCCGTCATTTTCCCTGTTCTTTACACATAATATAAAGTCTTGCTGTTTTCCTATACAATTCTTCCGGCGCTGATTTTTATTTCTTCATCACACAAATCATTTATATCCGTACTATCATGACTCGCAATTATTACCAACGCTCCTTCATCAGCAGCCTTTTTGATTTCTGACCTGAATATTTTTTTGCTTTTTTCATCTAACGCATTAGTCGGCTCATCCAACATTATCAGATTTTGTTTTTCCATCATTGCCTGAATTATTGAAAGCTTCTGCCTCATCCCAAGAGAATACTTACCTGCCTTTAATTTACTGTCAGGATCAAGGTGGAATTTTATCATCCATTCTCTTATTTCCTCCTGTGATACCTGTTTTTTTATATCTCCCAGGAATTTCAGATTCGTGTACCCCGTCATATCCGGATACATAAATATGTTCTCTATGAAAACACCTATATTAAGGTCTGTCTGTGATAATTTCCTATACTCTTTTCCTTCCAAAATATAATGTCCCGAATTTTGTTTTATCAATCCCGACATACATCTGAGAAGCATCGTCTTTCCTGATCCGTTAATACCTGTTAACGCATATATTTTTCCGGATTCAAAAGCAAGATTTATATCTTCAAGTATGATTTTATTTTTAATTATTTTTGTAATTCCAACTAGTTCAAGCTTATACATATTTTTCCCCTTTTTTTCCACATATCACACTCATATTTCGTCTTTCTTGAGTTTAATGAAAGTCATTACACAAATTGATATAAAGAGTACCGTTATTACACCCCAAAAATATCCCCAGACATTTCCGGTAAAATCCGTTACAAACAGATAATTTATTACATTAAGCTTTATATCCCTGTCTCCTATAAATTTTTCTACAACCGGCTGTATTTTCTTCATTACCATGTAAAAGGTAAAATTCGGAATTAAAATAAGCATACTGTACTTCCTGATATAAAAAGAAATCACATAACTCCATGTTGCAAGCAGTGAAAAAAAACCTGAAAAAAGCAGTACAAATATCATACGGTAAATCCAAGGGTGTGTCAGATATAGATTTAACAAAGGAATACCCATTGATACAGCTGTATTGGGAAATGTTCCTGCTAACCCTGACAGCATCATATATGTATATGCAGAAGCTCCGCTTCCTGCCGCACCCTCTCCTGCAAATAGTATAAAATCCATGACTGTTTCTACGACTAACGGAATAAATATCGATATAAAGGTACCTGTAAAACAGCATAATTCATTGTATATATAGTAATTTTTTCTTCCAAGTCTCTGACTATATAACTGATTCATACCAAGTCTTCGGTCTTTAAAATATGAAAATGAAAATGGAAAAAGACATATAAAAATCATAATTATTTTTAAAATATCTGACACATAAGAATATTCATTTATCATCGTTGCTTCTGATGCCTGAATTCCATAAACTGCATTTTGACCTGAGTCTCTTATTATGTATGCAATCATATTGATGAATACAAGAAGAAAATTTATTATCATAGCAATCCAAAAGCCCTTGCCGTTTATCATTTTACTGTATATAGACTTCATCTGATTCCCATTTTACCCTGTATGGTACCGTATCCTATTCTTTAAAACTTTATCCGAGATTTACTAATTTGAATCATTGACGATTTCTTTTAGATATGCATATGCCGCAACATTTTCACTATTTCCATATATTTAATTACTATATTATTATTTGTTGTAGATCCTGTGTAAAATTCATAGTAAGTCTTTAGTCCTAATTTTGCATTGCACTCTCTTGTTCCTGAACCTGTAAGTATTACTCCTGATTTATTACACAACCAAGCCGTCGAATTTCCATTTCCTGCATACAGATTAACTCTAATGTTCTTATAATCACTAGTGCTACTTGCAAAAACCGATGATATCACCGATGTCTCGATAAAAATAACTATAAACATATTTACAAATATTACCCTTATTTTCTCCATAAAATATACCTCCAGCAAGACTATATGTTTATATTACTGCAAATAATATGTCAAGTCAATTGCAAATATTATAATTAAGATTTAACAGGATGTTGACATTTCAACTTTGCAGTGTTATTATTCCTGTATGTTGACATTTCAACATTTAAAAAATTATCCGCGAACCGGATTTTTATAAAAGGGATATAACCCGGAAAGGATTTTTATGATAGATCGTTTTGAAAAATTTTCCTTGGCAATTTCCGAAATATATCACTACTGGCATAAAATTGCCGCCGACGTTTTAAGTGAATATAACCTAAGAAGTTCACATGCCATTTACCTTACAACCCTTAACCGCTTCCCTGACGGTCTCACCGCCCCAAAACTTGCAGAAATATGTGGAAAGGATAAAGCTGATGTTTCCAGAATGCTTTCAATACTGGAAAAAAGAGGGCTAGTCATAAAAAATGGTACTGGTCCGAATCGTTATCGCGGCACTCTGCACCTTACTGAGGAAGGTTTCAAAGTAGCCTCACGAATATGCAGTAAAGCTGCCCTCGCAGTTGAACGTGCAAATGTGGGCGTTTCGGAAACCGACCGGGAAATCTTTAATAAATGCCTTGAAACCATAACCGATAATCTGGAAAAAATATCCGAAGAGGGACTTTAAACAAATCCTTCTCGGACAACTGATAAAAGGAGTTTTTATGGAAAAAGAACAAATTAGTTTAGTACTGGAAAAACAGCGCAGATTTTTTGGAAGTAATGCTACTTTACCATTAGATTTTAGGCGTAAACAATTAAAAAAACTTTATGCATCTGTAAAAAAACATCAGTCAGAAATTGAAGATGCTCTCTTTCGTGACCTTGGGAAAAGCTCATACGAAGGTTTTATGTGCGAAATCGGTCTGGTTTTAACAGAAATAAGTTATATGCAAAAAAATATCAGAAAGCTTTCATCCCGTAAACATGTCTATACACCTCTTTCGCAGTTTCCTTCCCGAAGTTTTGTTCAAACTGTTCCTTACGGAAATGTTTTGATAATGAGTCCTTGGAATTATCCTTTCCTTTTAACAATTGAGCCTTTGGTTGATGCAATTGCTGCCGGCAACACTGCTGTCTTAAAACCAAGTGCATACTCTCCGGCTACTTCCGAAATCATTTCATGCATAATCAGTGAGTGTTTTCCTCCGGAATATGTTGCTGTAATAAAAGGTGGCAGAGCAGAAAACACTTCTCTTCTTGAGGAGAAATTTGACATGATTTTCTTCACCGGTTCTCAGGAAGTCGGCCGCATCGTTATGGCTCAGGCCTCAAAACACCTCACTCCCGTTGTTTTGGAACTTGGAGGGAAGAGTCCTTGTATTGTTGATGAAAGTGCTGATATTCCCCTCGCCGCACGACGTATTGTATTCGGAAAGTTTCTGAACTGTGGACAAACATGTGTTGCACCGGATTATATAGTATGTCACGAAAGTATCCGTGAAAATCTCGTCAATGAACTTAATTTACAAATAAAAAAGCAGTTTGGCGAAAACCCTCTCGACAACAAAGATTACGGTTGCATAATCAATCAGAAACATTTTCAAAGACTAAGTGCTCTTATAAACTCATGTTCATCTGTCATAGGCGGAGCCCTTGATTCTAAAAATCTTAAAATAGCACCTTGTCTGGCTTTAAATGTAAATTTCTCTGACTATATAATGCAGGACGAGATATTCGGGCCGATTCTTCCTCTACTTACCTATTCAGATTTCAATGAACTTTCAGACATATTGAGAGCCCGTCCAAAACCACTTGCTCTTTATATATTCAGTCATGATAAAAATCATATTAGCAGTGTTATTAACACTTTCCCTTATGGCGGCGGATGTATAAATGATACTCTGATTCATCTTGCCACCTCCGAAATGGGATTCGGCGGTGTCGGCGAAAGCGGAATGGGCTCATATCACGGCAAGGAGGGTTTTAATGCATTTTCTCATAAAAAAAGCATTGTTGATAAAAAAACTTTTTTGGATCTTCCTATGAGATATCAGCCTTATACAAACAAATTTTACAAAAAACTGCTGCAATTATTTCTGCGTTAGACCTAAGAAAGGATTTTTTATGAGCGTAAAAATTATAATTGATTCCACAACAAATCTTACTGAAGATGTCTGTGCCCGTGTCAACATTGTACCTCTTACCCTAAGATTTGGAGAAACCGAATACATTGACGGTGTAAACATAAGTCACACTGAATTCTATGAAAAACTGATTGAAAGTGATGTGCTTCCAACAACCAGTCAGGCTGTTCCTGCTGCATTTACTGAACTTTTTGAAAATGTCCTGACTGAAGATGACAGCGCAGTTGTTATCACATTGTCCGGAAACCTTTCCGGAACTTATCAAAGTGCGATGATTGCTGCCTCCGATTATGACAATGTATATGTTGTTGACAGCGGTTCTGTTGCAATCGGTACTGCTATCCTTACAGAATATGCCCTGCAATGTGTTGATAAAGGTATGTCTGCAGCAGAGACGGCAGCTGCATTGGAAGAGAAAAAGGATTCTGTATGTGTAATTGCAATGTTGGATACTCTTGAATACTTAAAAAGAGGCGGACGTATATCTGAGATAGCTGCTTTTGCCGGTGGTTTGCTTAACATAAAACCCGTGGTAAACATTATTGACGGTAAGATAAATATTCTTGGTAAAGCACGCGGTTCGAAGCAGGGAAATAACCTTCTTATTCAGGAAATTCAAAAAGCAGGAGGCATCAATTTCTCAATGCCCATTCTTCTGGGCTATACCGGTCTCACCGATGTCCTACTGAAAAAATATATTGAAGACAGCAAATCCTTGTGGATAAACGGAATTGACAGCCTCAGATATACCTGTGTAGGCTCAGTAATAGGAACACATACCGGTCCCGGTGTAGTTGCCGCTGCATTCTTTAAAGCATAAAAATTAATAAATATAAAACGGTTTTCATTCTTCGGAAATCTGCACTAAACCAATAAATTTTTCTTAAAGACTTTCGGGATTTCTTGTTTCCATCCGCTTTCTTTATACATATCCTGCCGTAACCAACACTTTATCCGGTCGTAATGGTTATAAAGCTGTGTTTTGGTTTTATTTACAGGCTATAATCCTATATTATCAGGCTCTGTATAGGATACAATAGTATAAAACTACTAAGAGGATGATGTTTGATATGACCGAAAGAGAGTTCTCAATTCGACTTACGAAACTAAGAGAGCAGCGAGGTGTTTCTGCACGTGATATGAGTCTGTCAATGGGGCAAAATCCGGGATACATCAACAACATAGAGAGCGGTAAATCAATGCCTTCCCTTTCCGGTGTATTCTATATTTGTGAGTACTTAGGCATTTCTCCCAGTGATTTTTTTGATATAGAAATAAGAAATCCAATAAAAGTAAATGAACTAAATTCTCTTATCAGCAACCTCTCGGATGAACAGCTTGACGCCTTAATAACCGTTGCCAAAGCTTTCAAATCTTAAAAACAAAGCCTCTCTTTACCTTTTGGTATTGAGAGGCTTTGTCGTTTGCATGAAATAAATATCAATTAAATCCAATTTTATAACTTCTTACCGGGTCTTGCTACCATTCTGCATATCGGGTTACCCATTGAAGAAAAACGCTCTTCATATTCCGTCATTATATTTCCTTCACTGTACTCACTATTGTGCAAATCAAAAGTTACATCTTCAATTAGCCAACCCGATTTCTCTGCCTGTTCCAATGAAAAATCAAATAGAGCCCTGTTATCCGTCTTGAAAGCTACGTATCCTTCCGGATTAATAAACTTCTCATATCTTGCCAAAAATCTGGTGCTTGTCAGTCTTCTTTTTGCGTGTCTGTCTTTTGGCCATGGGTCTGAAAAGTTCAGGTATATTCTTTCAACTTCTCCTTTTTCAAAAACATTTTCAATGTCTTCTGCATCAAACCTGAGAAAAACCAAATTGGGAAGCTGTGATTCCTCTTGCTTCTCCACCGCTCTGATAAGAACTGAAGAAAACTTTTCTATTCCTATATAATTCACATTCGGATTCTGTTCTGCTAATTTAAGAATAAACTGTCCTTTTCCCGTTCCTATTTCAATATGCAGCGGATTTGAATTTCCAAAGTACTCATTCCATTTTCCTTTATTTTCCTCCGGATTACTGACAACATACTTATTTACTGCCATTTCCTCTCTCGCACCCGGTACATTTCTTAATCTCATATAAATCCTCCACTGTATTTTATCGGTTTCTTTCATAGAAAAAAGTTACCTGCTGGAAATATCCTGCATTTTTATCTTTACTCCATTCCGGAACCCTGCCATCGTAATGATTTGAAAAAACTTTCTTCATCCATGTATCCACAGGACAACAATCCATATGATGAAGACCGAAAAGTAAGATACAATTAGCAACTTTAGGTCCTATTCCGTAAATGGATGTTAATTCCTTATATACATCCTCCGTTTGTCTGCCAAAACAAAGATTTCTGCTGCCGGATTTCAGTTCCTCCAAAAGCCGTATCAGATAAACTTCCCTGTAACCAAGTCCGCAGCTTTTTAATCTTTCTCTTTCCTCATACATTTCATCTGCTGTCGGAAAGAATTCTCTTTCCCCCTGTATCGCTCTTAAGGATTTTGATATTCTTGGAATATTATTATTCTGGCTTACTATAAACGATACCATCGTTTCCCATAAGTCCTGATTCAGAATTCTGATCCCCCTGCCATATACAAGTGCTTCCTGAAGGTACATATCATCTAGATAACTTTCTTCCATTAATTTATAATCTGTTTCCAGATCAAAATAATGCTTCCAGTAACCGATATCATCCTCCGTACATTTTATTTGCACCACTTCGTCAGTATTGTATACAAAACATTTTTTTCTTCCGCTTGTTATTGAATATACACCCTCATCAAGTTCATTCCATCCGAGCAGCACCTGCCCGCTGTCATAAATTTTTTTCAGATTAAAATATTCCTTTTGATATTCAGTACTGCTCAGTTGTTTTTCCATTGCACCTCCATGTTTTCAACATAGAATTCTCTTCCGGATATCATCTTATAATCTTCACTTCCGCAATTCGGACAATCAGTACCATCTCTTTTTAAATCCATAAGAAATTCATGCCCGCAATCAGTACATTTAAACATTATAGGCCTCTTCTCAAGTTTTATATATGCGCCTTCCAAAGGAGTTCCCTCAGCAAATCCATCCATATATTTTTGAAGCCATTTTTCCTCATAATCATACATGCCTCCGGCAACAACATTAATTCCGATTACCCGAACCATTTTCTCATTATCAAATTTTGACAACACTGTCTTTACCAGTCCCTTAGCTATTGCCAGCTCATGCATAAAAATCCTCCCGTCAACTGCCTGAACAATGCAGTCAACCTGAAATCCTTCCGATAGTAAACATTTTTATTTTATAAGTTGCATTTTTACCAGCAAAGCAGTTCATAACCATCTTCCGTAACTAAAAGCTGTACTTCCCACTGTGCAGACGGCTTTCTGTCTTCCGTATATATCGTCCAACCGTTTGTTTCATCACAGAAAATATCAGGTACGCCAAGATTTACCATCGGCTCAATTGTAAATACCATTCCCGGTACCATCAGCATTTCAGTATCAGGAAGACTTACAAAACTTACCCAAGGTTCTTCATGAAATTCAAGACCTATTCCATGACCGCCAATTTCCCTTACGACCGAATATCCTCTTTCTTTACAGAACATATTTATCGCATTTCCCATATCTCCAAGGCAATGCCATGGCTTAACCATGTCAAGTCCGACTTTTATGCTCTCTTTTACATCTTCAACAAGCTTCTTCTTTTCCTGACTAACATTACCAATACAAAACATTCTTGATGAATCTGAAAAATATCCGTTATATATAGTGGAGCAGTCAACATTAATTATGTCCCCGTCTCTGAGTATCTCTTTTTCATCAGGAATACCATGGCATACCACATCATTTACTGAAGTACAGACACTTTTCGGATATCCTTCGTAATTAAGCGGAGCCGGTATTGCTCCGAGTTCTATTGTTTTTTCATGCACCAATGTATTAATTTCTTCTGTTGACATGCCTGCTTTAATATTTTCAGCAACATAATCCAATACTGCCATATTTATTGCCGCACTTGCCTTTATTCCTTCTATCTGTTCCGGAGTTTTTATAATTTTTCTGGATGGCACTTCATAACCTGCTCTGCGAAACTCTTTAAGTTTATTATCAAATGCTTCGTGACAGCTTTTATATTTCTTTCCACATCCGCACCAACATGGATCATTTCTTCCAATTTTAATCATATTTTGCCTCTTTTCTAAACTTCCTGTGTATAAACAGAACAATACTTGTCAGGAGTAAAATTCCCCTACCCAATATAAAAATCATTATTTGTACTGTTCCTTATACATTTTCGATTGCTATTATACGACATCTCCCAAACAAACTCAAGCTTACAAAAGAACTCTCCCCTACTTCCTGACACTTCTTTTTTTAGATTCATTAAGAACTCACTTAACATCAATCAGCGATTCAATTTTTCTAAAACACTACAAAGTATATCACTACAAGCACGAAACATACTGCCATCGCCATGGAAGCCATGTTTTTCTTATCATCTTCCTTTTTCTCCTTATTCATTATTTTTTCAGTCAGTTCTTCAAAAAAACCGGATTTCTTAATCTTTTCCGATTGTATTTCTTCTATAACGTCTTCCTTTTTATCGTCAACAACATTCTTTATTGACTCCGATATTTCATTATCCATTTCTCTTATCTTCCTGTCCGAATCTTCTATTATCGAAAGAAGTGCCGCAAATGTACAATTGGGTTCTTTAAGAGCCGTACATATTCTGTAAACTGAATACACCGACTCCTTATTTTCAGGGTCTACCCTATCCATAAGATATTCTGCTATTTCTTCCAACTGCATATGAACATTTCTTTCATAACCGGGAACATAACATACTCCTATACGGTCATCATCAGATACAAATACTGCATCCGGATGAATACAATAATTATCCTCTTCAAACATATACCTTTTTCCACGTATAAATATTCCTTCTAATTCACTGATTAACAAATGCAGAAACTGTTTATCAACAGGTTTTTCCCCCAACATCTCCGTTATTGATTTCTTTCCGGATATATTATAACAATATAATTTTTCTCCGTTCTCGTATCTTACATTCATGGGAAGATATCCCGGAATACTGTTATACAGCAACATTTTCTCTCTAAAATCCTCCTCTGTATCCGATATAAAACCAATAAATCTGTTTGTCATATCTCCACGGAAAACCACGTCCAGTTTTTCAAGCATTTTTCTTTCTCCCATCCTGTTTTAATCGTATTGCTTAACTTCTAATATTTTCCTAATCACCCTATAAGCGGTTTTTACAGACCGTGATGCCTTAACCGGGTCTTTAAATTCTCTTTTGGTTTTCAACTTCTGTTCTCCAAATATCTCCTCATCATTATAATATTTAAAAATAGAACCTGAATAAATTGCTTTGACATAGGCTTCATCGTCATAAATTTCCATATGCTTTCCGACAGCATTTCCTGAAAACAGACTTTTGTTTATATCCCAGTCATTCTGTTTTATCAACTCACATAAATTGTCTCTGCATTCCTCATCTTTCATATCCTCAGGATTAACAGTATTTTCATACGGAATTCTTTTATACTGTACTGCCATCCTCGCTTCTTCTGTCAGCATATTTTCCCATGCTTTAATAACAATAATGTCATGAAACCGAAGTCCAAACCACATAACACAAAACAGCATAATAATTATTATCGGAGTAATATAAGCCGCCTCCAAAGTAAATGATGCTTCTTTTTCGAATATTTGAAACATTCTTTTTCTCATTTTCTAAACCTCACCTAATCCTGCAGTTACAAAATATAATTCAGAAATGATAAAGCCAAAAAAGATAAAGGGTATAAATGGTATCTTTCTTTTGCTTTTTTTAATACATAATATTATTGCCGCAACAAAACATAATCCTAAAGCTATAGCCATTATCCCGATGCAGGACATACCTCCGACTGCCATGCCTGTCCATGCAATAACAAACCCGTCTCCCATTCCTATTGCTTCACTTGATATAAGAGATACAACAATAAATATCCCTCCTATTACCAATCCCAAAACTCTATCCTGCCAGGAAACTGAATTTTCTCCTGCCAAAATGAAACCACACAGCGGAACTGCAGACAGTGACATGTACAAAATATTTATTTTCATTGTCCGAATATCCATAACTGATGCACAAAGCAAACAAATAAATATATAAACATTAAAAACAATTCTAATAACCACTTTCTGACTCCTCGCATTTTTTACATTCACTCATACCCCGTGACTCTGCATCTTCCTTTGATATTTCTTTAACATCTCTTTCAATACGCCCGCAATCCTTATCAAAATGATATCTTGTACCATAATCAGTAACATATACCATCTTACCCGATACTCCATCACCACAACTCTCACAAGGATAATAAATCGCATTGCTCTTACTTCTTATAAACGGTATCTCACTAAAAGAAACCTTTTTTAATTTCACATTAATGTATGTACAATTTCTGTCAGTATGATATACGGTACCATTCTCTGTGACATAAACTATTTCTTCCGTTGTTTCTTCCCCGCTGCCATTGCCCGGTTCATGAAAAAACTCTCCGCTCTTTTCCCATCCCCAACCAAAAAAACCATTCATTTCAAAATATTGTTCGATATGCCTGCTTTTAATATTAAATATGGAAACCGGAAATTTAAAAATATATTCTGCTCTTATAACAATCTTTTCGTTACCGGCATATGCGTAAGAATTTCTTAAATCAATTCCTTTTTCTCCATTCCAAATTAAATCAAGATCAATATTGTTATCATCAAAATAATCCGTCATTAATTCTTTTATATATGCGTTTCCTATACTTCCGGCAAGATATTCTTCCTCTAAACCCAAAATATACTGAAATTCTTCCGTATCATCTCCTGTAATTACACTAATCGTGTCCTCAAATATATTTGACTTTTCAATATAAGCAGCTACAGTCCCTTTTTCATATATCTGCTCAGAAGCATACAACATCGACTGATAGACCATAAGCTGAATATATTGAAACATAAAAAGATACAGAAATAAAATCAACACAAAAAAGCATAAAGGAATTATAAATGCCGCTTCAACCGTAAGAGACCCTTTTACCTGTTTTTTCTTCATTTTTTCCAGCATTTTAGATATACACGGTATACCTTTCCCCTTCCTATTTATTTGAGGGGTTTCCGACCTGAATATCCTTTTTGGGGAATAGCGGACTTGTTGTCGGAAACCTGTCTCATGCTCCCTAATACTACAAATATTCTAAGGCATTGCTATCAGTGTTTCTATGTTATAAGATACCAACGAACCGCTGTTTATTATAGGAATCGAAACATATCGGCTCCCCATCGAAACCTTTGCATCAACTGCTAAAGCAATATAACTGTTTTCAATTTTAAAGTCAGAATCATATATCCACTGCATATTTATTTGAATCAGATCCATCATCCTAAAACACAAAATATCTGAACCTGTCATTAAAAGAAACACGGACATATAAGACTGATACCCGAATTTGACCAATCCTGACGCCTCATATTCATCTGCCTTACTGTCAATATTGTCTTTAGTAAAGGATAGAACATCCCAGGATTTAATACATACAGAATCACTATTAGCAAGAAAATCCACCGATTTTCCCCTTAATATTGCTGCCGTTTCAACAATTGCACATTCTACCGCATATGTGACTACGTACAGAATATATATTATTGCAGAAACAATATTTGTTGCTCCAAGTAACTCCAATATGCCAGCAATAAAATCCTGAGTTCCCGTATCAGTAAGTATATATGCAAGACTCATTATCAGTCTTATTCCAAAAATACTCCATGCCGCATTTTTTACATTCAGATCATCATTTGCATTTCCAAAAATCAGATATTCCTGTTCGTAAAGCAACCTTCCGTTAATTTCATCACGCACATAATTATCAAAATTTGTACCGGCGTATGCCGTAATAAAAGCTTTTTCACCTGTTCCTTTTGCGCCTTCTCCTACAGCCTTTATAAATTTCTTGAAAAAACTCGTATCAGCCACTTTACCTATGTAATTTCCTTCATCAATATCCACATCCGTAAGGTCAAATCCTGAATACAAGGTTGATGTTACATTTGTCCCATAATAATTATAACTTGGCAGTTCCTTTATTGAAATCTTCCTTTCTGACAATTCATCTATATCTTCAAACCATAATCCTGAAAAGCCATCAGTAAGTAAAATCTTTAAGGTATTATATATATCTTCTATTGCAGGTTTTTTATCGTCATCAACTTCTTCCTTTTCATCATCATCGTCAAGCAAATCCTCTATCGCCTCTTTAACATCAACTTCGGAATCTTCTAGGAAATCCAGCACTTCTCTAAGGCCCTTTATATCCATATCTGCCAATTCATCTGCCAGAAATTCAACCGCTTCGTAAAGTGAATCATCCATAACCTGATTTTTAAATCCTTCTGCCTGATTATCCATCATCGTTCCGACATTCGTTATTTTACATTCTGAACATTCCTGATTCCATAAAAACCCCTCCTTTTTCGAAGATGACGGAGGGGTGCCCACTTTATTAAACAGTGTAATTAATTCATCTGACACCCCATCTAGATCCTCGTAAACAAAATCTTCTCCAACAGGTACAGCCAATAATCCATACTGAGTATAAAGAGGTGCATAATACATCCCCATTACTGATTCCAATGCCTTATTCATGCTTTGAAATGCTATGCTTCTTCCTGCATATACATATGCATGTTCCAGCATTACAAGCAGCATTGCTATAATAATAAACAGCACTAATGACATCATTACAGTTATTCCTGCTTCTCTCTCTATTTTTTTCATATCTTTCTCCCTATACCTGTTGTTAAATGACAGCTGTTAATGAAGTATACTGTTACTGTCATTTTTTATTGCATTAAAGGCTTCATTTACAATTGCCGTTATCTGATTTTTAAATACCAAAACCAGACTTATAAGAATTACAATAATCAATACCAATTCAATAATCGAACCACCTTTGTTATTTGATAAAACATTATGAAACTCTTTTTTTAATTTCCAATAAATTCTGTTAAACATTTTCTCCTCCTTTTACATTTGCATTGTCATAAACGCCGGAATCATAATTATAAGAATGATGATAATAAACATCCCTGCCATTGGGATTAAGAGTTTTACGCTGGTTTCTTCTCCCCTTTTCCTTATTGCCGACTGTCTTTCTTTCAATACCTCCGTTACCTCCTTTCTTAATTGCGGTATCAGATTTTCTCCTCCAAGCTTCACACTCTGTGAAAGGAGTGATGCAAATCTTATATAATACATGTTTCCACAGCGTTTTCCCATTTCTTCATAGCATTCTGACTCTGCCCTACCTATTTTTATTTCATTCCTTGTTCTAAGCATTTCCTCATAAACGTATCTTAATTTTTTACTAGTTTTCTTTCTTTTCTCATAATCAAGTGCCGTTCTTTCAAATGATCCACGAACCGTATTTCCTGCTTCAAGAAGCAGTGTAAACTTACTTATTACCTCAGGATAATCAATTATCAATTCCCTGTTTCTTTCTTCCATTTTGTTTTTTCTCTTTTCAATTCCGAGAAAAATCATCAAAACAGAAATAATCAAGCCTATTATTGGAATTGCCCACTCATTACTATCATTTACCGTATAAAATTCTATTTCTTCATTATCAACTTTATCCGGAAGTTCCACCCTTTTATCATACTTACTTTTTTCCATAAGCTCATCTATGTAATTTTTTATATAAGCAATATTCTTACTTGACTCATTTACCGGATAAACTTTCAGATTAAAATCACACTTTTCTTCATACTCAAAATACTTTATTGTAGCCGTAACTGTCACATTTACGATATCATACAACTCTTCATTATGTACCGTCCCTGTAGTTCCTACTATATATCCGTCCGAACTGTTCCAGGAGATTGTCACTAAAGGATTATCCGCCTGATTAACAAGATTAAGATTCCCTACAATATAATCCGTTGATTCATTCTCTCCAAGTATAATTTTTTCTAATGACCTGCTCACTTCTTTTACAGTTTCAATCATTTCATCTTCAGTTGGATAAACCTGATTTACTTCAATACTTATCGGAATTTCCTCTCCATCATACTGTATCATCATATCTGCGTTACTGCTTCCGTTATCAGGTCTTAATAAATACTCAATTTTATTTACATCATATAATCCTGATTTACTCATCAAAAGCCCCACACATGCTGAAAAAAACAGTACAACAATTGAAATATTTATATTTTCCAGCCGTACATTTCTTCTTTTATCTTTTGTATCTTCTCCAATATATAATTTAGAAAAAATTTCCTTTTCTTCATCATCTTTCCAGGGAACAAAAAACAATCTTATTCTGTCATATACAGATAATAATACTGCCGCCCCCGGGATAAAAAAATATTTTAATCTTTCAGCTAATCCTTTTCTCTCAAAAACATAATTATGAGTTGAAATGCCCACAAGATTCAATAGTATACACGCTATAATTATTGCAAAAGAAACCGCTGTCATATCAAATCATACTCTCCGTACTGTCAATAATGTTTTCACTATACTCTGATAAACAAAAATACATTCCCGCCACCGCAATCATAATCATTTTTCCTAAAGCTCCTTCATATAAAAATGAGATAAAAGATGCTGAAAATAATTTAAAATACGCCAAAATTCCCAATGGCATCAATCTCATTATCATGCATTCATTTCTGTTTGCAGCAATTATTCCGTCTATTTCTCTTTTCATTTCTATTTTTTCGTACATATCAGAAGTAGCCGCTCTTATGAGCTGGAGAATATTTCCTCCACTTCTTTTTGCAACTGAAAAAACATCAGAGAAATTAATAATTTCCTTTACATCCGTATCATTTGCAAAATCTTCAATTATATCCTCAATATTTTCGCTCAAGTCCAAACGCCTTTCCATCTTTTCAAGACTCAAAACCATCGCTGCACCTTTCCCATACATTACCTCCATATCTTTTTTTGCCAAGGAAATAGACTTTTCAACGGTTTCTCCGGCTTCCATTGCAGTCTGCATACATCCCAAAGTATCTCTGAACTGAATAACCATTATATCTCCCGACTTTTTTCTGTACTTTTTTCGAAATTTTAAAAAAAGATATATAATATGCGGAAACAAAATGATTACACCTAAAACTGAATCGAAAAAAAGGAATGCAGATGCAAGTACTATTAATGAATTTTTTAAAATATAACTAAATACAAATCCTATTTTCCATCTATCATTTTCCTTCATACATCCTCCTCATCCGTCAAAACTGTTTAATCATCCTAAAGATATCCTGCCGTTCTAAATTTCCCGGTGTTTTTCAAGGAATTTATCTTAATAAGATGTCCGTGAACCTTATTATCATCATGACTATTTTCTTCTTAAAATTCGTAAAGAACATTCAGTTTAATTTCTCCGTTTTCAATACCATCTATCTCACATATTGACGTAATCTTTCTTGAATTATCTCTCATTCGGCTTATACCTATAATAATATCTATTGCAGAAACAATTTGTGATCTTACTGCCGCGAGCGGAATATTTTCATCCAAAAGTACCATCGTCTCAAGCCTCATAATCATATCCCTTGGGGAGTTGGCATGTCCTGTTGACATTCCTGTATGTCCTGTATTAAGAGCCTGCAGCATATCAATTGCTTCCTTTCCTCTTACCTCTCCGACAATTATTCTGTCCGGTCTCATTCTTAAAGCCGACTTAATAAGTTCCCTTATTGTCACTTCGTTTTTTCCCTCTATATTGGCATTTCTAGCCTCAAGCCTTACGAGATTAGGAAGTTCATCCATTATTAATTCTGCCGAATCTTCTATAGTAATCACGCGCTCCTCTGCATTTATTACTGAAGCAAGTGCATTCAGCATCGTTGATTTACCACAACCGGTTCCTCCGGAACATATTATATTATATCTGGCCTTTACCAATAATCTTAAAAAATCTGCCACATCATTTGTCATTGTTCCAAGTCTTACCAGACTTTCAAGATTCATTACATCTCTTTGAAACTTTCTTATGGTTACTACAGGTCCTACCAGCGATACCGGTGGCAAAATTATGTTGACACGTGAGCCGTCACCAGCAAGTCTTGCATCAACAATAGGATGTGACTCATTTACCGTTCTGTTCACTCCCGATGCTATAATCTGAATTATGTCCTCCAATTTTTTTACTGACTCAAATCGTTTTTCTGATTTATATAATCTTCCGTCTCTTTCAAAAAAAATATTATCCGGTCCATTAACCATTATTTCTGTTATTGTTTCGTCTTCTATCAGATCCTGTAAAACATCCAGCCTCCTTATTGAATTAAAAACATCCCTTCTTATTCTAATCTTTGTATCCATATCAATGTATTCATTTTTTGAATATATACCAAGTGCCTCATCTATTAAATTGAGGACCCCTTCATCAGATATTTCACAGGAGACATCTATCTTTTTCAATATCATCTTTTTTATTTTTTTAGCTACATCATCACTCATATAAAATTCCTCTGCAATTACATTGTTTCAATTTTTTTACATTATCGACTCTTATTCTATGTCAATCTATTGGTCTTTAACTTTTTATCCCTTATTGCCGTTTCTTAATCTGTTACCTGATACTATTTTTTACCTTTGTCCCGTTATCTGCTTTGATACCAGCAATCTCCTTACAGACTGCTTTTTTTCACTTTTATCTGAATTAATCCTGTCCTGAGTATATTCTCTAACCTCTCTTTCGGACCCTGCCATATTTTTTTGAGCAGCAATATAATATTTTTTCATAAGTTCATATAAAGATGTCTCCCTATATTGACGCAGAGGGAGATTTCCTTCTGCAATTTTTTTATCATATTCCGGTGCAATACTTATAATCTTCTTTTCAAATTCATTTCCAAATATCTTTTTAAAATGTTCAAACTTTATTTTACGATTTAAAGAGTCATCATTTCCCAAAAAAAACACCTTTTCACTCTTTTCAAGAACTACTGACGAACACAATGGCAGATTACCTATATCAAACACAACACACTGATATCTACCTTCTTCGGCAATTCCGGCAAACAGATCACGCATATTTTCCTTTGTAAACAGATTTATGTCTTCATATGCCGAGACACCTGTAATAAAATCAAATCCCTCATAATAAACAGGTTTTCCGTCTGGTGAAAGTGTCCAGTTCTTCCCATGGACCTTAACGTTATATATCATCTCTGAAAGATTTTTCTCATCTCCCATATCCGGTGGTAAAATAATAAACGGGTCTAAACTGATAAATAAAACACGTTTTTCTCTTCCGATAACTGATGCCAGACTCAATGCTGCTGTGGATGCTCCTCCGCCTCCCTTTTCAGCACAAACACAATAAGTTTTATAAGAATGATTTTCTAACTTTCCATCCCTATTGGAGATGCGTACTTTAAAACAGATTTCATCAATAATTCTGTCTGTACTTTGATACATAAACAGTCTGTTTCCTCCACATCCTTTCTTGTCGCTGAGAATGATATATTCCTTTTCATTTGAAATTCCTATTTCCTTAAACATCTTTTCGCTTATTAAAAGAACATCCACATCCTTTACGGATCTGAAAAATTCATACTCATCCGACTCATAAAAAACTTCTGTTTTGTAATCAATTACATGAGAATTACCAATACTTTCATATAAGGCATCAGCATAAATCACATCCTCACTAACAATTGCCATCAGTTTTTCCATACTCATCTCCTCCGGTTTTGTGCTACACCCAAAATATATCTTTTATAACTCGGGTTCAATCCCTAAAAAATTTTTCGAAACAGATTTGTGCAATTTTAAATTTTCAAAAAAATTTTTTGTATATATTTACACTGACATAATAAACAAACAAAAAAATCAACATAAAAAATTTCAACAACAGATTTTAAAATAGTTGTTTACCTTTAACAATTTTCCTTTTTTTCTATTGACAACTCTTTTTTACGTTACTCTACTTTTTCAGAAATATATGCAATCCATCAATAAATAACTAAAAACTCCGCAATGTCAAACCATACCTAGACTTAACAAAAAAAAGATGCAGTCTCTTTTCCAAAGACCACATCCTCTATAATTTCAGCAACTTTTAAAATTCATTACTTAAATGTCCGCTTTTCTGATTTATTTACTCATTTCCGCAGCAACCTTGTTAACTCCTTCCTTAAAATCCTTAATATTACCATTTGCATCAGAACCGTTAGACGTCCATGCCATTGCACCATTCCAACCATTATTATATGCATTTATATAACATTCCGAACCACTCATATCTTTCGAGTTTTTTACACTTGATGTTGTTCCTGAAGCCGGAAATTCTCCAATTACTGCAGGTTTTGTTCCGTCAACACCAAAACTTACCGGATCTTTATCAAACGGATATCCAAACCATTCGGCTTCCCAATCATAAAAATGAGGCGAGTAAAAATCTAAATAGGAATTATCGTTACCTGACAGACTCATAAGATATTCGTCACTTCCATAATTTCCTTCATATCTATCACTGTTGTATTTTATCATTCCAAATCCAATTGTGACCAAAATATCACTGTGTTCATGAATTGCAGCAGCTTCTCTTGAAAACAGCATACATATATCATCCATATCAATTTTGCCGCATTCATCATTTTCATAAATCCAATCAGGCTCATTACAAAGATCTATACTCCAAAGCGAATCATAATCGTCATATCTCTCACAGAATGGAATTATAAATTCATTTATATAAGTATCAATGGCATCTGTATCCCTAAGCATCCATCTCCATGAATTATATGTTTTGTTTGTATTCTTAAAATGGTCAAACGACATTATTGTCGCCATTATGTATATGCCATTTTCCTCAGCACATTTAAAAAGGGAATCCAGATCTGTCCAATATTTATCCGATACTTTCTGAAGATATCCTCCTTGATCTATATCAAATCCTACATCTCCATTGCAGGATATCCAGACCCTTGATGCATTTACACCATTCTCATGAAGCTCACTAAAATGTGAATTCCAAAATTCTTCGTCATAGCTGCCGCCAAAATCATTCCAATTGTCCCAAGGCGTATTAACACCATTCATAAATAATATTTCTCCATCTACTACAAAATCTGTGTCCTTAACCTCTACTCTGCCTGGAATTATTGAATTAACAGAGTCCCTATCCGGTTCATCCGGCATTTTATTTTCGTCCGTAGCATTGTTCGGTGTTACAGTAGGTTTAATATTTTCAGTAACCTGTTTAACCGGCTCATTATCATTTTTTTCTAATGTAGAATTATCATTTTTACTTCCGCATCCTGATATTGACATAATCATAATTGCTGTCATTAATGATGCTGTAAATTTTTTTAAACCTTTTACCATAGCTAATCTCCCCATCCGTGTCACTGCAGACATCACAATTCGTTCCTCTTACCTAATCATAATTTCATTAAGTAATTAATTTATAAGCTTTCTGTAATGCCCCTATCCCGGTACTCAATAAACTTAACTTCACAACATGTCTCTATTAATATCTGATTCACTGGATTAACGATTTATGTATCAATTATTTTCTTAATAACTATTCATTAATTATAAACTCCTAGAAAATACCTGTAACAAAAATTTCTAATCCTATAAAAATCAGAATAACTCCTCCTAATATTGTCGCTTTACCGGAGAATTTCATACCAACCTTCTTTCCGATTATTAAGCCTGCCATACAAATCAGAAAAGTTACCGCTGCGATAATTATAGCACAAACCAATGCCATAGCCAAACCATATTCCGCTATTGTAAATCCAACTGACAAAGCATCTATGGAAGTTGCTATTCCCTGTATCAGTAATTCATAAATCCCAACATTCTTCTTTTCATTTTCATCATTCTCTCCTTTTATGCCTTCAATTAACATTTTTCCACCAATAAACAATAAAAGGATAAGTGCTATCCACGGAATCAACCTTTCAAAGTCCTTGAAAACCTGAATAACTGTATGTACACAAATCCATCCTATCATTGGCATTAAAGCCTGAAATAATGCAAATACTCCTGCTATGCCACATATTTTTCTGTTTTTCATTTCAGGTTCATTCAATCCGTTAGCTAAAGAAACTGAAAAAGCATCCATTGCCAATCCGACACCAAGCAAAACACTGTTTACAAAGAACATTAAATTCCAGTCCATATGAAATTTCTCCCAACATACATAAAATATATGTTCATATAAAAAAGTGCAAACTAAAAAATACCACATTACGTGAAAGTCAAACTTTTTTATAAATAAAAAAACCAAGTATAGAAAACTACACTCGGTTACCTACTAAATAACAGACTCCATGTATAGTTTTCTATCTATACATGAGTCTCGCAATTTAAAACAAGCCAGACCTTTCGGTCAGTATGTTGACTTGCTACGATTATCGCTTGCTACTCCCTCATGGAATTACAATGCTGTGATTCTATCATTACATGATATGTTTGTCAATTACTTTTTAGACAAAAAAAATCACCATTCATTAGAATGCTGATTTTTATGTATGAACCACTGGGGATTCGAACCCCAGACAACTTGATTAAAAGTCAAGTGCTCTACCACCTGAGCTAGTGG
>CAZNGY010000012.1:0-43235 GCA_964572955.1 uncultured Lachnoclostridium sp.
GTTGATGTTTCTGCTGCAGATACAAAGGCAGGAGCATATCCTGTTTAATTAAATCGGTTGATTAATTGAGATATTTTCATTTTTTATTGAAAAATGTTTCATGAACAGTCCTTGGTATTATATATCAAGGACATTTTCCCGAAAAAAAGAACTGATAAAAAGCCCATCCTTATGAAGATATCATCCGGATTATCGGAGATATCGTTATAAGGATGGGCTTTTTGATTGAAAAGAAAGTTTATAATTAAATTAACTACATAAGCTTGCTTCCGGTAAGAAGTTCATAACCCTGTAGATATTTATCAATGGTCTTGTTTGCGATGTCTTCAGGAAGAGTCCAGTCATTATCCGGATTAGCTTTGAGCCAGTCTCTTGCAAACTGTTTGTCAAAAGAAGGCTGGCCGTGTCCGGCCTCGTAGCCGTCTGCAGGCCAAAAACGGGAAGAATCAGGTGTGAGCATTTCATCACCGAGAACGATATTTCCGTTTTCATCAAGACCGAATTCAAATTTTGTATCAGCTATGATAATGCCCCTTGAAAGTGCATATTCTGCACATTTTTTATAAAGTGCAATAGTATAATCACGGAGTTTGGAAGCGTATTCTTTACCTTTTCCCGGAAATCTCTTTTCAAGATAGTCGATACTCTGTTCGTAGGAAATGTTTTCGTCATGATCGCCGATTTCGGCTTTTGTTGACGGTGTATAGATAGGTTCAGGAAGCTTATCAGATTCTTTAAGTCCTTCAGGAAGTTTAATTCCGCAAACGGTACCATTTTCTTTATAGCTGGCCCAGCCGCTGCCTGTAATATAGCCTCTGACGATACATTCAACAGGAAGCATGTTTAATTTACGGCAAAGCATTGAGTTACCGTTAAATTTATCCTGTCTGAAGAATTCAGGCATATCGTTTACATCTACGGAAATCATGTGGTTTGGAATTATGTCTTCTGTCATTTCAAACCAGAATTTTGACATCTGAGTAAGAACAGTTCCCTTTTTAGTAATAGTGTTGTTAAGGATTACGTCAAAGCAGCTTATTCTGTCGGTTGCAACCATAATCAGGGTTTCACCATTATCATAGATTTCACGCACTTTTCCTTCTTTAATAGGCTTTAATTCGTTCATTCCTGCACCTCGTATTTTCAAAATTTCGGCAAAATGCCATCAGAACTATAATAATTCGTCACACCAATAACGTCAAGAACAAATTGCTAATATATTTTGTTATGCCGGATTCCAGAAACTTAAATGAAATCATGTATCTTTATTACTCCGGTTACAATAAGAATAAAGGTATAGATTAAAAGGAAAATACTAAGGGAAAGCAGAATAAAAGCATATCCGCTGCCTGTAAATGATTTTATAAGAAGTGTAATTGCAGGTATACAGATTGCTACTGTCAGACCCGGTTTTATTACTGCATCAGTACAGTTGAGAGAGAGCAGGTTTTCTTTGTTAAGGGAGTAAAGGTCTATGACTCCCTGAACTATCTGCATGATGTACATTACAATGAAATAGCCGTTAATTCCCCAGTGTATTATTCCGAAAGTAAGCATCACAATTTGCATGATATCAATAATACATGAATTTCTGAAAGTTATCAGAGGTTTTCCGATTCCGTTCAATATGCTTGGAACTGATGATGACATATACATAAGGGGACATAAAAATGAGAGTATGTAGAGATATGTGCCTGAACTGGAGTTTCCAAATAGCAGAAGACATATTTCACGACCGCATATTGTAAAGATACCAAGACAGTAAAATCCAAGCACGAGAGAATATTTCAATACTTTATTTGTCAGTCTTAAGCAGCAAGCATGATTTCCCTTAGAATCAGCTTCTGAGATTGTAGGCAGCAGCAGTATGGAAATTGCTCCTGTAATGGCTGAGGGAAAAATCAGAAAAGGTATTGTCATGCCGTTTAATACACCGAGAATACTGAGTGCTTTACTTCTTTTTAAACCATATCTGACTAAAAGTGCGGGCAGTAATACGGTTTCAAAGCTGCGCAGCATAGAGAGAATAAGCCGGTTTAATGTAAGCGGCAGGTACATGGCAGAAAAATGTTTATAAATCTCTGAATTGGAAATATTATGGTTACCGCAGCAGAAGCGGATACGTGACATGCCGAGTATGTTGAATATACATGCAGCAGTCTCACCAATGGTTATTCCGGCAACTGCCAGTTCACATCCGGCGGTAAGTCCTTCTGTAAAAAAAAAGGAAAAGAGATATACGAAGCAAACTCTGGTAATCTGTTCAACAAGCTGACTGAGTGCGGGGAGTGATGATTTCTTTTTGCCATAAAAAAAACCGTTTATACAGGAAGTTATTGAGCAGAAAGGGAAAGAACAGCTTAAGATTCTGATTCCGTCAGACAGTTTTTCTTCTCCGATTAATCTTGAAGCTATGAAATTAGAAAAATTTGAAGTTATCATCATAAGTATTATGGCGAAGGAAAGAGATGTGGCAAGAGCCTGAAAAAACAAACATTTCTGTTTCTTTTCGTTATCGGAATATTCTGCAATCTGTTTTGAAAGTGCTGATTGGATGCCGGATGCGAAAATTGTAAAACATATGCTGAATACTGGAAATACAAGCTGATATAGCCCCATGGATTCTTCTGTCATGGCTTTGGCGAGAAAGATTTTATATGCAAATCCGATTAATCTTGACAGAAGACCTGCTGCAGTAAGAATTAAGGTCCCTTTTAAAAATCTGCTCTTCATTTTCCAGATGCTCCGGAAGTGGGTTATTAAAAGCTTATTCGGATTGTGGTGAAGTATTCCCGTTATAAGAAAATAAATAAGTGTATAAATTTATCGGAGGAAGATGGGGTTATTATAACATTTTATTGTTTGCTGCATAATATACTGATAAGACAGCTCCGGTGGATAGGAATATGATATATCTTGACAATGCAGCTACAACGGCTGTTGATCCAAGAGTAATGGAGGCTATGCTTCCTTACTTTTCTGAGTTTTATGCTAATCCATCTGGCAGCTACAGCTTTGCGTATAAAAGTATGGAAGCAATAGATAAGGCGAGATGCAGTATTGCAGGACTTATAGGAGCTGACAGTGATGAGATTTTTTTTACGTCTGGAGGTACTGAGTCGGATAATTTGGCTGTAAAGGGAGTTGTACAGGCTCTGATTCCTGAAAAGAAACACGTTATTTGTTCTAAGATAGAGCATAAGGCAATAATTAATTCATGTCGTGAAATGGAAACTTATGGAGTGAGAACAACGTATCTTTATCCTGATGAATTCGGATTTATTCTTCCGGAGAAGGTAATGCTTGGTATAAACAGGGAAACTGCTTTGGTAAGTATAATGATGGCAAACAATGAGATAGGAACAATAGAACCGGTTGATAAAATAGGTGCAGTCTGTTCAAAATGGGGAGTTTTATTTCATACAGATGCAGTTCAGGCATTTGGCCAGATACCCATTGATGTCAGACGGATGAATATTGATCTTATGAGTGTCAGTTCTCATAAGATTCATGGACCAAAGGGAATAGGTGCACTGTATGTGAAAAAAGGGACAAAGATTTATCAGCAGATATGCGGAGGAGGGCAGGAAGGAGGCATTAGAGCAGGAACTGAAAATGTTTCGGGCATTGTGGGATTTGGTGAGGCTGCCAGAATAGCCGGTGACGAAATGAATGCGAATTACAGACATGTTTCCGGATTAAGGGACAGATTAATCTACAGGGTTCTTCATGAGATAAGTGGAGTCAGGTTAAACGGTGTATACCATTACGGAAACAGAGCATATGAAAGCAGGAGATTACCGGGAAATGTTAATTTCAGTTTTTCAGGGATTAAAGAAGGTTCTATACCGATGATGCTGGATGAGGAAGGGATTTGTACATCCAGCGGTTCGGCATGTTCCACACTCAATGAGGGTGCATCCCATGTCCTTAAATCAATAGGACTCAGTGATGAACTTGCATCGTCGAGTTTGAGGATTACAATAGGAAAGAATAATACTGTAAGTGAAATAGATGAAATGGTTTGTGCTTTAAAAAAAGTAGTGACAAAACTAAGGAATGTGACTGTTTAAGTATTAAGATGTAATGATTACGGTCTGGTGAAAATCAGGTTTTCTGTAAAGTAAAAAACGGCGGCCTGCAGATGATATGCCCATTGTCAGACTGTTGGTCAGAATTTTTGGGTTTACGATCAGATACAGGCACGCCGATTTTTAATTATAGTTCTAGAAAAGCAGGTTTTCTGTTTTCAAATACGGTATAGTATCTGAAACCTGCTTTTTTCAATGCGTCAGCCGCTGCATCAAAACCGTCCGTAAGGTGGTTTGAACGGTGGGAGTCGCTTCCGACCGTAATTATTTCGCCACCGAGTGATTTGTAAAAACTTAAAATCATATCACTTGGATTAAGATTGCCGTTATTACTGTAGTATGCTTTTGTATTTATTTCAATTCCTTTTCCTTTTGAAATGAGGGTTTTTAAGATTGCTTCGGTTATGTCAAGAAAACGTGTTTGTTCTATATGCGACCCCTCTGGTATATATCTTGTGATATAATCAAGATGACCATATACGTCAAAGTCGTCATAGTGTGAAGCGTTGAAATAGGTTGCTTCGTAATAGTCTCTTATTCTTTCAAGTACACTGTGACCTTCCCAAAAATCTTTATAATAAGGGTCACCATTATCTACGATATGAGTGGAACCGATTATGAAGTCGAACGGAAGGCTGCCTATTTTTTTTGCTTCCGATGTGATGAAATCGACTTCCTCAGGCTCGTTTCTTAAGCCTAGTTCTACACCATAAAGAAGCTTTATTTTTTCAGAATATTTATTTCTCAGACGTTTGAGTTCAGTGAGATATTCATCAGTATCAAATATAAATTCCTTATGATTATACGGCCAGTGGAGGTCCATATGATCAGTTATACATATCATCTTAAGTTCTTTTTTTATGGCTTCAAGCACGGTTGTCTCGGCAGAATCCGTAGCATCCGTAGAAAAGCTGGTGTGTACATGAAAATCAGATTTAATCATTTTTTACCTTTCTTGATATATAAGCTGCGAAGGACTGAGCGGATATTTGGAACTGAAACTTTATAAGGCTTCAGTTAGTATAAATATAGCTCTTGATTTCACAGACAGATTATTGATTTTGCAGATGCAATAAATGTGTGATTGATTATTCCCGGGCCGGTTCATTAATCAGAGAGCAGTGTTAATCCTGAAATGTCAGGAGATGCCATCATTGAATAATTAGTATAATATACAACAAATCCGGGTTTTGCGTTGCTTGGTTTTTTGACGTTCTTTTTCTGCAGATAATCTATTTCGACCTTATCGTTTTTTCTGACGGAAGAATAGTATGCAGCAAGAGAGGCAGCCGCTTCAAAAACCGAATCGGGAAGTTCGTTGCCATCTGTCTTTACCAGAACATGAGAACCGGGAACTTTTTTTGCATGAAACCACCAGTCGTTACCGGTTGCCGTTTTAAAAGTGATTTCATCGTTCTGGTAATTGTTTTTTCCGACGTATATATGAAATCCCTCAGGGGTAATATAATGGAACGGACGGCTCTTCTTATCATTCTTTTTCCCTTTTTTGTCCTGCTTTATGTGGGATTTTTTAATATATCCGAACTCATAGAGTTCTTTTCTGATATCTTCAAGATCATTCTCATGTAAAGCAATGTCGAGAGATGCCTGTATTGAAAGAAGATGGTCCAGTTCTTCCCTACTTTGTTCAAGCTGTGAGCTTGCAGCCTCAAAAGTTCTTTTAAGTTTTGAGTAGCGGTCAAAATACTTTTTTGCATTTGCCATAACGGGTATGGTTTCGTCGAGAGGAATGGTTACTTCTGAGCCGTCGTAGAAATTGGTACAGGTCATTGATTTTGCACCATCTTCCACACTGTATCCGTAGGTCGTAATCAGTTCTCCGTATATTTTGTATTTTTCCCTTTTTTTAGTGGTTTCAATCTGTTTTTCCTGAAGCTCATATTTATGAACGACACGTTCAATGCAGTTGGAAACAAGCTTGCGAAGTCCTGCTGATTTTTGATTGATTCTGGATATGACATCTTTCATTGAGTAGTACTCTGACAGAACGGAGGATATGTCGTTATATTTTTTTATCGTGTAATCTGAGGTGTTGTATATGTTCAGTTCGAAACATGAAAATTCAATCGGTTCGGAGCCTTTGAGAATTATGTTGGGAGCAAAGCATGATACGTCAGCCGCATCGGTAAAAAACCTGCATATTTCATAAACAGCTTCAAGTGAGTTTTTAGAAACTGAGGAAATGTCTGCTGTTGCATCTTCTCCGGCACGATAGCAGATTTCATTTGAAATAAGAGGTGAAAAACCGGTAAAATCAGAATAAAGAAAACGTGAAAGAGGGCCATTGAATGATTCTGCTTTTTCACAGAACGCTGAAAGTGTTGTTTTACGGAAATCGGTTTTTCCTGTTGTATTCGGAATAAAATAGTTTCTTCCCGGGAGAACCTCTCTCACGGAACTTACAAAAGAGGAAACATGTTTTATGGAGTCGATGATTTTCAGATTTTCATCCGTGAAAATTATGTTTGAATGTTTCCCCATCAGCTCAACCATAAGCCATTTGGTTTTAGTATCACCCATTTCATCAAGATGTTCAATTTTTATTTGAACAACACGTTCCATATCAGGCTGGTATATGTCAATTATTCTGGCAGAATTAAGATGTTTTCTTAAAAGCATGCAGAAACCCGGTGCCGTGAGCGGTGCAGGTTTTGTTTCCTCTGTAAAAAGCATGAGAGGAAGAGAAGCGTTGGCTGAAATGTCAAGCTTATAGGTATTATAGTTTTTTATGGTGAGGATTATTTCATCCTTTTCAGGCTGGCTGATCTTTGTGATGCGACCGCCTGTAAGCAGTTTTTTCATGTCACTGACAAGATTTGAAATTACGAAACCGTCAAAAGCCATGCCAAACCTCCTTGTGTTTAATTTATTATCGTACTATTTTAACAAGACTTAATTAAACCTGCAAGTTAAATTATTAAAATGCCTGAGGAAGCGAAAAAAGGGATATATACATGAAAAGCAATACAATTTTAATTAATTATTCATGAATTCCGAGGGAAAAAGGTTTACACAAATTGCATTTATGGTATACAATAGAAGGGCATATGTTGATTTGGAGGAATTATAAATGATTGACAAGCTGCAAAAAAAATTCGGAAGGTATGCTGTTCCGAATCTTATGAAATACGTTGTAATGCTTTATATACTCGGGTTTTTGGTTTCAACAATCGGAAGTGCGGGTGGAGTTGATGTTTACAGTCAGTATCTGAGTTTTAATGTGGACAAAATACTTCATGGACAGATTTGGCGTGTGGTAACATTTCTGATTCAGTCACCGGACAATAATCTGTTTTTTATGTTTATTGAAGTTTATCTTTATTATATGATAGGTACAAATCTTGAGAGGGCATGGGGAACTTTCAGATTTAATCTGTTTTATGTAAGTGGTGTGGTTTTTAACATAATAGCTGCTGTTTTTATATATGTTTTTGTACTTATCCTTACCGGAGGTGCACTTCATATTAATTATCCGATAAGTCTGGAATATATAAATCTTTCTATGTTTTTTGCATTTTCGACAATTTTTTCGGATGTTGAACTTTTGCTTTTCTTTGTTCTTCCGATAAAGATAAAATATATTTCATGGGCATATGCGGCAATAGAATTGTACGGACTTGTGCAGGTATATATGCTTGGCGGATGGGTAATAGGTCTGTGCCAGACTATAGTTCTTGTTATTTCTCTTGCTAATTTTCTTATCTATTTTCTTGGTGATAGAAGAAGGCATGGAAGAACGTTTAAAGAGAAAAAACGCCGCAGAAATTTTGAAAGAAGCTTTAATGCAGGCATGAATGGAGGGTATACTTCATATACAAGGGGAAATTCTTCTTCAGGAAGTAAGATTATCACAAGACATAAATGTGCCGTATGCGGAAGAACTGAATTAGATGACCCGGATCTTGAATTTCGTTTCTGCTCAAAATGTGACGGAAATTATGAATATTGTATGGTTCATCTTTATACGCATCAGCATGTTGTAAGGGAATATACCAATCAGAAAAATGAACAGTAGGGTTATGGAGGCTAAATAATGAATAAAAATATACCGGCTATAGTGGGAGCATTATCAGGGGAGTATTCAGAACTTGCAATAATGAACTTTGCCATGGAATACTACAGTATGTACGAAAGATTCTGTGATTTTTCAGTTTCATATATTGAAGGTGGAAGAGAGATAATGGATGCAGTTGTAAGTGCTGCGGAAAATCTTGTTTCCAAAGAAAAGTCTGATGATGAGATGGTGAATATGCTTGATGCAATCAGAAAAAAGAATATGTCTGAAATGGAAACGACAACAGCATATTCAGATGTTCTTGCGATTCATGAGAATATAATGTGTCGTTGTGAATACAGATTCAAAGGTGATATTTGTGACATTGATGACGATGAAGAGGCAAGAAAACTACTTGGTTTCATCTTTAATACAAAAGATAATATGCAGATAAACCTGAGAATTAAGGATATGGTAGCGCAGCTTCCGGTAAGAATGACCTCGTCAAGATTCTTTGATCTGGTAAAGGATAGTATAACAGTATATAAGGGGTCGGAGAAGTCTTCCCTTGACGGATATATGTATCTTCTTTATTCAGCAGCAGGAATTAATGAGAAAAAACCTTTTGAACTGCCTGAACTGGATGAGGTTAGGGAAAGATTTGAACAGGTTGATTATAAAAACATGACAAAGGAAGAGTTTGAGGAATATGATGTCCTTCTTCAAAAGGCAACGGACTATCTTGAACAGAGAGCTGCATTTATACTTGATGCACAAAAACTTATTAATTGTCTTTATGCATATTATTTAGTAAAAAAATACAGTGATAATGTCTGTGAAGCTTTAAATCTTGTTTCCGATGCTGTTGTAATGGTGAATAATGCATTCCGCAATGAGCTTAATAATCCGGGTAGTTTTGAGGAACTTGATATTGAAGTCATTGATAAATGCTTTTCAAGAGTTGAAGGCAGACCGGAGAAGTATATAGAAAAAACAGCTGCTTCAGAGGGTAGATTTGAGAACGTGGCTGAAAATGTCAGAAGCATTGATGCAAAGGTTTGCGATGATATGCTTTTTGCCATGAAGCTTATGTCAACATCAGATTTTGTTGATGCTGAAGAGAACGATACGACAGAATGTGATGACGAAATAATAAATAATGCGATTGATTCGTATATAAGCAGTCTTAATACCTTGTTTGAGGGTAAACAAAAGCAGGTTAAACGTGCAATAATGGCTTCTGTGTTAAAAGAACTTCCTGTTTTCTTTGCATCTCATAATGAGGTGATGAATTATGTAAGACTTAGTCTTGATAATTGCAGGGACAAGGCAGAAAAAGCTGCTTCACTTAAGCTTTTATGGGGAATATATGAGTAAAAGCGTTCCTAATAATGGAGGATGATATGGAAATATTACTCCTGGTTTTAAAAATTATGGGTATTGTTTTACTGTCGGTATTGGGCATAGTATTGATATTGCTGCTTTATGTATTACTTTTTCCTATACTCTATAAAGGAAATTTTACGGCAGACAGGATAGGAGAAGAACAAGACTTTCGTGGGTATGTAAAAGTAAGAATCCTTGGGTTTGTCAGAATTTATGCAAAACTTGATGAAAATGGTATGAGTGCTGTAATGAAATTTTTATGGATAAAGAAAGCCTTGTACGGAGAAGTATCAGAAAATGATGCAGGAGTCGAGAAACAGTGTGATGCCACTCTAAAAGAAGACGGCAGCGGAGCAGGTAAGGAATCTGAAAAAGTTTCTGGTGGAGAAAAAGAGATAAAATTGAACATGGAATCGTCAGAACTGTTTGAAGATGAGGTAAATAAAGAAAAAGAGGAGTTAAAGTCTGAATCAGAGGCTTCCGGTAAGAAAAAAAGAAAAGGCTTTTTTGAACGGATGCAAAGTAAAATTGAAAATATTGTTGAAGAACTTTCCAGGCTTTCAGATCTTTTTGATGAAGAAAAGAATGCTGTTGAGTTGTTTTTGAAGCGCAAGTCAACAAAATATACGATTGACAGACTGAAAATTAAGATTCCGAAACTTCTGAAACATATTTTACCACGCAGTCTTACGGGAAATCTCTTTGCCGGATTCGATGACCCTTCCAAAACAGGATATCTGTGTGCGGTGATGGGGATACTTTATGGCATATATGGCGGTAATTTTGAATTTGAAGCGGATTTCGAAGAGGAAAGACTGGAAGGAGATGTTACATTTTCAGGTAACATTATTCCGGTATATCCGATTTTCAATATTCTCTCGCTTCATTTTAGTAAAAAGGTGCGATTATGTATAAAGAACTTAAAGGTTCTGCGGGATGAGACTTTAAAAAGGGTTGATAAAGCAAGGGAAACAATGATAAACTAAGCTATCAGACTGTAAAGCAGTGTCACATTATGAAAAGACGGCAAATGTGGATTGGAAACATTTGTGAAAAATATAATTAAGCCGGTGAATGGAGGAGTAAAAATGGCAGAAACAAAGTTCAGCGAAATGTTAAACGGATTATTTAAAGGTATGGAGGGATTCGTAGACTCAAAAACGGTGGTAGGGGATCCGATAACTCTTCCGGAGGGCACGATACTTGTTCCTATTGTAGATGTTTCGTTTGGTGTGGGGGCAGGTGCATTCTGTAAAGATACCAAGAATAAAGCCGGCGGAGGTATGGGTGGTAAGATGACGGCTAATTCGGTTGTTATAATACATGACGGAGATGTCAGACTTCTCAATATAAAGGAGCAGGATGCACTTACTAAATGTGTTGATCTTATCCCTGAAATAATCAAAAAGATTAAGAAGATAAAAAATGGTGATAGTCTGGATGAATATGTTGATGAAGCAGCAAGAAAAGCAATGGAGAATCAGTGCTCAGAATAAATTGCAAAATATTAAAAAATAATGCTTGCATTACATGACTTTCTCTGATATAATGCCATTGTTTAAGTCTTAAAGGCAAATTTTAATTGTAAGGAGGTGCTTACTGATGGCAAAATGTGATGTTTGTAATAAGGGTGCACTTTTCGGAAGACAGATTAGTATTACAAGAAGTCAGGTTTCCGGCAGAGCAAATAGAGAATGGAAATCTAATGTTAAGTCCGTTAAAGTTAAGGTTAACGGTGGAACAAAGAAGATGCATGTTTGTACTTCCTGCCTTAGATCCGGTAAAGTAGAAAGAGCATAATACTTTTTTTAAGAGTGTAAATCTGGGTGTCGTTACGGTGGTAATTGACACCCTTTTTATTTCTCTTGAAAAAGTTTTCTGTTTAAGGAAAACTTTTTAATCTACTTACAAAATAAATTATATCCCAGCAGCAGGCAGAGTACTATTATAAAGAGTCCGACCAATATATTTCTGACCAAAAGCATTAAAATCATGCCTGCAGCTACCCAGAAAAGAATGAAACCGAGCATTTTTCTCATCGGATTGGCTCCCTTTGGAAATTTAAATCTTTACTAAAGTTATTATGAGGGGTATAATCAATTGAGAACAATTTTTCATTTTTTGATGAAAAAATTAAACGGGAGGTTTATATATATATGGATGGTACAATTCTTAGAAATGTAGGAGAAGTTTCTATCGATTCGAATGTCATTGCAAAATATGCAGGTTCAGCTGCTGTTGAATGCTTTGGTATCGTTGGCATGGCTTCCGTTAACATGAAGGACGGTCTTGTAAAGTTACTTTATAAAGATAATCTTACACATGGTGTTAATATAGAGATAAATAACAATGAGATTGATATCAGTTTTCATGTAATTGTTTCTTACGGTGTAAGTATCACGGCAGTATGTGAAAATCTTGTCCAGAATGTAAAATATAAGGTAGAAGATTTTACCGGACTTAAAGTAAATAAAATAAATATTTATGTCGAAGGCGTTCGCATTATTGACTGATCAGGAGGAAAAGAATAGTGAATACCGGTTCTATTGATGCAGTGCTTCTTCAGAAAGTTTTTCTTTCCGGAGCAAAGCGTATTGAATCAAAAAAAGAAATAATTAATGAATTAAATGTCTTCCCGGTGCCGGATGGTGATACGGGAACCAACATGACATTAACAATTCTTTCAGCAGCAAAGGAAGTTTCAAAGCTTGAAAATCCCTCATATGCACAGCTTGCAAAGGCTATTTCAAGTGGTTCATTAAGAGGTGCCAGGGGAAACTCAGGTGTAATCTTATCACAGCTTTTAAGAGGTTTCTGCAAGGTTATCGGTGAGTGTGATTTTATTGATACATTCGTCCTTACAGAAGCAGCACAGAAGGCTGTAGAGACGGCTTATAAGGCAGTAATGAAGCCGAAGGAAGGAACAATTCTTACTGTTGCAAGAGCGGGAGCAGAACGTGCGACAGATATTTGTGGTGAGATAACAGATTTAGAAGCATATTGTGCAGAGGTTATTAATGCAATGGAAATTGCATTACAGAATACCCCGGAACTGTTGCCGGTGCTTAAAGAGGCGGGAGTTGTAGATTCCGGCGGACAGGGACTGGTTGAGATTCTTTATGGTGTGCGCGACGGTTATCTTGGAAAAACTGAGGATTTAACCTTTGAAACGGCAGTATCGGTAAAACCGGCTGCAAAGGGCGCTGCAAAAGATGACATTTCAACGGCAGATATAAAGTTTGGATACTGTACAGAATTTATCATTATGCTTGAAAAGGAATTCCTGATGCCTCAGGAACTTGAATTCAAAGCGTTCCTTGAGTCAATTGGTGATTCTATAGTATGTGTTGCAGATGATGAAATTGTCAAAGTACATGTTCATACAAATCATCCGGGTCTTGCATTTGAAAAAGGTCTTGAATATGGTTCTCTTACAAATATGAAAGTAGACAATATGCGTGAGGAACACAATGAAAGAGTATTTAAAGGCTTGAATGAAGGTGTGATTCCGGAAGAATCAATCCCAAAAACATCTGCACCTAAAAAAGAAAACGGTTTTATTGCAGTCTCAATCGGTGAAGGTATGAATGAGATATTCAAGGGACTTGGAGTTGACTATATTATTGAAGGCGGTCAGACAATGAATCCAAGTACGGAGGATATGCTTAATGCCATAGATAAGGTAAATGCTGATAACATTTTCATACTTCCGAACAACTCTAATATTATTCTTGCAGCTTCGCAGGCAAGAGATCTTACGGAAGATAAGAATGTAATCGTTATCAACACTAAAACAATACCTCAGGGAATTTCTGCAATGATTAATTTCATGGAGGGTGAATCTCCTGAGAATAATGAAGCGGCAATGACAGAGGGAATAAGCCTCGTTAAGACCGGACAGGTAACATATGCAGTAAGAGATACTCAGATAGATGGATTTGAGATTCATGTTGATGACATAATGGGTATAGGAGATAAGGCTATTGTTGCAGTTGGGAAGGATATAAATAACACGGCTTTTGATACTGTTAAGGCATTGATAGACGAAGATTCCGAATTAGTTACAGTTTACTATGGAAAGGATACTGATGAAGATTCGGCACAGGCTCTTTCAGAGATGATATCAAAAGAGTATCCTGATGTAGATGTAGAAGTGCATAACGCAGGACAGCCGGTATATTATTACGTTATTTCAGTGGAATAGATTGAAGCTTATTTCAGACGGGCAGCATATGGCTGCCCGTTTTTACTTTACGGGAAAGATTCCTTTTAGAATTTATTTTTTGGAGATAAGATAATGATCGAGGTTCAGGATATAATTACTTCTGTAAAAGGCGTAGGAGACAAAACAGCGTCACTTTTTGCAAAAATTGGGATAAGAACGGTAGGGGAATTACTTTTTCACTATCCCTTCAGATATGAAACTTATGCACTGCCTGAAAGAATAAATGAATGTTCAAACGGAAGTCTGTGCAGTGTAGAGGGAATTGTAATTTCAACCCCAAAACTTCTTTTTGTGGGGAATAAGAAAATAACTGAAGTCAGTATTAAAGACGACAGCGGAATAATGAAAATTAAATGGTTTAATGCTCCTTACATGAAGAATAATGTACGATTTGGAGAAAGATATATATTCAGAGGAAAAGTCAGCAGAAGCAATATGAATCTTACAATGATTCAGCCGGAAGTTTTTACAAAGGATAAGTATCGTGTAATGCTCAAAAACTATAAGCCGATTTACTCCGCTACTGAAGGATTATCCCAAAATATGATTGGAAGCTCTATAAGAAAAGCTCTGGATGAAATACTGATAAAAGAATATCTTCCGGCAAAAATCAGGAGCAGATATGATTTATGCGGAATAAAAGAGGCTTTAATTAATATTCATTTCCCACAAAATGAAGAAATGTTGACAAAGGCACTTTCACGAATGGTATTCGACGAGTTTTTCTTTTTTATGCTTAATATGAAAATATTGAAAAACGATATAAGTGGTTCGGTGAGAGGAATCAAGATTTCCTGGAATGAGAAGCTCGATAAACTAGTGGAGAATATAGGTTTTAAATTAACAGCTGATCAGGAAAAGGTTCTTGATGAGATTTTTAATGATATGACCGGAGACAGAGTAATGCAGAGACTGCTTCAGGGTGATGTGGGTTCAGGAAAAACAGTGATAGCACTGATTTCACTTGCAGCGGCGGCATTAGGGGGATACCAGGGATGTATTATGGCACCAACGGAAGTGTTGGCAAATCAGCATTTTGATTATTTTGAGAAAATGCTTCGACCAATGGGAATAAATGTTGGGAAACTTGTAGGTAGTATGAAAAAGGCTGATAAAACCAGAGTATGTGCACAAATTGAGTCCGGTGAAATTTCAATTATTGTAGGTACTCATGCAGCCATACAGGATAACGTACACTTTTCAAATCTTGCACTTGCTGTCATTGATGAACAGCACCGTTTTGGTGTCCGTCAGAGAGAAAATCTGATGCTAAAAGGTGAAAAGTCGCATCTTCTTCTTATGAGTGCAACACCTATACCGAGGACATATGCTCTTATGCTGTATGGAGATATGGATGTTTCAGTTATAGAATCACGTCCGGCAGACAGACTTCCTATAAAGAACTGTGTAGCAGATGAAGGAATGAGACCATCTGTTTACAGATTTATTGATAAGGAAATATCAAAAGGACGCCAGGCGTATATTATATGTTCGCTGGTTGAGGAAAGTGAGACAAAATCAGCAGCAGCAGTAACGACATATGGAGAAGATATTTCAGCAGTGTTTAATGGAAAATACGAGGTAGGAATACTTCACGGAAGAATGAAAAGTGATGATAAGTCAAAAATTATGGAGGCTTTTGAGAAAGGTGAAATCGATATACTTGTATCAACAACAGTAATTGAAGTAGGTATAAATGTACCGAATGCCACTGTTATGCTTATAGAGAATTCTGAATCATTCGGACTTGCCCAGCTTCATCAGATAAGAGGACGTGTTGGTCGTGGAACGGAACAGTCATATTGTATTTTTATGGCCGGTAAAATGAATGAAAAAACTAAGGAAAGATTAGATATTGTTGCAGGTTCCAACGATGGCTTTTATATTGCCGGATGTGACATGAAACTCAGAGGACCGGGAGACTTTTTTGGCATACGCCAGAGCGGAGATATGCAATTTGCACTGGCAGACCCGTCACGTGACGGAATTATAATGTCAAATGCACGTGAAGCAGCGGATTCCATTGAATTAAAAGAATGTGATAAAATTGTGGAGGACAGAAATAACATTGTACGTTTAGTACAACGCATGGTATACTAAATTTATATTTAGCAGGAGAAGAGGAAGTGTAATGCCGGGATTTTTTTATCTGATAACAATATTTATAGTTGGATTTGTTTTTGTTGTACTTATGATACCTGGTGCAATGAAAATGATGGAAAAAACTTTTGCGGGACGGGAGATTAAAGCCCCATCGTTTCTGATAATTATCCCATTTTCGTTTGTATCAGGAACAATGCTGATGTCGTGGTTTACATACATTATGGCCTGTATATTCAGTAGAGGAAACAATCCTCTTAAAAAAGCAAATATAATTACATTTATGGCTGCCGGTATTATAATAATTAGTGTTTTGATCAGACGACACGAACTTATGAAGAAAAGTATACGGAAAATCTTTTGTAATACAAAGTTGTGTGACTGGCTTTTTGTTACGGTAGTTTTGGTAGTGTCGACATTTCTTATGTTTATGACTTTTTTTATAAGAGATAACAATATCTGTGTAGGCGTCTCGGTATTCAGTGATTTTTCACCCCACTTGGGGATGATAAGGTCATTTTCAAAAGGAAATAATTTTCCAACCCATTATTCGCATTTTTCTTCAAATGATATAAAGTATCACTTCATGTTCCAATTTCTTGTCGGAAATTTGGAATATCTAGGGATGAGATTGGATTTTGCATTTAATATTCCAAGTATTTTATCGTTTGTGAGCATGTGTATGCTGCTTTATTCGCTTGCGATTAAACTTTTCGGCAAAAGAATTATTGGCTTGCTTAGTGCAGTATTTCTCATTTTCAGAAGCGGAAGTGCACTGCCGGAATATATCAGTGGTATTAACGGAAACATAAAAGTGATACTCCAAACACTTGCCGATAATACTAAGTTTATAGGAGAAACCCTCCATGAGGATTGGGGACTTTTTAACATAAATGTATATGTAAATCAGAGACACCTGGCATTAGGCATAAGTATGATTCTTATTGTTTTAATGGTATTTTTGCCGAGAGTATTTGAAGCATCAGAAAGAATTTTTCCGTTAGGAAACAGGAAGAATGAAAGAAAGATAACTCCGGGAGAATTCCTAAAAAAGACAATATTTGAAAAAGAAGGATGGCTCCCTGAAAGTATTAAAATTCCCGTTATAATGGGAATTTTTATCGGAATGACGGCGTTTTTTAACGGAGCATGTGTTATTGCATGCCTACTTATTATGTTTTTCCTTGCTTTTGTATCAGACAGACGGTTAGAATACCTTATTACGGCAGTTATTTCAGTGTCAATGAGTTATATACAGACGAGTTTTTTTATGGACGGAAATGGTGAGGGGCTGTCATTAAGGTGGGATCCTGGATTTCTTGCGGATGTTCCGACTTTTTTTGGAAGTTGTGAATATCTTGTTAAACTTCTTGGTCTGCTTCCGTTTATTATAATTGTAATGTTTCTGATGGTAAATGGTTATTATAAGTGGATTCTGTTTTCTTTTGTAACACCGCTTATTTTTGCAATGACAATTCAAATGACCGTAGATACGGCAGTAAATCATAAATATGTAATGATAAGCTGCATTCTTGCCGGTATATTTGCCGCAGCATTAGTTTACAGACTGTGGAACCGAAAGGGAATAATGACAAAGTTAGTTTCAGTGCTGCTGCTTATTATTTTAACGTGTACCGGAATCTATGATTTTTATATAACTATAAAAAAGAATTCTCATAAGTATGGTGGGTATATATCTTTTGCCGCAGACAGTCCGATAACTGAATGGGTTGATGAAAATTCGGACTATGATGATGTTTTTCTCACGGATAAATATACTCTTAATGAGGTTGTACTTGGCGGAGCATCCCTTTTTTACGGATGGCCTTATTATGCCTGGAGTGCCGGGTATGATACTTATGGAAGAGAAGAAACGGTAATTGAAATATTTTCTCAATCAGATAAAGAAAAACTTATATCTTTATGTAATGAAAACAATATAAGATATATTGTGATTGACAGGACTCTCAGAACAAATAAAGAATTTGTTGTCAGAGAGGATGTGATAAGTATAACTTTTGAACTAGTATATACAACCGGTGAGGGAGTTAATGAATTTAATATATATGATGTAAAGAAGATTATAGATTAAGGAGAAGGACAATGGATAAGCTGTATATCGTAATTCCCGCATACAATGAGGAAGCAAATATTGAAAAAACGGTAAGAGAGTGGTCGGCAATAGCGAACATGTATGGCAATGATTCTAAACTTGTTGTAGTAAATGACGGAAGCAAGGATAACACACTTACCATTTTAAAAACACTGGAAGAACAAACAGAGTGTCTTATAGTGCTGGATAAGAAAAATGGCGGTCATGGTTCGGCGGTTATTTACGGATATAAATATGCTGTGAGCCATGGCGCAGATTATATTTTTCAAACGGATTCCGATGGACAGACCAGACCTGAGGAATTTGAACCTTTCTGGTATCAGAGAGAAAACTATTCAATGGTTATAGGTAGCAGAGGCGGAAGGCAGGATGGAATTTCAAGAATTTTTGTAACCAAAACACTAAAGCTTGTAATAAGAATTTTCTTTGGTGTAAACGTAAAGGATGCAAATACACCATTCCGACTCATGAAAACTGATGTTCTTGTGAAGTATTTAGATTTTTTTGAAGATGATTATAATCTCCCCAATGTAATAATAAGTGTTGCTTTTGAAAGATTCAATGAGAGCGTACTTTACAGGAATATTACTTTTAAACCGAGACAGGGAGGAACTAATTCGATTAATCTCAAGAAGATATTTAAAATTGGTTATAAAGCAGTTGGGGATTTCATGATAATAAACCGTAAAATGAAGATGAGGGAAGAAAAAAATGACAGATAGAATGCAAAATTTAAAAAGCAATGTAATAAGAATCGCTGCAGTTGCATTAGTAATGGCTTTTTGCTTCAAGTATATGGGAGTTAACGATTATACAAAGGTCGTCTCCTGGTGGCTTATGCTTTTATTGCTTGGATTAATATTTCAGCCGTTAACACTGATTCTTTTCAGGCGTTTCAGGGATAACGGATGGATGTTTTCAAAGACACTTGGTATAGCATTTTCTGCGTGGTTGGTATGGTTTGTATCAAGTATCAGGCTTATGAAATTTTCGATGACATTATGTGTTTTATCGGTTTTGGTATGTTTCGCTGCCAATATGGTGCTTTTATATTTGTACAACAGATATTCATCATCAAAAATCAGAATTATGGAAGTTTTTTCTGTTGAAAAACTGAATTCAATGATAAATGCGGAGATTATTTTCTTTTGTGTTTTTTCAGCCTGGTGTTATATAAAGGGATTTAATGCAGCGGCATACGGAACGGAGAGATTTATGGATTATGGATATGTTGCTGCAATCCTTAAATCTGATTATATGCCTCCGCATGACTTATGGTTTTCCGGGAATAGTATCAATTATTATTATGTCGGTCAATTTATATCAGCATATCTTATAAGGCTGTCAGATGTCGGTACAGAGTATGGATATAATCTGATGATGATGACATTAGCGGCAATGGGTTTTTCGCTCCCTTATTCTATAGGTTCGAATTTATTCGGTTTTTATCTGGAAAGCAGGAAAGAAAAAAAATCATCTTATGCGGGAGCGGTTAATATGGCAGGACTTTTAGCAGGTTTGTCTGTTGGTATTGCCGGAAATATGCATTTTCCTGTTTTTAAATGGATAATGCCGAGAATTAATCAGATATTGGGTAAGGAAAATGATTCCTATTGGTTTGCTGATGCAACAAGATATATAGGATATAATCCTAAAACGAATGATAAAACAATACATGAATTTCCTTCATATTCATTTATTCTTGGTGATTTACATGCTCATGTAATCAATATAATTTTTGTTCTTACATTAATCGCACTTTTACTTGCGTGGATGATGAACAGAAGAGAAAAGATTAAAAATGGTTACGTTTTTTCTGAAAGCGTAAGGGATGGTCTGCTTAAGGAAATTTTCTCACCATGGATTTGTGTGATTATGTTTTTAATCGGATTATTTCATATGACTAATTATTGGGATTTTCCAATATACTATGTTGTTTCCGGAGCAGTTATACTTTTTATGAATATGATCTGTTACGGTTTTAAGAAGAAAGCATATATATTGACAGCGATACAGGGCGTGATGTTTATAATTATCGGAGAAATTACGGCACTTCCGTTTACACTTTCTTTTGAAAGTATATCGTCAGCCTGTAATTTTACGGATCAGCATACGCCGCTTTATCAGCTGGCTGTGTTGTGGGGACTTCCGGTATTTGTTCTTATTCTTTTTATAGTCGTTCTTATCAGAGAGTTTGTTATAAGAGAAAGAAAAAAAGCATCTATTATGCCATCAGATGAAAATATGAATGGAGAAAATCAGAAAAAAGGACTAAATGTTGTATTCAGATTTATGCGGGATTGTCAACCGGCAGATTTATTTGCACTCATATTGGGACTTTGTGCATTAGGACTTGTTTTGATTCCGGAGTTCATTTATATTGTTGATATTTATGGTGGTGCTTATAAAAGAGCGAATACCATGTTTAAACTAACATATCAGTCATTTATAATGTTTGGTATTTTAATGTCGTATGTTATTGTAAGGCTGATATGTTTTAAAAAAGGTATCGTAAAAAGACTTGCGGTTACTGCAGCAGTGCTGCTTGCTTGTACAGTATGTTATTTCTTTGAAGCAACAGGGGCATGGTTTACAGGATATTATAAAACAATTGATGCAACGGCATTTCTTGCAACGGAGAGCCCGGATGACTATAAAGGTGTTGAATGGATAAATGAGAATGTTCCGGATGATGCTGTTGTACTTGAAATGTGCGGACTGAGTTACAGTTTTTTTAACAGGATTTCGGTATTTACAGGAAATCAGACTGTACTTGGATGGCAGACCCATGAGTGGTTGTGGAGGAGTTCAGGTGAGGATAAAACATATCCAGAATCAGTTAGGGAAAGACATTCGGATGTACTGACAATATATACTTCATCAAACGTAAAGGAGGTTATGTCATTAATTGAAAAATATGACATTGACTACATTTATGTAGGATGCGCAGAAACATTTGATGGATATAATACTACGGATGGAGAAGTGTTCCATGGAGGAAATTACAAGAAAATAACAACAAACCATAATCTTCTTAAATCATTAGGTGAGGTCGTAATGATAAGTGAGGCTGACGGTTACACCAAGAATTATGAAACTTATATTGTTAAAATAGATAGGACAAAGGAAGCCGATTCGGAATATATTTATGCGGGAGAAGATAATGAAGTTTCATGGATGAATAACCGTCCGGAGAAGATAGTACGTACGGATGCAGGAGGAAATTCAGTCGGATATAGTGAATTAAAGTATGATTCGAATGGTATGCTGACACATAAAACGGATTACAAAGAAGATGTAATATCCGGATTTTTTATCTGTGAATATGACGGAAGACTTCCTAAAATAGGAAAGAATTTAGATTCTGATGGAAACCTTTCCGGATTTTGGAACTATCCTGGAACAGATGAAGAAGGTAGGGTTAATCTTATGCATTACTTTGATGCAAATGAAAAATGGGTAAAAAGCCTGAAAATTGTATATAATTCGGGTGGTATGCCCGTTCAGATAACTAAAACTGATAGCGACTATAATGAAATGGTGATTAGTTTTGTATATGATACGGAGGGAAAACTGTTAAATCTTTCTTATACAGATTCAGACGGGGAACATGTTTTCTCAACGGTTTATAATGAAAAAGTGATTTTTTCAATCCTCGAATACTGTGACGGAGAAATGCTTTACCAATATGATTTTGTATATTAAACAAATCAGATGTTTAATATACTGTCGCTGCAGATGTAAGGACACAGATTATTAACAAATAAGTCACAGTTAAAGTGATTTTTATTCAAAAAAATGCCAGATTTAAATTATAGAATGTGAGCATATTAAGTAAAGAAGCAAGTGGGTTTATGGAAAACTCATTATTATACAGGAGGCAATCTTATGGATGGCGATTATAATGAAAACGAAATGAATAGAAATGAATTTGAAGAATCAGAAAATAAATCTGTAGACAGTGATTTTGATTACAGCTTTTATGAGCAGGGTGAAGAGAATCCTAAAGATGGTAAAAAAGATGGAATCATAAAGAAAGCGTGTGGAATTGTTGTAAGCGGTGTTCTTATAGGAGGGATAGCCGGAGGCTGTTTTTACGGCATTAATTATTGTCTTAATAATGTAGGAAACAATAATGCAGGAAAAGTTTCAGGTGGTGTAACCAGCGGCAAGAAGGTTTCTTTGACCACTTCTGATATTGCAACATCTTCGGATGCAACTACACTTGTGGATGGAACAGGTCTGAATGGGGTAGAAAAAATTGCAGATGCATGTCTTCCAAGTGTTGTGGCAATAACAAATCTTGGTGTTTCGGATGTTGAAACAATATGGGGAACATATAAAAAACAAAGTGAAAGTGCAGGTTCAGGAGTTATTATCGGTCAGACTGATGAAGAACTGATTATACTTACAAATTACCATGTTGTTTCAAACAGCAATGAGCTTTCATGCGTATTCAGTTTTGATGAGTCATCGGATGAGCCTATGGCAGTGCAGGCATATATAAAAGGATATGATTCTGAAAGAGATATAGCAGTTGTTTCAATTAAGATGGATGACCTTAATGATGATATTCTCGACAAAATACGAATTGCAGTAGTAGGTGATTCGGATGATTTGAGGCTTGGAGAACAGGTTGTGGCAATAGGAAATGCACTTGGATACGGTCAGTCGGTTACAACAGGAATAGTAAGTGCATTGAACAGATATGTGGAACTTGAGGGAACAGACGGTAATACAATATCGAACTATTACATTCAGACAGATGCGGCAATTAACCCGGGAAACAGCGGTGGTGCCTTGTTTACAATGAATGGTGAATTGATAGGAATAAATTCTGCTAAGGTTTCAAGTGATACGGTTGAAGGTATGGGATATGCCATTCCTATATCAGATATTCAGGAACTGGTTGATAAACTTATGAATCTGGAAACAAGAGTAGCTTTACCAGAGGAAGACCAGGGATATCTCTGTATTGGAGGAAGTGATGTTGACAGTACTGTAGCAGAAATGTATTCCGTACCACAGGGCGTTTATGTAAATTCTGTATATAAAAATCTTGCGGCGGATAAAGCAGGAATAGAAGAGGGTGATATTATAATTGAGGTTGATGGAAGCAGAACCAAAAGCATGGATGAACTTAAAGCTGTACTCAGTTATATTGAAGGCGGAGAAACAATAAATATTACGGTTATGAGATTTGAAGACGGCGGATATAAAGAGAAAACATATGAAACTACTCTTTCTACGTACAAAGAGTTCAATTCTATTTCAAAGAAGAGCACAGAATAGGGTTGACGGATTGTCTTATGCCATAGAATTCTTTATATAGATTTTTCAACAAAATAAGTTCTTTTACAGAGCAAAAATAAATCCACGGATTAATCCGTGGATTTATTTTTTACTTTATTGGTTGCATCAGCATTCGAGAGCCTTTTCAAGACGTTCTCTTATTGCAAGGATGAAATCTTTACTGTTAACAGCAACAGCATTAAACCCAGGCTCAACAAGGTTTACAAGATCCTTTGTCATTATACCGTCATTAAGAGTCTGTATGCATGCAGCTTCAAGCTTGTCTGCGTAATCAACAAGAGCGTCAAGTTTGTCGAGTTCACCACGTTTTCTTAATGCACCGCTCCATGCATAGATTGTTGCCATTGGGTTGGTTGAGGTATCTTCACCTTTAAGATATCTGTAGTAATGACGTGTTACGGTTCCGTGGGCTGCTTCATATTCGTAATTTCCTTCCGGACTTACAAGGACTGAAGTCATCATTGCAAGTGAACCGAAAGCAGTTGAAACCATGTCGCTCATTACATCACCATCATAGTTCTTACATGCCCAAATGTAACCGCCTTTGCTTCTTATTACTCTTGCAACGGCATCGTCAATTAAGGTGTAGAAATATTCGATTCCAAGTTCCTCAAATTTAGTTTTATACTCATTGTCATAGATTTCCTGGAAAACGTCCTTGAAGGTATGGTCATATTTTTTGCTGATAGTGTCCTTGGTTGCAAACCAAAGATCCTGTTTTGTGGATATTGCGTATTTAAAACAGGAGTGTGCAAAGGAACGGATTGAAGTGTCCTTATTGTACTGACCCTGTAATACCCCGGCACATTCAAAATCGTATATTGTCTGGCGCATTTCGGTTCCGTCTTCACCGGTGAATAGAAGTTCGGCTTTTCCCGGACCTTCAATTCTGAATTCGGTGTTTTTGTAAACATCACCGTATGCATGTCTGGCGATTGTTATTGGTTTTTCCCAATTCTTAACTGCGGGTTTGATTGAATTAATCATAATTGGGGCTCTGAAAACGGTTCCGTCAAGTATTGCTCTTATTGTTCCGTTTGGAGATTTCCACATTTCATGAAGATTGTATTCTGTCATACGCTGTGCATTAGGGGTGATGGTTGCACACTTAACGGCAACACCGTACTTCTTTGTTGCATTTGCAGAATCAATGGTAACCTGATCTGCAGTTTTATCTCTTTCAGGAAGACCGAGATCGTAGTACTCGGTTTTTAAGTCAACAAAAGGAAGAATAAGTTCGTCCTTTATCATTTTCCAGAGAATTCTGGTCATTTCATCTCCATCCATTTCAACGAGAGGAGTGGTCATTTTAATCTTTTCCATTTAATGTCTCCTTTATTTATCAAGTCTGGCAGCGTAGTAATTGATTAAGCAGCCGTCAAGGATTATTTCTTTTTCATCAGGTGTAAGACCTTTTACATAGAGCATGATGTCTGAAATTTCTCCGGATGCTTTTATTACTTTAGCAGGAAATTCTTCTATTCCCTGTGCAATTTTGCTGCGAATATCAGGAACAAATACATAATCGCCTTCATTGTAATTAAATTCTGTGGATTCATCTATGGTAAATGGAAGAATTCCCCAGTTAATACAGTTACTTCTGTATCTCTTTGTTGCAAATTCATAACAGATGTTGGCAAATCCGCCGAGAACCTTCTGACACGAAGCAGCCTGTTCACGGGCAGAACCGTCACCAGGTTTATTGGCGAATACGCATGAACCGAATTGTGTTGATGCTGCAAGAACTTTTCCGTCACCGAAATTATTGAGCACGTTAACAATTTCGTCAGGAATATTACCGGCACGTCTTTCATTCTCAACAGCATTTACAGCCTTTGAATTGCCTACATATTCAGGAACACGTCTTGAAAGGGCAAATTCCGCAAGACGGAGAGGATTGCTTCTGTATGATGAGGTTTCTCCTGATGGAATGAGCTCATCAGTTGTTGTTACAGGGTCATGAATTACCGCTGCGAGTTTTACAAGAAGATTGTCTGCAAGAGGATCCATTTCAGGCCAGTCCGTAATATTTGGTCCGAGAATAAGCTCGGCATCAGGATCAGCATTTCCGAATCCATTGTATACTCTGTGTTCGTAAACAGTAGAATCATAGTGATATTCATTGACAGGAAGTTCATATTCAATATCAGTAGCAGCAGTAATTACACCGCCGTTAAGCGCAGTGGCTGCAATTGAACGTGAATCCATGAGTGCGACACCGGCAATCTGACCTTCGCCCGGTTTAGAACCCTCACGGTTAGGAAAGTTTCTTGTTGTATGTCTGATTGATAGACCGTTATTTGCAGGAACATCACCGGCACCGAAACAAGGACCGCAGAAAGATGGCTTAATAATTGCACCTGCTTTAAGAAGTTCTGCTGAAGCACCTGTTTTTGTAAGTTCAAGACTTACAGGAACACTTGTAGGGTAAACGGAAAGAGAGAAGTAGTCGTTTCCGGTTGAACCGCCCTTAAGAATTTCGGCAGCCTCATTAATGTTATCAAATGTACCGCCAGAACAACCGGCAATTATACCCTGGCTTGCATAAACTTTTCCGTCACGAACTTTATCGGTAAGTTTAAATGTTGCTTTAGGGAATTTGGCTTTTGCCTCTTCTTCAACCTTTTTAAGGAGTTCTTCAGCATTTTCTACGAATTCGTGTATTGTATATGCATTTGAAGGATGGAATGGAAGGGCAATCATTGATTCCATTTTATCAAGATCAATTGTAATCATGCTGTCATAATAAGCGGTGATACCAGGCTTAAGCTCTTTATATGCATCCGGACGTTTATGTGTTTCATAGAAAGCTTTGACGGTTTCATCAGTTTCCCAGATGGATGAAAGACAAGTTGTTTCGGTAGTCATTACATCAATACCGTTTCTGAAGTCAATTGGAAGATTGGCAATTCCCGGACCTACAAATTCAAGAACTTTATTTTTTACAAAGCCGTTTGCAAATGTTGCACCAACAAGGGCAATTGCAATGTCATGAGGACCAATACCTCTTTTAGGAGTTCCTTTAAGGTAAACCATAACTACTTCCGGACGGTTTATGTCCCAAGTGTTTTTAAGAAGCTGCTTTACGAGTTCAGGACCGCCTTCACCAACGGCCATTGTTCCAAGTGCACCGTAACGAGTGTGGCTGTCAGAACCGAGAATCATTCCGCCGCAGCTTGCAAGAGCTTCTCTTGCATATGAGTGAATAACGCTCTGGTTAGCAGGAACATAGATACCGCCGAATTTTTTTGCAGCAGAGAGACCAAAAACATGATCATCTTCATTAATTGTTCCGCCGACTGCACAAAGAGAATTGTGACAGTTGGTCATTGCGTATGGCAGAGGAAATTCTTTAAGTCCGCTGGCACGTGCAGTTTGGATGATTCCTACATATGTAATGTCATGAGATACCATGGCATCAAATTTGATTTTGAGTTTTTCATCATTTCCCGATGTGTTGTGGGAATTGAGTATAGAATATGCAATTGTCTGTTTACGGGCTTCCTCAGGGGAAATATCTGCAGTTTCTGCAGGTACGCCGTTAACCAGATACATACCACCTTTATGTAATGTTATCATAAGGCAGACCTCCTTATATTATAGTTGAAATTTGCAAAGTCTTTTTAATTATAGAAATTATGGACTCATAAGTCAAGTTTTATATTACTTACGAAAGGTTAGTATTTGTTAAGGTTTTTGTATACGATGTTGATAATAAATGTGTATAAGCGGATAAAATATATTATATCGGAAGAAGGATGGTTTCTGTACAGCGGCTTACATTAAGAAAGTATAAGAGAAGAAAGAGAGTGCCGGACTGTGTGCGGCAGGATTTTCAGAGGGGAACATCCTTAACAAACAGCGGATATACTGAATATAATAAAATATATATGTATGGGATGTAGAAATGGTGGAGTATTTTGCGGCTTATCTTTCACTTTTATTTATTTTTGTAATGACAGTCAGCGGAGCCTCAATGATTTTCTTTGTAAAAAAAATAAACGGAGGAAAATTTGGAAAGGCAATACTTGGATTTTCGGTAGGTGTAATGATAGCGACGGCTGTATTTGCATTACTTGTACCGGCAATGGAGTCCGTAAGAGGATTTAATGATGCAATAATGATTGTTATGGGATTTGCTTTTGGCTGTATCGTTTTGATTGCTATGGATGCGTTTATGAAGAAAAAAAGAGATAATAACTCAGATGCTGCATTAATGTTTGCGATGACACTGCATAATATTCCGGAGGGAATAACGGTAGGAGTCGCATTTTCGCTTTTTATAGATAATCCGGATAACATAGACCTTCTGCCGGCGGCAGTTATTCTTGCATTGGGAATAGGAATACAGAATTTTCCGGAAAGTATGGCTTTGTCAGCATTATTTGTAAATAATGGGATGAAAGGGAAGAAAGCATTTGTCCTTGCTTCACTGAGTGGTATTGTAGAACCGGTATTCGGAATATGTGCACTTTATGCGTATGATATTGTGGAACCGTTTATGCCGTTTATGTTAAGTTATGCGGCAGGAACAATGCTTCATATTACGGTTGAAGAACTGATACCTGATTTACAGTGTGACAGTAAAGGCCATATTGCTACAATTGGAATAATGTCAGGAATTCTTATTATGCTGGCCATGGAACTGGTCTGAGTCAGGTGTTACTGCCGGGGCAGAGAAAAAGCTTAACCATTGTGTATTTGGTTTTGACAGAGTGGATATAAGGTGATATATTGTATTCGTATTACTTTTTGGAGGTATCCATTGTGGGGAAAACTATTTTTGATGAAAGCATTACGAATATAATAACAGACAATAACAAGTGTATTGCAGGGTCAGAGGCGTATGTCGGTGACAAGGTATATAATATAGGTATATACAGGTCTGATATGCGTTTAGCATACGTTGTTTGTACGGAAAACAACAATCTTTTATGTATGGACAGCATAAGACCCGATTTAGACAGGATTTCTGCCGAGAAAATGTTTGAGGATATAAATAGACGAATACGTAGTTCAAGCGGAGAAATTGAAGTTAATCCAGTATGTAATCCGGATGAGAATGCAGGCATATTAAAGCAGCCGCTTGTTTTTGAAATAAAAAACGGCAGCTTTTCTGACGGAGACTTAAAAAACAGCAGGATAATAATGAATGAGGTCGCCGATTGGCTTGACGAATTGGGAGTTATGAAGAGTGCAAAACTGTCGGCAAGTGAAACGGAATCATTTCAACAGGAATATGAAAAAATAATCAGTACGGAGTTTCTTCCTCATAAAGATGATTCCGTTAAGGATTACAGTAACACGATGACGGTGGTGTGTATTCTGTTTGCCCTGCTTGGTGTGTTTTTTTATTCTACCTGTGTATTTCCTGTAATGGCTGTTGTAGCGGGAGGATTTACCGCATACAGATGTTTTGCCAATAAAAATAAAACAGCAGGAATAGTATGTCTTCTTTGTGTTGCGGCAGGTCTTGTTTTTACATACTTTGGATGGATAAGCTTTTCTGAAAGTATCAGAATGAAGTAAAATGTCGGAGGTGCTTTGTGGGGAGTGAAAAAAAGCAGAAGCTTATATATATCATGCAGATTCTTTGTGAAAATACAGACGAAAATCATGGTATGGATCTTTCCGAGATTCAGCACAGACTGAAGGAGTATGGAATTGAGGTAGAGAGAAAAACCCTTTATAAGGATTTTGAACTATTGAGAGAAACCGGATTCGGTATTGAAAAGTTAACGGGTGGAGACCACCGGGTCACCTATTATCACAACAAGCGTTTGTTTTCCCCACCGGAACAAAAACTTTTGGTAGACATTGTTGTTTCATCGAAAATCATAACAGAAAAACAGTCCAGGGAGATGATATCCAAACTTGAAAAACTTGGAAGCAGGCATACGGCGAGGGAGCTGAATCGTGAAGTGATAATATCAGACAGACCCAAAACCGTAAATGATGAAGTATTCAAAAATATCGGGGTTTTAAGCAGTGCAATAAACGGACAATTTAAAATAGATTTTGAATATTATGACTGGAACAGGGAAAAGAAGCTTGCTAAAAGAGTAAATGGTGATAAAGAGGGAATTACCCCATGTTTTTTACATGCTGACAATGAAAATTATTACCTTATCGCTTACGACGGAGAAGATAAAAGAATAAAACATTACAGAGTTGATAAAATGCGAAGCATAAGGCAGACCGAGGAACGGGCGGATTATGTAAACAGATTCCGTACATATAAGGAAAAGGTTGATTATTGTAATCAGATGCATAATATGGTTTCTGCTGAAAGTGAAAAAATCCGTTTAGAGTGTGATGAAAAGAATATAGGCATAGTTATTGATAAGTTCGGTGCTTCATCCGTTATCGTTCTGCCGATAAAAAACGATAACGGGAAGTACATTTGTCTTGTTGATGTGCAATTTAGTGATGTACTTGTCGGATGGCTTATAGGTATGAGCGGTTTAATAAGGCTTACGGGACCACAAAGCTGTCTTGATAAGTATATAGAAATTGCTGAAAGGGCTTTGAAATCTGTAAAAGAGCCGGACATTTTTTGATTTATTTGTGTCGGATGCAGATTTTTTCAATAAAATCAAGTATAAGGTACAAAACAGATGCGACAGCTGCAAGAATAACGATTGATAATAAAACAAGATCGAGTCTGAAAACCTGGCTTGCATATAATATAAGATATCCGAGTCCTGCGTTGGCAGCAACAAATTCACCAATGATTACGCCGACTAGCGAAAGCCCCATGTTTACTTTCATCACGTTAATTATAAAGCCTATATTTGACGGCAGAACGACTTTTAAAAGAACATCAGATTTGTTTCCGCCAAGTGTGTAAATAAGTCTGATTTTTTCTTTGTCAGTTTCCTTAAAATGTTCGTACAGTGACATGACTGCACCAAAAAATGCAACAGAGGCAGCGGCAATAATTATTGTTTTCATACCGGTTCCGAGCCAGACAATAAAGAGAGGTGCCAAAGCAGATTTAGGCAGACTGTTTAAAACAACCAGATAAGGTTCAAGTATTTTATAAATAAATTCATTCCACCAAAGAAGTATTGAAAATGCAATTCCGCCTGCTATCACAATGAAAAAGCATATAAAGGTCTCAGAAAGGGTTATTTTTATATGATGGAGAAGTGTTCCGTCTTTTGAATATGAAAGAAAGGCCTTCATAAGACTGGACGGACTGGAAAAAATAAATGAATCTATGATTTCGTTTCTTGAGGATATTTCCCATGCGGAAATAAAAGAAACAAGAAGTAAAATTCGAATTATGTGAATTGTAAAAAGACGAATGCGGTGTTTTCTTACAAATTTTTGCTGACCGGGGGAAATGGATGTACTATTTTGTCTCATAACGAAGCTCCTTGTATATTTTATGAAAATAATCATTGAATTCAGGTGCCTCTCTTGCCGAAAGAGGGGTGCGTTCTTCTATAGTAAGTTTTATAGGTATGACATTAGTTATTATTGCAGGACGACTACTCATTATAAGAACACGATCAGCCATACTTACGGCTTCTTCTATATCATGAGTTATAAGTATTGCGGTTTTTTTTTCACTTCTTATAAGGTTATAGATGTCTTCTGATACTTCAAGCCGTGTTTGAAAATCAAGTGCAGAAAAAGGTTCATCAAGAAGAAGGATTTCAGGATTGCCTATAAGTGTTCTAATAAGAGCAACCCGCTGTTTCATTCCACCGGAAAGAGAGGAGGGAAACTTGTTTTCAAATCCTGCCAAACCATAGTTAAGTAATAAATTATTCACTTTTTCAGTAGTCTTTTTCTTTATTGAGGAATCCTTCTTTTTATCAGTTTTCTTTAATTCATCAGCAAGGTAAATGTTTCTTCGATTGTTTCTCCAGTCAAAAAGCAGATCTTTCTGATGCATGTATCCGATCTGATTTCTGGGACAGATATCGTCAGAACCGTTAATCAGTATTTTGCCTTCCTGAGGAGTGAGCAGACCGCACAGACATGATAAAAGAGTGGACTTGCCACATCCTGAAGGTCCGACAATTGCAATGAATTCTCCGGGCATAACATCAAAATTTATATTATCAAGAGCTTTTATTTCACCCCTAAGACTGTAATAAGTAAAGCTCAGATTACTCACCGAAAGTGCGGTATTCATTTTTCCTCCAATCAATTTGCATATTCTGCAAATTTGTTTTTTATACCTATAATGTATGCAAAAAATGGAAATCGGCTCATTATATGTTTCATGAATATAATCTGATTTGATGTAAAAAATATATATAATCCATGAGAATACTGCTTGTGGAAGTTAATTATTGGAGGTTATCATGCACAGATTTAAATTTTTGGCAGCTGTTGCCATGTTGTCGGCGGGAATACTGGCCGGCTGCGGCAGCGAAAATATGAATAATTCGGCTACAGATCCTAACAGTAAAAAGGAGGCGGAAACAGATGAAAAGAATTATGAAAAAGATGACAAAACTGAGAAAGATGACGAAGACGGACTTGGCAAGGATGTACTGGATACTGCGGAGGATGTAACTGATGATGCCGGAGATGCCGTAAAGGACACGGTTGACGGTGTTGAAAATGCGGTACAGGATGTAAAGGATAATGTTACCGCAAAAGGAAGAAAGTAGTCATTAAAACCTCGGGAATTATTAAGTCTGTTATGGTGATTATGTGAATATGTACATCGCAGACTGTTTATAATTGCCGGGGTTTTTTGATTCACGGAAGTATATCCTCCATGATTTAAAGTTTCAGGAGGAATTCCGGTTTGTCAGGAGATATTCGAAAATAAGACCTGCTGCCATCCACAATGGAAAGTAGTCAAGTCGAATAACTGATTGATAATTCAGTTTTTTATTGGAATAATTCCATGGGCAGCAATGCATATTTATAAGTATTGAACCTGTTATATATTCTATGGTCATGATGAGAAAGGCATAAATAAATCCCCTCATAATAAAATGCCGGTTTTTAATTGCATCGTGAAGCGGAATTATAAAAACAGCCATTCCATAAATTGGAAACATCCAAAGAGAAGTGGTGGACGTTAAGGAAAAATTTCCATTCAGTAATGAAATGATACCGGTGTAGAAACATTCAAGAAGAATACCGTATAAACCGCATTTCAAATAAATACATATATATTTTTTCAACACAAACACCTCTTGATAGTGTATACTGTATAGAAGTATGAGCAGATTTGTTATAAAATATTCAATTGCTTCAGATGAAAAAGAAAGGATAAATCCGTTTTGGAAAAGAATAAAACGGAAAGTGTAATTATATGGAAATAGAAAAGAAATTTACATTAGAGTATCTGCCGGAGAATCTTGACAGATATGAGCACAAAGACATTATTCAGGGATATATATGCAGAAAACCGGTAATAAGAATAAGAAAAAGTAATGATAAATATTATCTTACACTTAAGATTAGGCAAAATGGCGGGAGTAGCGGAGCAATTGTAAATACTGAGAATGAATATGAGATTTCTAAAGATGAATTCGATGTTTTATTGAAAAAATGTGATGGAAATCTTATAGAAAAAAGAAGATATCTCATTCCATTGCCGGATGAATGTACCGGAGAATATAAGAAAAAAAACGGTCTTGTCGCTGAGTTGGATGTTTTTTTAGGAAAACTTGAAGGTTTGATGTTTGCAGAAGTGGAATTTCCTGATGAAACGGCGGCAGGATGTTTTCTGAAACCGGAATGGATGAAAGAAGATGTATCGAATGATGTAAGATATACCAATAGCTATCTCAGCACCAAAAAGTCGCTTGATGAATTACCTTTATAAGATAAAATTACTAAACCAACAGTTTAATTTCATAACAAAATAAAATTCTTTTATTTCATTTGTCAATTAATATTTCGGACACTTGGAGTTATAATCATCATATAACTTATGGTTAAATTAAATAATTTTAGGTGGGAGGAAATATGATAATATCAGTATGGAATCAGGAAAAAGACGGGTATGACTCAATATTGGCATCTTTATTATCGGTAATGGCTGTTTATATGTATCCATGCAGAATTGCACTGATGGAAAATAGTAATAATACGTCTATGGGAGATTATCTGTTGGGAAATACATATTCACAAAGCGTAAGGGAAGAGGGCATTTATAAGACCGCAAAAAAACCGGGAACCGGTGTAGCTGATCATATTGCAGAGAAGTACATGAAAAATGTAGTTGATGATACTTTTGTAGAGGTTATTAATGGAGGGTTATATTATGTCCCTCAGATTTGTGACAGAACAAAGGAGTCCTTTGAGGAATTTTTCAGAAATGAATTCGGGAATATACTGGAAAAAGCCGGAAACCAGGCAGATTTTATATTGGTAAATACGGAAAAAAACGGTAATTACACAAGTTGTGAGGTATTGGAAAAAGCTGAAAAGATTATCGTTATGATAAAGGGGGAATATGAGAGTTTCTCTGCTTTTATAGAAAATTACAGGTCAATTCTTGATAAGTGTTATTTTGTGGTATTTGCTCCGGATTATGTAAACAGAACTGATATTCGTAAGGTTAGTACAAATTTAGGGATAATGAAGAAAAGAATGTTTATAATGCCTTACACGCCTCTTTTTCTGCATTACCGTGAAACAGGAAATATTCTGGATTATCTGAGAAAGTATATAAATTGTAACCGTAATTCTTCTGAATACCGGTTTATCAGCAGATTGAAAATATGTGTTTCGGAATTGTTTTCTGATGGGATTATTGATATCGGTTATCAGTTCAGGGAACTGATGGAGGCTTTGAGGCGTAAGAACTATGGTAAAAAGGATGAGTACGATCATATGTAACGTCTTTTGATGATTGTATTTTTTTATTAATGCTGTTATAATGAAACGTGCTGAATTTTGCGGATACACTGACTAAATCGTGAATAAAGAGGTGATGGTATCCGGATTAAAGATTCTGTATGGAGGTATATATGAAAAATACAAAAAAAAGAGGAATACTGCAGCTTCTTGTCATAGTGTTTTTTATGGCAGTTCTGGGAGTGTTTCTGTATGTAGGATATGTAAATGACAAGGTTCCGGGAATACAAAATATCGGTCTTGGTCTGGATCTTGACGGAGGACTGAGTATTACATATGAAACTGATGAAGAAAATCCGGATGCGGAAAAATTGGAGATGACAATTTACCGTATGCAGCAGAGGGTACAGAATTACAGTACTGAAGCTGAAGTATATCAGCAGGGAAACAACCGTATATGCGTTGATATTCCGGGTGTGGAAAATGCTGAATATATTTTATCCGAACTTGGAGACTCAGGAAATGTTTATTTTATTTATGGTAAAAGTGAAAATGGAGTTGATAACATAGTAAGTCTGGGTGACGGAAAGTATGAATTGGCCAGACCTATGGAAGAAATTATTGCTGCCGGAGATGTGGTTCTGGATGGTCAGGATATACAGGGAGCTGAGGCAATGTACAGCCAGAGCGGTGATGTATCAAATGCAGGCACGTCATATTATGTTCAGCTTTCACTTAAGGAATCAGGAAGGGAAGAATTTCTTAAAGCAACCACTTATGCATCAAAATATCACAATTACTCATCTGTATCAGCAGATTATTTAAGAGGAATTATTGCCATAGTATATGATGGAGAGGTAATAAGTGCGCCGGGGTGTGAATCTCCTATTGATAATGACACTGCTACAATTTCCGGTTCGTTTACTTTTGATGAGGTTAAGAATATAGCGACAACAATACAGATAGGAGCTCTTCCTCTTGAACTTCATCAGCTTCAGTATAGTATCGTCGGAGCACAGCTTGGCTCAAATGCTCTCAGTACAATTCTTATTGCCGGTGCAATCGGAATGGTACTGGTTATGATTTTTATGATTGCGTTCTACAAACTATCCGGTATTGCATCCAGTATTACCCTTGCTGTGTATACAGGAGTTTTAATCCTTTGCCTGATACTTTTTGATGTAACGCTTACGCTTCCCGGAATTGCCGGTATCATTCTTTCAATAGGAATGGCAGTAGATGGTAATGTAATCATCTTTACAAGAATAAAAGAGGAATTAAGGGATGGAAAGACCGTAAGATCAGCGATAAAGATAGGCTATGAAAAAGCGGCATCTTCGATTATTGATGGTAATGTAACAACTCTTATTGCGGCAGTAGTTCTTTATCTTCGAGGTTCGGGAACAATCAGAGGTTTCGCGATAACACTTGGCATAGGTATTGTTCTTTCGGTAATATCATCACTTCTGATTTGTCGTTTTGTAATGGTATGTTTCTACAATATCGGATTTAAATCGGAAAAATATTACGGAATACAAAAAGAAACGAAAATTTTCAATTTTACTTCACATTGGAAAAAATATGTCTGCATTTCAGGAACATTGATTGTTGCGGGAATTATTGGTCTCATTGTGGGTGCGGCAAATGGAAATATGCTTAATTATGGACTTGACTTTGTCGGAGGAACTTCAGTTGAAGTTTACTTTGATGAAGACCAGACTGTTCCGTCAAACAGTGAGATAGAAACACTTGTAGGAGATTTATTAGGTTCAACACCTGAAGTAGTTCAGGTAGAGGCAGAAAATGCTATAATCATTAAATCTGACAAGATGGTGGTTGAAGAGGGATCATCTGATAAAAATGCTACTGCAGCTACTGCCCAGAACGGGGATGGTGGAAACGAAGATTCAAAGATTCTTGAACTTAAAAAGCTGTTTAAGGATAAATATGGAGTAGATGAGGATAAGATTCAGGTACAGAGTATAAGCGCATCAGTTTCTTCAGAGATGAAATCAGATGCTGTCTGGGCTGTTGTAATTTCAGCGGTTTGTATGCTTCTTTATATTTGGATCAGATTTAGAAATTTTGCATTTGCATCAAGTTCAGTATTGGCTCTTCTTCATGATGTATTGGTTGTTATTATGGTTTATTCCGTATTCAGAATTACGGTAGATAATTCATTTATTGCCTGTGTTCTTACAATTGTAGGTTATTCAATTAATGCGACTATCGTTATTTTTGACAGAATACGTGAAAATCTTGCATCTAAGACAAATAAAGAATCTATAGAGTATGTTGTGAATAAGTCGATAAGCGAAACACTTTCAAGAAGTATTAATACATCAATTACAACTCTTATAACGGTTGTAATGATTGTAATTCTCGGAGTTGATTCGATAAGAGCTTTTGCAATTCCTCTTATGGTAGGTATTATATGCGGTGCATATTCATCAGTATGTATTGCAGGTACATTGTGGCTTACACTTTACAAGAAGCTTAATAAAAAACAGAATTAAGTAATGGATTTAAGAGTGAGGTGCAAAAGTGCTTCACTCTTTTTTCTTTGTATGTTATGTGTTCTGTGAAGATGTCCGGATCTTGGATGAGAGTTAGGTTTGTGGGTATAAAAGAACCAGAATCAGTGCTTATATAAAGGCGTTGAATGGGAAAATAATGAATTGATTTACATGGAGGGATTATGAAGGAATCCTGGGTATTAAGAAACAAAAGCGGTAAATTTGGACATATATGCGATAAATTTGGGGTAAGTATGCTTATTTCGCGACTTTTGGTAAACAGAGATATTTGCGAGGATGCAGAAATTGAGGAGTTCATAAATCCAAGCTGTGATGTATTTGATAACTACAATAAATTTAAGGACATAAACAAGGCAGTTGCCATTATAACAAAAACAATCGACAACGGAGGAAAAATACGTATAGTCGGTGATTATGATGTTGATGGTATTGTTTCCACTTATGTTCTTTTTACAGCTTTGGAGAATCTGGGGGCTTTTGTGTCTTATAAGATTCCGGACAGAATAACTGACGGATATGGAATAAACCGTTCTATTATCAATTGTGCAATTAATGATGGAATTGATCTTATAATAACCTGTGACAATGGAATTGCAGCGTATGAGCAGATTGAGTATGCAAAAGAAAACGGTATAACGGTAATAGTGACAGATCATCATGATATACCTGAAAGAATTCCGCCAGCAGACTGTGTGATAAATCCAAAACAGAAAGAATGTGAGTATCCTGAAAGCGGTATATGCGGTGCATTTGTTGCCGCTAATCTTTGTGAGGCTTTGTACAATGCCTATGGGTTTGGTAACTTTATTTCAGAACACATGGACGTTTTGGCATTGGCGACGGTATGTGACGTTATGGAGCTGAAAGGTGTAAACAGAACAATAGTTAAGTATGGACTTGAAGCAATAAACAGACATGATAATCCGGGATTGGAAGCCCTTATAAGGGAAAACGGACTTGAAGGAAAAAAAATTGAGGTATATCATCTTGGATTTGTAATCGGACCATGTATTAATGCAACCGGAAGATTGGAAACGGCAGATGAAGGTGTAAAACTACTTATGTCAAAAAGTGTGTCAGACGCAGTCAGACCGGCGATTCATTTAAAAGAGCTTAATGAGGAAAGAAAAGGAAAAACACTTGCCGGACTTGAAAGAGCTAAAGAAATAATTGAGGATGGCAATATGTTTGATGATTACGTGTTGGTTGTATATCTTCCTAATTGTCATGAAAGTCTGGCCGGAATAATTGCCGGAAGGATAAGAGAAGCATATAACAGACCTGCAATAGTTTTTACGGACAGTATGAATGATTCAGAGATGCTGAAAGGGTCAGGAAGGAGTACGGAAGAGTATAATATGTTTGAAAAGCTTTCTGAACAGAAGAAGTATCTTGTTAAGTTTGGCGGACATCCGATGGCGGCAGGAATGAGTATTGAAAGAAGTTCTTTAGGTGATTTCAGAAAAAAACTGAATGAAGCTGCAGGACGTAAAGTATGTGATATAGAAAAAAAGGTTGTTATTGATATCAGTGCCGCGATGTCTTTATTTACACAGGAACTTGTTGAGGAAATGACAATACTTGAGCCAATGGGAAATGGTAACGAGAAACCGGTTTTTGCCGATAAAAATGTAAGAATCAGGAAGCTTTCCAGATTTGGAAAAGATGGACAGTATCTGACACTTGAACTTACTGACAGTAATGGGGTGGAAGTAAGGTCTAAGATGTTTAACGGTTCTGAAAATTTTATAGAAGATCTGATTGAATCTTACGGAAGGGAAAAAACAGAATCTCTTTTTAATGGGAATGGGGATGTGTATTTATCAGTTACATATTATCCGGGAATAAACGAATATAATGGAAGAAGTTATGTTCAGTTTATGATTAAGGATTATCTTCTTCCGAAAAAGAAAGAAAGAGGTATAGGGAGAAAAGAAAAGAAAGCAATGACAAAACATGCATTGATATTTTGCGGTGGAGAATGTGAAGAAAAAAATATAAATGAAGCGAAGAAGTTGATAAAAAACGATAAAGATATTTTTGTTATAGGAGCAGATTCAGGTGCTGATACTTTAATAAGAAATGAAATACTTCCTGATATACTTATTGGGGATTTTGATTCCGCAAGCCGAGAAACAATGGAAGAATGGCAAAACATAAAAAGAATAGAACTTCCAGTGGATAAAGATGATACGGATACAGCATTTGCGGTGAGGTATCTGGCAGATGAAGGATTCGGAACAATACATCTGTTCGGTGCATTGGGAGGAAAACGCCGCGACCACTCCTTTGCCAATATAAGTCTTTTGGCATATTGCGCCAAAAGAGGTATCAGATGCTTTATTCATGACAGACTGACATATATGACAGCTATATCGAATGGGAAAGTACTATTGTCGGGGAATGGAAGCGGAACAGTATCCGTTTTTGCATATGGAGGTGCAGCAAGAGGTGTTACCATTAGAGGATTAAAATTTGAAACTGAAAATATTACACTGATGCCGGATATTTCACTTGGTATCAGTAATTCTTTTACGGGCAGAGATGCCGGGATTGAAGTAAAGGAAGGAACACTTATAATAATGACTGATGAAAATCAAGATGATTTACTCCACATCATGTCTTAATTTAATAAGTACTGAAGATACTCCGGGAATCATGAGGACTGCGATTGTAATAATTGCCTCAACACCGGAATAAGAGTAGTTATATATTATAGGGTACAAAAATTTGAGAGAAGGAGGAAAGTTGTCAGGCATTCCACTCATCCAAAACATATATCCTCCGATTGTATTAAAAAGAGCTCTGAAAAAAACAGCGAAGGCATATCCGGTAATCAGACCTTTTTTTGAAAGAACCTTTTCTCCGGAAGGGGTTCTTTTTTTCATGTTTCTAAACAGCCCGGACATGCCGAGAGCAGTAAATGCAAAAATATAATCCAGACAAACCTGCAGGACATTTAAAAACCATGGATTTTGTATAAATTGGAAAATACCGTAAGTAAAGCCGCATATAAGACCGGTCTTAATACCGAAACAGTAGCCGGTAAATGAAATGAAGAACATACTGAAAAGAGTAATGCTTCCGCCATAAGGCATTTCAAAAAGTTTAAGTTCGCTTGTAATATAGGCAAGAGCAATACACATACCGCATACAACGATTTTTTTGGTGGACATTTGTTTGTTATTTTTGATTTCAGACATAAAAAAACCTCCTCAGTATAATAGGAGGAAGAGACAGATGAATATTGAAAATTCAAATAATCATTGGCTGCTTCCTTACGCCGGTATTATCCGGATCAAGTCATGAGGGACCGTGATAAACACATCTCAGCAAATGCGCCCCTAGCATTTTTATGTTATATGAGTCTTTAAAATTTGTCAACAGTTTTTAATAGGGAAATACACACTTGATAAAAGACATTAAATGTAGTAAATTTTACTTTGGAGAACATTGCGTTAAGGCAATGTAATATAGTTTAATACCCGGAGGAAAAGATAATGATAAACAAGTTGGTTTCAGAAATTAAAAAGAAAAATGCACCGGTAGTAGTAGGACTCGATCCGACAATGTCCCACATACCGGAATGTATCCTGAAAAAAACATTTAATGATTGCGGAGAAAATCTTGAAGGTGCCGCCGAGGCAATATGGCAGTTTAATAAGGCAATTGTAGATAGTACGTATGATCTTATACCTGCTGTTAAACCACAGATTGCAATGTATGAAGCTTTTGGAGTTCCGGGAGTAGTGGCTTTTAAGAAAACCGTTGATTACTGCAAATCAAAAGGATTGGTGGTTATAGGTGATGTGAAACGTGGAGATATCGGTTCAACGTCGGCCGCTTATGCAACAGCACATCTCGGTAAGGTAAAAGTAGGAAGTAAAGAATTTTATGGTTTTGATGAGGATTTTGCAACTGTGAATCCGTATTTGGGCTCAGATGGAATAAATCCGTTTATTGATGTATGTAAAACAGAAAACAAGGGTATTTTCGTGCTTGTAAAAACAAGTAATCCAAGTAGTGGCGAATTTCAGGACAGACTTATTGACGGAAAGCCTTTGTATGAAATAGTAGGAGAAAAAGTTGCCGAATGGGGTGCATCGTGTATGGGTGATGAATACAGCTATGTCGGTGCGGTTGTAGGAGCAACTTATCCGGAAATGGGCAAAGTTTTAAGAAAGGTTATGCCAAAAGCATACATACTTGTTCCGGGATATGGAGCACAGGGAGGAAAGGCGGCAGACCTTCTGCCTTACTTTAATGAGGATGGTTTGGGAGCAATTGTTAATTCAAGCCGAGGCATCATTGCTGCTTATAAACAGGATAAATACAAGGAAAGATTTGCTCCGGAGAATTTTGCGGATGCTTCAAGACAGGCTGTAATTGACATGATCGAGGATATTAACGGCATTTTTTAAACCGTCTTGAGCTTAAAAATTTCAATATGATAAACAGTGCAGAAAATGATAGTAAGGTTATAAGCGTAATAAATTTGTATTTTTTATATATGCTTTCAAAAACATACCAGTTTGAGCCGAGAAAATAACCGGCTCCGATGAGTATACTGTTCCACACAATTATGCCTGCGGCAGACCAAGTGATGTAGTCGTTCGCAGGAAGTCCGGTTATTCCGGCAGGAAATGCTATATATGTGCGGCAGAGAGGAATGACTCTGCCGTACATTACGGCTTTTCGACCGTGTCTGGCAAACATATTCTGACATTTTATGTAGGATGATGATTGTTTGTTGAGTTTACAGTTTATTTTCTGTGAAAGTTTAAATGATATCAAATATACAATATATGTACCCAACAGACCGGCTGCTGAGCTGGCAATTACGATAAGAATATAGGACTGTCCGAGAGCACAGGCAATTGCACCGGAAAGAGGAAGAATGATTTCACTTGATATCGGAAAACATGCATATTCCAGAAATACGAAAAGGAGTATTGCGTAAATACCATGGTCGTTGACAAATTGTATTAGCTGATTCATTTATATTTCCTGATTATTTTGGGATTATTATATTATTTCTCGGAGGAAATTATGCTTTTAATAAAAAACGGAAGAGTTGTTGATCCAGTAAACCGGTTTGACGGAGTGACAGATGTCCTGATTGATGACGGAATTATTATTGAAACAGGGAAGAATTTAAAAGCTGATTGTGATAATATCATAGATGCAAAAGGGCTTATTGTTGCTCCCGGACTGATTGATACGCATGTTCATTTCAGGGATCCGGGCTTCACATATAAAGAAGATATAGAAACCGGTGCGGCAGCTGCTGCACATGGCGGGTTTACTACTGTTGTATGTATGGCAAACACAAAGCCGGTTGTTGACAGCAGGGATGTGCTTGATTATGTTCTTGAAAAAGGAAAGAAAACAGGAATAAGGGTAATGCAGACAGCATCAGTCACCAAAGGTCTTCATGGAAGTGAAATTGTAGATATGGAAGAACTTGCAGAAGCCGGGGCGGCGGGTTTTACGGATGATGGGATTCCTATAATGGATGAAGGAGTTTTGCTTGAAGCAATGAAGAGGGCAGCTAAGCTGAATCTTCCTATAAGTCTTCATGAAGAGAATCCGCTTTTTATAGATGCACCGGGTGTGAATAAGGGAGAAATATCAGAGAAACTTGGTTATGGCGGTGCAATGAATACTGCGGAGGATGTTATGACCGCCAGAGACTGTATGCTTGCACTTAATACGGGAGCATCAGTATGCATACAGCATATAAGTTCAGGAAATTCAGTTGAACTTGTAAGACTGGCAAAAAAAATGGGGGCAGACGTTCATGCTGAGGCAACACCACATCATTTTACACTGACTGAAGAGGCAGTTTTGAAATATGGCACAAATGCACGTATGAATCCGCCGCTTAGAACGGAAAAAGACAGGCAGAAAATTATAGAGGGATTGAAGGATGGAACAATTGATATGATTGTTACTGATCATGCACCTCATTCTAAAGAAGAAAAAGAAAAAGAGATGGAAAAGGCTCCAAGCGGAATAACAGGTCTTGAAACCTCTCTTGCACTGGGAATTTTATCACTGGTGAAACCGGGGCATATTACAATGCTTAAGTTGATTGAACTTATGAGTACAAATCCGGCAAGATTTTACAGGTTGAAACCGGTAGAGATTGTTAAAGGATTTCCGGCAGATATAGTTATTTTCGGTGAAGATGAATACTGGACTGCAGATAAATTTAAATCGAAAGCAGATAATACGCCTTTTAAAGGATGGAAACTTCCGGGAAAAGTTTTTTATACTATATGTAATGGTAAGATAGTATATGAATCCGAAAAAGATGGAGAATCGGCAGAGGAAATGCTGTAAACAATGGTTTTTTATTGACTATTGCCGTTAAATAAGGTATAAACTTAAAGTTGGACATGTTTATTTGCGCACGGCGCATTACATATATGGAGGTAATTAACTATGTCAAATTATAATCCAAAGGACATTGAAAAAAAATGGCAGGATGTCTGGGACAATGAAAAGGCATTTGAGGCAACGGATGATTATTCAAAGCCTAAATATTATGCGTTGGTAGAGTTCCCATATCCAAGTGGACAGGGACTTCATGTAGGACATCCAAGACCATATACCGCACTTGATATTGTAGCAAGAAAAAGAAGAATGCAGGGATACAATGTTCTTTATC
>CAZNGY010000013.1:0-43007 GCA_964572955.1 uncultured Lachnoclostridium sp.
GAATCATTGCTGAAATTTCCTGAGGAGTGTATTTCTTGTCATCAATGGAAACCTTAAAATCAGTTCCCATATGTCTCTTGATTGAAGAAATAGTCTTGTCTGAATTTGTAACCGCCTGTCGTTTTGCAGGCTCTCCTACAGCTCTTTCTCCTGTTTTTGTAAATGCAACAACCGAAGGTGTTGTTCTTGAACCTTCTGCATTTGCGATAACAACAGGTTTTCCACCTTCCATAACAGCTACGCAGCTGTTTGTTGTACCAAGGTCAATACCAATAATTTTACCCATATATATGTCCTCCAATTCTATTAATTAGCAACCTTAACCATACTGTGTCTGACAACAGTACCCTTATACAAATAACCCTTAAGAAAATCTTCACAGACAATATTTTCTCCAAAGTTTTCATCTTCAATATGCATTACCGCGTTATGAAGATCAGGATTAAATTCATTTCCTAAAGCCTCAATAGGTTCAACTCCAACTTCTTCAAGAACCTTTGTGAGCTGCTTATATGTTTGTATTATACCTGCCGCAAACGGTTCTTTTGATGATTCTTCATCAAGTGTTCCTATTCCTCTTTCCAAGTTATCAATGACCGGCAGCAACTTTTCTATCATCGTTTTTGCTCCCATGTCAAACATTTGAGACTTTTCACGTTCAGTTCTCTTACGGAAATTATCAAATTCTGCGAGATTTCTTTGTAATCTGTCTTTGAGATCCGCAATTTCATCATCACGTTTATCTTTTTTCTTGGATTTTTTACCTTTCTTTGAGTCTTTTCCTTCATCTTCTGAACAGTTTTCATCGTTTTCAATGTCCGAATCTACTGTTTTATCATCAGATAGATCAATATCTTCTTTCTGTAAGACTTCATCCGTGTTTTCTTCTGTTTCAACATTTTCATGAATTTCTTCCTGAATTGTTTCTTCGTTCTTTATGTCTTCCAACACTATCCCTCCACATTTCTATTATAAAGCAAAACTTAAAATGCTTATTTTTTAAATATATGATCAAGATCCAGCATAAGGTTCTTCAAAGAATCAACAACCTTTTCGTAGTCCATTCTTTTCGGTCCGATAATTCCGATTTTACCATATACGCCTTCCTCAATCTGATAAGTAGCAGTAACAACCGAACAATTCTTAGTTGCCTCTATTGGCGACTCATTGCCGATATAAACCTGGATATTTCCATTTTTGCTTCCTATTGTTTCCGAACAGATAAGTTCTTTAAGCTGATCCTTATCTTCGATTACAGATAAAAGATTCGTCATCTTATCATGCTGTTCAGAAAGTTCCGGATATTTCAAAATATTTGTCGCACCGCTTGTGAACATCTCAACATCATCATTTTCACTGAACGTTTTTGCAACTGCATCAATTATATCACTTACAACAGAAGTATATCCTTGCGATTCTTCCTTCATTTTTTGAATAAGCCCCAGACTTATCTGATTCTGATCCAACCCTTGAAGAAATGTATTAAGCATTATATTAAGCTTCAATACCGTTTCTGATTCAAGATGCTCATTCAATTTTATCATCTCGTTCTTTATGATATTGCCCTCAAGCACAATTATAAGAAGAAGTGTATTTTCATCCACCAATGAAAGCTGAAGAAATTTAAGTTTTTTTTCAGTATAAGTAGGAGTCGTAATCATTGAAGCATAATTAGTACTGTCCGCAATCAGTTTTGCCGCCTCTTTAAGAACTATGTCAAGTTTCTGCTCTTTCTTTGACAGAAACACCTTCATATCTGAAATTTCCTGTTCCTTATCCTCCATCAGTAGATCGACATAATAACGATATCCTTTATCGGTAGGAACTCTTCCGGCAGAAGTGTGAGGCTGCATTATATATCCCATATCCTCAAGATCGCTCATCTCATTTCTGATTGTCGCTGAGCTCAAATTAATTTCTTCATACTTGGAAATCGTTCTGGAACCTACCGGTTCCCCGGTCTCCAAATAATTCCTTATAATTGAAATCAGTATGGCTTTTTTTCTGTCGTCAAGTCCATTCTTCATAAGTCTTTCCTCTTCTTGTTAGCACTCATTTATTTGGAGTGCTAACATCTATGTCTATAACTTATCACCTTGTTGCTTTTTTGTCAACAGATAGTTTGAGATATTTTATAAATAATCAATAAACTCCGATAAAATTGTGTTGCTTACAAGAAAACCTTTTGACGTAAAAGAATACATTCCGTTTGTAAAATTAACAAACTCTGGCATATATAACTTAAAAATATCCCTGTATTTCTTAGGAAACTCCTCTCCAAATCTTTTTTCATATTCCAAAACACTTATTCCTTTTTTCATTCTCATGCCTAGGAATATGAATTCTGCCTTTTTTTCCTCCTCACTTATCTTCTCAGTATAAAATTCATGCGGATTATCTATATAAGCTTTAATATCCGTAAGTTTCTTTTTTCTTATGTTTCCTCTATATCCGACCGCACCGGTTCCACATCCAATATACGGCTCTCCTGTCCAATATCCAATGTTATGTGCGGATTCAAAACCTTTTTTAGCATAATTTGAGATTTCGTACTGACTATATCCCGATTTTTCGAGAAACGATACAGTTTCTTCATATATATCAACTTCAGTGTCCTCTGAAAAATGAAATCCGCTTTCCGGACCATAAAGTTCCCAAAAAGGCGTTCCTTCCTCTATGATCAATTCATATGCTGAAATATGTTCCGGTGACAGCTCAACTGCATGTTTTAAATTTTCCAAAAATATTTTTGTTGTCTGTCCCGGCAGTGACTGTATAAGGTCAATATTTATATTTTTAAAGCCTGCTGTTCTGAGCAGATAAAAGGCTCTTTCAGCATCAGCCGCATTATGTGCTCTTCCCAGTATTTTCAACTCATTATCATCAAAAGACTGTATTCCCATACTCACTCGGTTTATTCCTGCCCTAAGATATGCTTCGGCTTTTTCGCCGGTAACAGTGCACGGATTTGTTTCTATTGTTATTTCTGCTTTTTTATCTATATCAAACGATTGTTTAACGCATTGCATTATGTCATAAATATATCGTGCATCCGGGAGTCCCGGAGTGCCGCCTCCTATATAAATCGTTTTTATTTTTTCACTGCATAATTCACCTTCACGTTTTATATCTTCCTGCAAAGCTCTAAAATATTTTTCCATGCAGTCCCACTTGTTATCCCATGACAAAAAATCACAGTACTTGCATTTTTTTCTGCAAAAAGGAACATGTATATAAAGTTCCATTTTAAATCTCCCTTTATTCAAAAAATTCCCGGAAAATCAATTTATAATTTTCCGGGAATAATAACCATTAAGTTTTATTCATCGTCAAGCTTAAGAACACTCATAAATGCCTTCTGAGGTATTTCAACATTACCTATCTGTCTCATTCTCTTCTTGCCCTCTTTCTGTTTCTCTAAAAGCTTTTTCTTACGTGAAATATCACCACCATAGCATTTAGCCAAAACATCTTTTCTCATTGCCTTGACAGTCTCTCTGGCAATAATCTTTCCGGAAACTGCAGCCTGAATCGGAATTTCAAAGAGATGTCTGGGAATCTCATCTTTAAGCTTCTCACACATCTTTCTTCCTCTTTCATAAGACGAATCTGCGTGAACAATAAATGAAAGTGCATCAACCATTTCTCTGTTAATAAGTATATCCAGTTTTTCCAGCTTACTAGGAACATATCCCTTTATTTCATAATCAAATGATGCATATCCCCTTGACCTTGATTTCAGTGCGTCGAAGAAATCATATATTATCTCATTAAGCGGCAGTTCATATTTAAGAAGTGCTCTTGTTGCCTCAATATATTCCATTCCAAGATAAACGCCTCTTCTTTCCTGACACAGTGTCATTATGGCACCTACATACTCTGTTGTTACCATAATTTCTGCATTAACTATCGGCTCTTCCATATGTTCAATTTCTGACGGATCAGGAAGATTAGACGGATTTGTAATATCTATCACTTCTCCATCCGTTTTATAAACTTTGTAAATAACACTCGGAGCTGTCGTTACAAGATCAAGATCATATTCCCTTTCAAGTCTTTCCTGAATTATTTCAAGATGAAGAAGTCCCAGGAATCCGCATCTAAAGCCAAATCCAAGTGCGATACTCGTTTCCGGTTCATATACAAGTGCCGAATCATTAAGCTGAAGTTTCTCCAATGCATCTCTTAAATCCTCATAATGGGCACCATCTGCAGGATATAATCCGCAATACACCATCGGATTGACCTTTTTATATCCCGGAAGGGCTTCTGCTGCCGGATTCTCCGCATCGGTAACAGTGTCTCCCACTCTTGTGTCTTTAACATTTTTTAATGAAGCCATTATATATCCGACCATTCCTGCTGACAGTTCATCACACGGAATGAATTTACCCGGTGCAAATGTTCCTATTTCAACAACCTCTGCTTCTGCTCCCGTTGCCATCATACGGATTCTTGTATTCTTTGTTATTCTTCCCTCTTTAATTCGACAGAAAATAATAACTCCCTTATATGAATCATATACCGAATCAAAAATAAGAGCCTGAAGAGGGTTATCCGGATTACCTCCCGGTGCCGGGATTTTTTCCACAATCTGCTTTAAAACTTCTTCTATATTGATTCCATTCTTTGCTGAAATCAATGGTGCATCATGTGCTTCAATTCCTATAACATCCTCTATCTCATTAATTACCCTTTCCGGATCAGCACTTGGAAGATCAATTTTATTTATTACTGGCATAATCTCAAGATTATGATCAAGAGCCAGATACACATTTGCCAGAGTTTGAGCTTCAACCCCCTGGGCAGCATCAACTACAAGTATAGCTCCCTCACACGCAGCAAGACTTCGACTTACTTCATAGTTAAAATCAACATGTCCCGGTGTATCAATAAGATTAAAGAAATATTCTTCTCCATTTTCATCCTTATACACGGCCCTGACCGTTTGGGCTTTAATGGTAATACCTCTTTCCCTCTCAAGATCCATATTATCAAGGACTTGACTTTGCATCTCTCTCTGTGTTAACACTCCTGTTTTTTCAATTATTCTGTCAGCAAGTGTAGATTTGCCGTGATCTATGTGGGCAATTATACAAAAATTTCTGATTTTGCTCTGGTCGTAGTTCATCTTTCCTCCGTATCACGTTGTACACCATTAATAAAACAACCCATCTGCGGTATACATAATCCATCAAATTATAACATAGCAAAAAAACATTTACAAGAAAAAGCTTAACTAAAACCTTCTCCATATTTTCAGTCAGAAAGTACTCTGTCAAGACAATCCGCCAATAACGGCATTGCGGCATAAATTTCTTCAACCTTATTTTCTTCAGTACCTGTCTCGATGAGCATGCTTTTACCTCTTAGATGCATATTAAATCTGTAATTTTTCAGGTATATTTTGTTCATGAAACCGGGATAAAAACAATCGGCAACTGCCTTCATCTTATAGCTGATTGCCAAATTCTCCATTCTGTTCGGATTCGGAAGATATGAAATATCTCCGTTTCCATCAAATGATAAACCGTTAAACATCATAACCTTTGCAACACTTTTTCCGTTTATTTCCACTACTCTTTTTTCTCCACTGTCACGGTGTAAATCAATTATTACATCTATTTCAGGATGTTCTGCCAAATTAGACGAAAGTCCCTCCAAGCCTTGAGAATACGCAACATTACGGTTTTCGACCCCGTCCTTTCTGTCGTAATAGGTCTTATCATGAATTACGGTATAACCTTTTTCCTTCAACAGCTCTGAAAGATACTCTCCTGCGCCCATAATAGTATCATGCTCCGTACCATCTGAGTCAATAAACGCCTCAGAACCATGCGTATGATAAATCAAAATTGTCTTTGATTTATCCATAGATGAAGAGATTTTACCGAATGTGTTCAAATCTATTATACTCTCATTAACACATGTACTGGAATCAACAATATAATTTGCCGAAATAAATTCCGAAAAAGTTTTTGATGCATAGGAAGAAATCTGTTTTTCCATTATTTTGCCGACACTCTCATCATTAAATTCAGAAAGAATACTATCCTGCTTATATATTTTTTCAATATTTTCAGGATCAAGATAATTAATACTCAGCCTTTCTTCATCTTCAATAAAATCAATTTCCGTTTCAGTATCATTTATACAAAAACTCACTGGACAGAACCCTGAAATAATATACGAAGCATAAACTGAAATTTTACTTTCTTCTTTAATTTTAGAAAGTATACCAAAAAAGCTTTCTGTATTACTCCAATAAAGGACAATTGACACCAGAAAAAGTATAAAAAAGCATGCAACTATTCTGTATCCTGCATACTCTTTAAGTCTTTTTATCTTTTTTCCACGTAAACCCGGTTTATTGCTTCCGATATAATACGGCTTATGCATACAACCTCCTCATCAATATTCTTTGTAGTAACATACTTATCAGACACATCTCCCAAATCAAGTTTCGAAAAAAATTGATTAATTTCATTTTCACCATTTTTATCTAACAATTGTTCTATACTCTCAAGTACTATCGTTCGTGCCTCAACTACCGTAGGAACTCCTACTGACATCACCGGAATTCCTAAAAAATCCTTGTCAATTCTTTTTCTTTCATTACCCAATCCCGATCCTGGACATATTCCGGTTTCACTCAACTGAAATGTGGCATTTATTCTATCCATACTTCTGCTTGCCAACGCATCTATGACAATAACCAGCCTAGGTTCTGCCTTGCTGCATATCCCTCTAATAATGTCACCTGTTTCCATCCCCGTTTGTGCCATTACTCCTGGAATAATTGCACATAGCGAACCTATTTCACCTGATTCATCCGGAAAATATTTTTTTATATGGCTTGTTATATTAAGCTGTTCCACTGTTCTTGGACCTACGGAATCAGATGTTATGTTTCTGTTTCCTATTCCCGCCACCATTATCGGTGAAGGGTAATCAATTCCACACATTAACCTGTTCATCTTCTTCAGCTGTTCGCACAAGACATTTATTATTCGTTCAATTTCTCTTTCATCCATATTCACACATTGGGATGTTTCTATGGAAATATATTTTCCAACAGGCTTGCCCATTATAGAAGCTCCCTCATCAGAATTAATGCTTATCTCACTGATTGTACAGTATTCCTTATCTTCCGTTTTTACATCAACACCATTTATCCCACTATCTTCACTATTACTTTCATGAATTTCTGTTGCCAGATCTGTCCTGATTTTTGTATTCAAAACCATCACCCCTTTTTATTACATACTGTTTCATTAGATATACGATACAGCATGTCTTTTAGGTTTATTATCCCCGGCTGTTAACATTTATATGAAGACAACAAAAAAAAAGACCTATCTCACGATAGGTCTCGAAAAATCTAAAAACAGGTTTTCAATTACATAGCATTAACAGCTTTTGTAAGCTTGGAAACTTTTCTTGCTGCATTGTTCTTATGGAAAATTCCCTTTGAACATGCCTTATCAATTTCGATTGTTGCAACCTTAAGAGCCTCAGCAGCAGCAGTCTTGTCGCCGGCAGCCACAGCAACGTCAACTTTCTTTACTAAAGTCTTAATCTTAGACTTTATCATCTTGTTTCTTAAAGTTTTTGTCTCGATAACATTGATACGCTTCTTAGCAGATTTAATATTAGCCAATTTAGGTTCCTCCTGAATAATTCTGTTTTATTAGTTTATTCGCATGAGAGTCTGTACAAATCCGGACACGGACGCTTTGCACAAACATACTAGTTAATAATAGTCTATACTTGCGGATATGTCAAATGTTTTTTAGTTTTTTTTGCAATTTTTTCTTTTTACCAAAAGTAAAATGATATTCCTCTTTCTGATGAAACATTTGACGAAATAACTTATCTTTTTTCAGTATAAGACCAATCTGATTATCATCGTTGCAAATGTCACAATATTTAAGTTTAATTTAAGCAGCAGATTGCATTATAACACTGCATGGATTAAAATTACAATTGTAATTTTACTTGATAATTTCACTTTATAAATTTTTCTTTAGGAGGTTTCATATGTCAAATCCTTATTTACCAAACAATGAATATATCCCTGATGGCGAACCCCGAGTCTTCGGAGACCGGATTTACGTTTACGGTTCCCACGATCAGGCGTCATCCGATAAATTTTGCGACTATAAACTTAAAGTTTGGTCAGCTCCGCTCTCTGACCTGAATAACTGGGTATGCCACGGCGATGCATTTCATACAAAAGCAGACAGAGATCACCCATCCGACACCGATTGGACTAACGATTCAAATGACTGCTATGCTCCTGATGTTGTTGAAAAAGACGGAAAATATTATCTCTTTGTCTATATTATGGGGGCAAAAGGCTGTGTAGCCGTAAGCGAGCGGCCTGAAGGTCCGTTTAAACTCATATCCAAATATAAATATAATATAGAAAACCATCGTGACGACGGAACTTTTATCGATCCAGGAGTTTTAGTAGATGACGACGGACGTGTATATGTATATTGTGGATTTGAAAACAGTCACATGTGCGAACTCAATCCTGATAATATGTATGAGGTAATTGATGAATCATATATGGAAGACATAATACCAAAAGAACAGCCATTCAACTTCTTCGAAGCATGTTCCCCCAGAAAAGTCGGAAATACATACTACATGATTTATTCCCCTTGTGCTCCTGTTCTTCCCGGTGAAGGAGGCGGAAGCCGTTTATGTTATGCAACTTCTGATTCTCCAAGAGGGCCTTTCAAATATCGTGGAACCATCATCGATAACGGAATTGATTTTCCCGGTGGAAACAATCATGGCTCAATATGTTTAATTAATGGTCAATGGTACATTTTTTATCATCGTATGACAAATGGTACCATCATGAGCCGCAGAGGCTGTGTTGAAAGAATTGAAATACTGGAAGATGGTACAATACCTACGGTCGAAATGACCAGTCTTGGTTTTGAGAAATCCCTCAATCCTTATTCTTCCACACCAGCTGATATTGCATGCGTCTTGAAAGGAGGGTGTCTGATAACCGAACATAATATTTTTGAAAGAGTTGTTACTAACATAACAGATAATTGTATAATCGGATATAAATATTACGATTTTGGTGATGACTTTTCTAGTAAAACAATGGAATTTTCAGTCAGAGTTAAAGGTTTAGGAATGAGATCAATCATAGAGATACACATCGATTCCGAAGATGGTGATGTTATCGGCAGCTGTAATATTGGTACTGACAGTGGTATTTACTCATCAATTGTTAATTCTGTATCCGGAAGACATGCTATTTTCTTTAAAGTTAAGAAAGATTTTGGAGGATGGTTCAAATCAATGACTGATGGACGTCTTCTTTTCGACCTTTCAGAATTTGTCTTTATAAAATAAATACGGTTATTCATATTTTGCGATTTTGTAAAAAGCAGGCTTACTGTCAAAAAGACGTTTAATTTATACAGAAATAAACCATACATAACAAAAAACAGTGGCTCAGAGCAGCAATTTATAAATCATCCTTGAATGGATATAAGTAGATAATTAATTATACGTCAAAAAACATAAGAATATAAAAAGACCTCATTTACTAAGCAAATGAGGTCTTTTTATCAGCGGAAGCGGTGGGATTCGAACCCACGAGCCCCGGAGGACTACCTGATTTCGAGTCAGGGCCGTTATGACCACTTCGATACGCTTCCAAACATTACCATGCTATTATATTACATGTTAGAATATTTTTCAATAAAAATTTCTATTGCGAACCTGTCATTTAATTCACCACTTTTAATTCTGCGATCCATGTCAAGTCCGTCTTCAACAATTTGTCTCAATTTATCTAATGATGTACTCTTTCTGAGTCTTAAATATTTATCAACCATAAAATCCCTGATTCCGGTCAGCTTAACAATATAACTCTTACTTTGACCTTCTGATGAAAGAAGCAGTGTCTGATACAAATTGTAATAGCTGAAAATAAGTCTGGTAAATATACTTCTGGTTTCTTCATGTGCAAGAATAAGCTCATAATAAAGTTCAAGCGCCTTTGTACTATCACCCTGCATCATAGAATCTATCATGCGATAAATCTTGCCATCCGGTATTTCCGTACAGATTATATCAACATCTTCTTTTCTAACTTCTCTCTGTCCGTAACAATATGCAGTCAGCTTATCAAGTTCTGAATTTATCCTTCCCATATCAGTTCCGACTTTGTTTATAAAATATTCGCAAACAGATTCTGTAATCAAAAGTTTCCTTTGTTTTAAAGCTGCAGCTACGGATCTTTTTATATAATCCGTTTTTTGTACACCAATTTCACAGCAATACCCATTTTCTGAAACAAATTTGTAAAGACTCTTTCGTTTGTCCACTGTAGATTCAACAAAAATAAAATAACTTGTTTCCGGTGCGTTCTTTAAATAATCAGCAACTTGATTTGTATTCTTAAACCATTCCGAATTATTTATTACTATAAGTCTTCTGTCTGCAAAAAATGGAAGTGTTTCACTCACAGACATTACATCATTTAATGAAGTGTCTTTTCCTGAATAACTATTATAATTTATTCCCTCCTTATCAGGACAAATTGCAGACGTAAGTTTTTCCCGATATAAGTTCTTAAGGAAATCTTCCTCACCATACAAAAGGTAAAACCTTTGCAGTGAACTGTTCTTTATATCCTCTCTTATTCTGTTCAAAAGTAATACCTACTTCCCTATATTCTTGGTCTGCCGTTATAATTCAGATAAAACCAATATCTGACATTACATATATCCGTATTAACTTTATTTCGGCAAACTGATAACCCTTTTTTATTCTATCTGATTCTTCTATATAAGGTTTCCTATGTGTTCACACATCAATACGGGCGTTTCGTAACCTTCTTTTGAATTATTGAGAATGTCTTTGTCCGGCTTGAATGCATCTTTTTGAAAAAGCAATACTATCGAAGAACCTCCAAATTGAAACTCACCTTTTTCCTCACCTGTTTCAACATATGCCTCTCCCTTTACACGGTTTACAATTCTGCCCACACCCATGGCACCAACTTCCATCATGGCAACACATGATCCATTTGATGTATTTATCAAAGACAGGCTTCTTGCATTTTCAGAATAAACCTTAATATATTCCAAAACCCTGGGATTTACTGTATGAAGAAAACCGTCCAAGTATCTGTCACGTCCCTTTATCCCCGACACTGGATAACTGTAATGATGATAATTGTCTACGCATAATCTTACCAGAACAAAATATCCATCATTAAATTTTTTTGACAAGTCCGGATTTCTTAAAAGAGATTCAACCGTATATATTTTTCCCTTTATTCTAAATTTTGAACTGTCACTTATCTTCCTTATTGTAATTAATCCATCTGCCGGAGATGCCACTTCATTTTCCTCAAAACTTCGTTTTCTGGCATCATGATATATCTGTCTTCCAAAAAAATCATTAAAGCTTTCATACTTTTTCGGAACACACCCTTTTAAAGAAATATCATTTATTTTTATAAACGGGTCAATTACCAGAGATGATAACCTGCTGTCAAGAATCACTCGCTCTGCATTTGAAAACGACTTGGATATAAGAATCCTAAGCAGCATCCTTCCCATTCTTGTTTCATAAAGATGTTTCACAGTCTTGCCGCCTGCAGATTTCTTGGAGACAATAATTCCCTGCCTTGTTTTATAAACGCCTGTTTTCAATTTTTCTCTCCTGCTTTATAAAATATGAGTCATAAATCACAGCTTATTCAACCGGAATATGACTCATTTAAAATTTAACTTATTACGTTGTATAAATAAACAAATAGCCGCTTATCATACAATCAGTACTGCAAAAAATAACAGAAGTGCCAGTAAAATAATTATAAAATTTCCTTTTCCATAAATTTTCGGTACCCTGAAATTATATATGAAAAGAAATGCTGTAAGTAACAATATTGAACTATAAACAAACGGCAGATAACATCCCTTTCCGATTATCGAACCAATGCAATATGCAAAAGGGGATATTATTGCTGAATTTGTCACAGGAAGCCCCTCATAACTGTGTCTCTTTTCGTTTGTTTTACTCTGTCTTTCCTCTTCCATTACATTAAAGTATGCCAACCGTATTACAGCCCCCAGTGCTAAAGCCGCACCTGCAATAAATCCAATATACTCATATTCATTTTTTCCATAAAGACATATTCCCATAAATCCAGGAGTTACACCAAAACAAACCAGATCACAAAGTGAGTCTATTTGGATTCCAAACTTCTTCTCATAATCATTTCTTTTTATCTTTCTGGCTATCGTTCCGTCAAACATGTCACAAAGTCCTGCAAACATAAGACAAAAAAATCCCCAATTAAAAATCGAATGATATGCAAGAAACATTGCCAATAAAGCTGATGTAAACCCTATATATGTCAATATCACGGAAGGATTATAAAATCCTACAAATCTTTTTTTCATAAAGTTCTCCATTTCGCAACAAGTTGCTCTTTTCCAGTAAAATCCTTTAAAGTATATACTTTGAGAGCTTTTTTGTCAATGAACATAAGTACTGTGAATCACATTATAATCTTTTCTTAATGAAATGCTGCACTCTCCATTTTCATCCGTCCGTAATACTTCAACACCATAATATTCTAAATTCTGAATTGTTTCTTTGTGTGGATGTGCATATGAATTATCTATACCACAGGATATAACCGCAATATCAGGTTTTATGTAATTAAGGAATTCTTCGCCTGTACTTGTTTTACTTCCATGATGCCCTACCTTTATTACATTCACGGAATCAATTTTCATATTCTTCATTTCATCAACTACCAGGCTTTCTTTTTCCATCGGCAAATCACCCATAAATAACTCCTTAAAATCTCCGTACTCAAAAAGCAGCACCATTGATGTATCATTTGATGACTCCTCATTATTTCCTTCTCTGGGATAAAGACAGGTAAATGTCATATTTGCTATTTCAGCTTTTTCTCCCTGTGATATTTTAATAATCTCTGACACGTTCATTCTTATTTTATCAAAACCACTATCATCATTTAAATCAGGTATTATTATCTTCACATCACTACCCTTATCAGTAAATATTTCCTCTGTAAGTCCATTTACGTGATCTTCATCACTATGACTTAAAAAAATATAATTAGGATACTCATATCCCATATAATTCAAATACGATTCTACTGTATATTTATATATATTTTTCTTATCACTGCTACCGCAATCGATTAATACGGCATACTCCCCATATGTAATGACGCAACAGTCTCCTTGTCCGACATATAAATGTGCTATTTTAAGCTTTTCTGACTTAAATGGTAAAATGATCACCAATATAACCGACAATAAAACAACTGTTTGCTTAATCATATGTTTCTTTGCGAGAAAATGTATACCCAGAATACATAAAATCATTAAAAAGATACGTTTGAATCCTATTGCACCTGTATAGACTTCTGATAACGGCAGTCTGCCTGCAATACCGCATGAATATTCATATACCTTCAAAATCAAAAGTGCCGGCAATGCTGTACCCTTGCTTATTAATGTCGATACACAACCAAATCCTGCTCCTGCCAATCCTGACATCAAAACAACATCTGCAACAGGAAGTAATAGTGCGTTAAGAACAAATGAGTATGGACAGTATTTATAAAAAAAGTTGAAGCTGTACCGGCATTAAACACAGTTGAACAAATGCAGAAAACAGTATCGCTTTTAAAATCCTGTTTCTTCCCTGTTTAACCAGACTCTCCCTTTGTCCCCCATCTTCTTTTTTAATCAAAAAAATTCTATCAATTTCTTTTTCTATCGGTTGATAAAAAATTATCCCCAAACCTGCCGCATAGGAAAGCAAAAAAGATATATCGTATAAGTACCCCGGGGTTTTTATCAAAATCAGCAATCCTGAAAAAGACAATGCAGTTAATCCGTCATTCTTCCTGCCCAGAAAATTCGAAAATATAGTAAATATTAAAGTGAATATGGCTCTTATGCACGAAACCTGTCCACCAACAATCATACTGTATAAACAAAGAATAATCAGTGTCACAGCTGATGGAAACAAATACTTTGTCTTATCCTTTTGAAGCAATTTAAAGAGACTCATTCCAAGGATGCTGATATGAAGCCCCGATATTGCAAGTATATGTGCAAATCCCGTATTTTGAAAATCTTCTTTTACGTCAGCATTAATATAGGTTTTATCCCCCGAAAGCATTGATATTATAATTCCGCTTTCTCTTTCAGGCAGAGATTTTTCCGTATTTGCTATCAATTTTTCCCTTATTAAACAAATACCTCTTTTCAATTTCCCAAAAATCGATTCATTTTTCTGTATTTTTGAAATATTATCGGAATATATGTAAGCTGCTATATTTCTCGTTAAATAGTATTTTCTAATATCAAACTCACCTTCATTCTTACTTTCATCGTAAAAAACAGGCGAGCCATAAATCATAACACTTTCTCCTGCTGTTACCTCTTCATTTTCCGTATATAAAAAAATCTTTTCATTTTCTACACATATTTCTGCACCACAGTTTTGAATACTTAAATCAGATAATACAAGCTTTTTCCCCTGCTTTTCATAAAAAACGTCATCAACATAAGCACGAATTTTTACACTATCCGTTCCGATTTCTTTCATTACTGACTGTAAATCAGAAACTTCTTTTATTGTTGAAGCCCTGTTTTTTCCTACAAAAACCATTACAAATCCGACAAATATAATAATTAAATGATATATAAACTCTTTCTTTTTACACGTACTCAAACATACAGCCAGTATATAACCCGTTGCTAAAAAAAATAAAAAAGACAAATTAATAAACGAATATTTTTCTGATAAAACACCTAATACATACATTCCCGCCGCTATACATAATGGGCGGTACATAACACTCCTCCTATTTCTGATCCTCGTCTACCATATCGTAATTAGAGACAAGAGGATCTACACAATTCATAGTTCTATAACTGTCAATCTTAACACCGTCAACTGAAATAACAACACTGCTGACACCCGGAAGTTCCGACAGAGAATTAACAACAGAATATACTATCATTGAATCCGATATTCCATCCATGCCATCAGTAAAACTATTGCTGAAATTAACATAGCAAATCATATTTTTTGTTACAATATTAATAAGTTTTGTTCCTTTCGGAACAGAATCAGACAATTCTTCATTATCTGTTCCCTTAATCAATTCCTCGATTACAATCTGTTCATCCGTATACATACTATCATAAGATACTTCCCTTATAACCTTATGAAGTTTTTCACCATTTATATCCGGAAAGTAAAGTGTTACTATAGCTTCTGCCTCTGAAACCGACATATCATATATAAATGACTCTCTGTTCATTCTGCCTACAAGCCGACCATTTACCATTAATTCTGATTCCCCTACATAAAAAAGAACATCATCTACGCTGGTAATTTGGCATAAAGTACTAACAACAGCCGCTCTTACCAAAGTCTCATCTGCTATTCCAAGCTCATAATAACCCTCATCAAAATAAACCGATAATGTACTCTCATTAAATTCAAAAAAATTTAAATTAACGTTTTTATATATCGGTGAAGCATACTTTTCATTTTTGTAGTTTACAAGTGCATCCAGAAGTTCATTGATTATTTCCTCATCATTCTGTGCCTTAATTTCATAAGGAACCTTAACAAGACACATTTCACTTTTATCTACCACCATAAGGAATTCACCATCAGTATAAGCTTCTTCATCCGAATCACTTTTTATACATGAGGAAAATATAAACATACTTACCAAAACAATCGATATTAAAATTTTTTTCATTATGCCTTTTCCTCCTTTACTCATATATTTTACTGATTACCATTCTTATTTCTTTTTCGATAAGAAATAGGAATTCTGATTGTGAATGTTGTACCTGTGTTTTCCTGACTATGAACCTTAATCACTCCGTTATGCATCCTTACAATGTCATTAGCTATTGAAAGTCCAAGTCCGGTACCTCCGGTTTCTCTGTCCCTAGCCTTATCTACTCTGTAAAATCTGTCAAACAAATGTGGTATTGCCTCTTCAGGAACACCCACTCCTGTATCTTCAACAGTAATATATACATACTGAGTATCACTATTCAGTGTTATTCTTACCTTTCCATGTTCCCTGTTGTACTTCACTGCGTTTTCACACAAATTAGTAATTGCCATAATCAGCTTTTTATCATCAACTTCAGCAGAAATTTCCCTGTAACTTTCATACATCACCTCAATTTCCTGAGCCTGAGCCAAAGGGGTTACCCTTTTAATAACTACATCCATAATGTTATTCATACTGCAAAGAGCAATATTCAGTCTATCTGCTTTTTTATCCATTCTTACAAGAGTAAGCAGATCAGTAATTATGCCATTCTCACGATCAATTTCCTCATTTATATCTTTAAGAAATTCCCGATAAATGCTTACATCTGCCGTATCCTGCATAAGAAGTGAATCTGCCAAAACTTTCATTGAGGCCATTGGTGTTTTCATTTCATGTGATACATTAGAAACAAATTCCTGCTGTATTTCCTCCGTCCTCTTTACTTTTTTCAACATTTCATTAATTGCATAAAAGAAACGTTTAAATTCATAGACACCTCTTACTGAAATTTCAGCATCAAGATTACCATTTGAAATTTCTATAAATACCTTCTTTGCTTCTTTAATCGGCCTGATTATAATAATCACCGCAATTATTGACATAAGAGCAAAAACAATAAATGATACATATAAAATACTTCTGGAAAACATTAAAAGACGATCATATATCTTGCCTTCTTTTTCAAGAGAATAAATAAAGAGCATACATCCGGAAACACTTCCGTCTTCATCATTTTTTATTGTATAGGTCAATTCTGCGACACCATTATCTACATCAGAATTAATCTGATTATCACCGGAGAAAGCTGCTGTAATTCTTTTCATAACCGCTGTTTTTCCCAAATCTCGACCATAACTGTCATAAATAATTCGAAATCCTGAATCAACCACAATAATACGGCCTCCAAAAAGTTCGGAAGCCACATCAAGTTCATCATCAATTGTATCATTGGTCGAGCTGAGATAATCTGTGATTTTTATCTGATATGCAATTCTCGCAGCATATCCGGACACTTCTTCCGCTTTAAGTTCTGATGTATATGATGCATACTCCCTTATAATCAGAGATGATGCTACATAAACAGCAAAAGTGCCCGAACATACCAACAGTAAAATTATAAAAGATTTTAAATTGTATAATTTACCTGATAATTTATTAGTCATTAAAGTAATATCCTACTCCCCATTTTGTATGAACATAAACAGGTTCACTCGGATTTGTTTCTATCTTTTCACGCAATCTTCTGATATGGACATCTACTGTCCTTACATCTCCCGGAAAATCATATCCCCATACAAGATTCATCAGATTATCTCTTGAATAAACCTTACCAGGATGAGTTGCCAATAAATCAAGCAGGTCAAATTCCTTTGCAGTAAGATTTATTTCTTTTCCATCAACAAAAACCCTTCTTGAATCCCTGTCAAGCATCATTCCGTTAGACTCTATAACATTTCCGGTTTTGTTATCAGCCGTTCCCTTTCTGCTGTTACGCCTTATTATGGCTTTTATTCTTGCCTTAACTTCCAAAATGTTAAAAGGTTTTGTTATATAATCGTCAGCTCCATACTCAAGGCCGAGAATTTTATTAATATCCTCACCTTTAGCCGTAAGCATAATAATCGGAACATCCGAAAACTCCCTTACCTGTTGGCAAACTTCAAATCCTGTTTTTTTAGGGAGCATTACATCCAGCAGGACAATATCATACTGATTTGCTTTTATCATTTCAAGTGCACTTTCTCCATCATATGCACAATCCACTTCCATTCCATCCTGTTCAAGGCTGAAACGTATTCCCTTTACGATAAGTTTTTCATCATCAACTACTAATACCTTTTTTGCCATGTTATCCTCGTTATACAGTAATCAATTCTTTAATTTGTTCGAATAACCGGTCACCGATACCACTGACATTTTTTATATCTTCGATTGAAAGAAATTTACCATTTCCTTCCCTGTATTCTACGATTGACCTTGCTTTAGACTGACCTATTCCCGGCAATGATGTAAGCGTATCTTCATCAGCCGTGTTTATATTTATCCTGGCTGATGAAATACTCCCCGATACATCCTCAATCGGAAAATAACCGTTTTCAATCGCTTCCTCTACGGTAGGCACATATATTTTTGACCCATCCGCAACCTTTTCAGCAAGGTTCAGATATACTTCATCTGCCTCAGGAGTAAATCCTCCGGCCATATTTATGGCATCACTTACTCTTGCTCCCTCGTTAAGTTCGTAGACTCCCGGTTTCGATACTGCTCCACATATGTAAGCAGTGACAATACCGTCGGAAGCTTTCGAATCAGTTTGAGAAACAGAGCCGGTAGCCCTGCTATCATTATCATCATTCTGACTACTCTCACCGGTAATAAAACTTCCCTCGACTTTTTCTTCTTTTTTTTGCTCATAAAACAATACTCCTAGACCAAAAACAAAGAAAATAACAACAATTACAGTTCTGCGATTCATTTAACCTCCACATCTGCTGTAATCATGCCTGCATCCGAGGTTATTTTAACTCAAACAAAGCTTTAAAACAAGAACTTATATGAATTTATCAATAACTTTTTTAAAGATTGAGATCATTGAATCCACATCTTCCTTTGTTACCACAAGAGGCGGTACAAACCTTACCGTATTTGTTCCTGCAGAAATCAAAATAAGTCCTGAATCAATTACTTCTGCCAGGATTTCCTTTACCGGAACACTGAATTCAAGTCCCTGCATAAGTCCTCTTCCTCTGTGGTCCGTAATTATATCATAATCATTCTTAAGTCCTTCCAGCTTTTCATAAAGATATTCTCCTGTTTCCGTTACATTTGAAAGAATATCATTTTTTCTGAATAATTCAAACACCTTTGTAATCGCTGCACACACTAAAGGATTTCCTCCATATGTTGTACCATGATCACCCGGAACAAAAGCCTTGGCAACCTTTTCAACTGCACAGAATGCCCCTACCGGCACACCGCATCCAAGGGCTTTTGCTGTTGTAACGATATCCGGTTTTATACCATACTGTTCATACGCATACATTGTTCCGGTACGTCCCATACCGCACTGGACTTCATCAAGAATCATTACGATATCACGCTCATCACAAATTCTTCTTATTTCAGTCAGGAACTCTGCATCTGCATTGTATATTCCGCCTTCCCCCTGTATTGTTTCCAAAATAATAGCAGCAGTATTATCACTAAGACATGCTTTTACACTCTCAATATTATTAAATTCCGCCCACTTTACTCCACCCATAAGAGGTTCAAATGGTTCTCTGTATTTATCTGTTCCCGTCACCGAAAGAGAACCTATACTTCTGCCATGGAATGAATGCTTCATGGCGATTATCTCACTTCCGGCATTCCCTTTTTTATTGTAAAAATATTTTCTTGCAAGTTTGATTGCACCCTCATTAGCCTCAGTACCACTGTTTGTAAAAAAGACTCTGTCCATACCGGTATGTTTGACCAATTCCATCGCTGCCGTCGTTGCAGGCTCACTATAATAATAATTTGAAGTATGAATCAGCTTGTCAATCTGATTTTTTAAGGCATCATTGTATTCCTTATTATTATATCCTAATGCAAAAACCGCAATTCCGGCACAGAAGTCAAGATATTTTTTTCCGTCCGTATCATATAAGAATATACCGTCACCTTTATCTAAAACTATTTTATATCTGCCATATGTTTTCATAAGAACACTTTCGGCATTGTTAATTATTTCCTTAGTTTCCATATCTTCCACTCCTGCTATTCAAGTCTATCATCAATAATTGCAGTTCCCATACCCTTGTTTGTATAGAATTCAAGAAGCAGACAATGAGGGCTGCGTCCATCAATTATATGAACTCTCGAAACACCGTTTTTAACTGATTCGATACAATTTTTCAGTTTAGGAAGCATTCCACCTCCGATATATCCATCCTCTATAAGTTTCTCAGCTTCCGAAAGTGTAAGCTGGGTTATAAGACTGGATGGATCATTCTGATCTTTATAAACTCCTTCAATATCAGTTAAGAATGCAAGTTTTTCTGCTCCCAATGCTGCTGCAATTGCACATGCCGCATCATCAGCATTAATATTATATGAATTCATTTCATCATCCATACCTATAGGGGCAATTACCGGTATATAATCATTTTTTATAAGTGTATCTATAATATCTGTATTAACATCCGTAATGTCACCAACAAAACCAATGTCCTTACCATTGACGGTTTTCTTTTTGCAATAAAGCATTCCACCATCTTTTCCGGAAATACCGCAAGCTTTTACTCCAATCTGCTGGAGCATCTGAACAAGACTCTTATTAACTCTGTTAAGAACCATTTCCGCCACTTCCATTGTATCCGGATCGGTTACTCTGAGTCCTTCGACAAATACAGCCTCATGTCCCATTAGTGAAACCCACTTACTGATTTCCTTTCCGCCCCCATGTACAATCACAGGATGCATACCGACAAGTTTTAAAAGTGCAACATCCTTAATTACATTCATTTTTAATTCCGGATCAAGCATTGCGCTTCCACCATACTTAACTACTACAATCTTATTATTAAATTTCTGAATATAAGGCATTGCCTCTATAAGTGTTTCTGCCTTTGAATAGACCTGATTAAGCTGTTCTGTCATTTTTACTCCTCACTTCCAAGCGTTCTGTCTCAAAACATCAAATAACTGCTTTTGTTTTTTCTGTCTCTATTAAGCCGTTTGTTTCCGTTCACAAACCAGCGGCTAAAATCACGTACACAAGTGCCATATCTTTTTAACTTCTGTAGTCCCCATTTATCTTTACATAATCATATGTAAGATCACATCCCCATGCAGTAGCCTTTTCATAACCCGCTTTTACATCAATTTTAATTGTGACTTCCTTCTGTGACAACAAATATGTAGCATATTCCTCTGAATAATCCACTGCCATTCCGTTTTTCACAATCTGAAGTTTTTCTTCCTCTTCTCCATTATCCGTCTCAATTAAAATATCCACATTTTCAGGATCAAATTCTGCTCCGGAGTATCCTAAAGCACATATTATTCTTCCCCAATTTGCATCCGAACCATAAAAAGCAGTTTTTACAAGATTCGAGCTTATAACAGACTTACTGAGTTTAACAGCATCTTCTTTGGTTTTTGCATTTCTCACCTTACATTCCATAAGTTTCGTCGCACCTTCACCATCTGCTGCCATCTGTTTTGCGAGAGATTTGCATACGACCTTAAGTGCAGTTTCAAAATTGTCATAATTTTTATCTTTTTTTGTAATTTTTTCATTTCCTGCAAGACCATTTGCAAGAACCACAAATGTATCATTTGTAGAAGTATCTCTATCAACACTTATCATGTTAAATGTTTCCCCTACTACCTTTGATACTGCTTCCTGAAGAAGCTTTTCATCAATATTTATATCTGTCGTAACAACACTAAGCATTGTCGCCATATTAGGATGAATCATACCCGAACCTTTGGACATACCGCCAACAAATATTTCAAAATCCTCTATTGAAAACGAAGCGGCTGCCTGCTTTGGATAAGTATCCGTTGTCATTATCGCTTCTGCAGCAGCAAGGGCATTTTCCTCACCATCACCCAAAGCATCAACAAGTGTCGGAACTCCCGCCTTAATCACATCCATCGGCAGCGGCTGTCCTATAATTCCGGTTGAACCCACAAAAAGTTCCTCAGGTTTGCATGAAAGAGCTTCTGCCGCAGCCGATACAAATTCTAAATTATCATCTTTCCCCTGCTGACCCATACATGCATTGGCGATGCCGCTATTAAAAATCATTCCCCTTTTTGTTTCACCGTTCTTTAATATTGACTGACACCATACTACAGGTGCTGCCTTAACACGATTTGTCGTAAAGGTACCTGCTGCAACACAAGGAACCTCGCTGTATACAAGAGCCACGTCTTTCTTTTTCTTTCGTATTCCGACATATACTCCTGCCGCTTTAAATCCTCTGGCTGTCGTAACGCCACCTTTTATCTTCCTCATATCGTACCTCCAAATCGTTTATTATAAAATCGTCGGAACATAGTTAAGTCCCATTTTTTCATCAAGTCCAAACATAATATTCATATTCTGAACTGCCTGTCCTGCAGCCCCCTTGAAAAGGTTGTCCATTGCACCCATCATAATTACACGGTTTGTTCTTCGGTCAATCTTAAAGTTAACATCAACAAAATTACTACCGGCTACACATCTTGTTTCAGGACATACGTTTTCATCAAGCACTCTTACAAAGTACTCATCCTTATAGTACTTATCGTATGCTGCCTTAAGTTCATCATATGTATAATTTCCATTCAAACCAGCATAAGCTGTTACAAGGATTCCTCTGTTCATAGGAACAAGATGCGGTGTGAAATTTATCATTACACTTTCACCACATGCATAGGAAAGCTGATCTTCTATCTCCGGCGTATGTCTGTGTGTGGAAACACCATACGCCTTAATTGATTCGTTTACCTCACAATAAAGATTAGCAACCTTTGCCCCTCTTCCTGCCCCGCTTGTACCGCTTTTGGCATCAATTATTATTGAGTCCTTATTTATAAATCCTTCTTTAATAAGGGGATATATACTTAAAGTCGAACATGTTGGGTAACATCCCGGATTAGCTAAAAGTCTGGCTCCTTTTATCTGCTCTCTGTTAATCTCACAAAGACCGTATACTGCCTCTTCAATAAATTCAGGCGACTTATGAGTTATTTTGTACCACTCTTCATACCTTTTCACGTCTTTTATTCTGAAGTCAGCCGACAAATCGATAATTTTAACTTTTGACAGAACTTCCTCATTAACAAGGGACGAACAAAGTCCCTGTGGTGTTGCTGTAAAGATTACATCTGCCTTTTCCGCCAGCTCATTTATATTATCACCAAGACATACGTCATCAACAAAATTAAACATATTCGGAAACACATCCGAATATCTTTTGTCTATGTAGCTCTGTGAACCATACCACACCACTTCCGCCTCAGGATGGTTCAGCAGAATTCTGGCAATTTCCTGTCCGGCATATCCGGTTGCTCCTATTATACCTGCTTTTATCATAAGGTTTCCTCCTTAAAATATACACTCAAAATGTATATTTATAAATCAAAATGTATAAAAATACACAATATACAAAACTGTTCATATTATATAGGTATTACAGAAATAAATCAATAGCAAATTTACATACATATTCGTTCACTGTTTTACACAATGCATCCCATTTCTTTTAACACATTATACACCGCATTAACCGGAAATCCTACAACATTAAAATAATCCCCTTCTATCCGGATTATATGCTTTGAAAACATTCCCTGTATTCCATACCCACCGGCTTTATCATAACTGTCACCGGTGTCAATATATTTATTGATTTCTTCATCGGAAAGTTGATCAACATATACTTTTGTCAGTTCACAAAACGTTCTGCACTGTGTTACATCTACGTTTTTATCTATAATCGTAACTCCGGTGTATACGCAATGCGCTTTTCCGGAAATGCTCTTCAACATCCTGAAACAATCATCTCTGTCAGACGGTTTACCCAGTATCTTACCCTCTGAAACAACTATGGTATCCGCTGATATTATCACACAATTTTCTCCTGCAGATTCAACAGCTGCCCTTCCCTTAATCAAAGCAAGTTCTTTAACTATTTGTCCCGGCTCTGATGCAGTGTATTTTTCTTCTGCATCAGTAACAATAACCTCAAAATCATCAGTTATGTTTGCAAATAGTTCCCTGCGTCTCGGAGAACCGCTTGCAAGTATCCATCTTTTTTCCATAAAACAACCTCTTTTGTACATCTTACGGCATACATACTCTGTATTCAAAATGTACATCTCATATCATCCATATATAACATCATTTTATACTAACAATCAAATTTTGCATGAAATGTATAGTATCCCCCACCATTACACGCACAACAGATTACATACAAGTATATCAAATTAGTCAAACTATTACAATAATACTCATATTTCAACATTTTCATGTATTTCTATACAATATAAATTTACTTTTTGTCTATTTATGGTCTTGTAAAATATTACCTTCTAGTGTATATTTATAAATCAGTAATGTAAAACAAATCAGGAGGATTTATATATGAAAGAAAAAGTTGTACTTGCATACTCAGGTGGACTTGACACTACAGCCATTATTCCTTGGCTTAAAGAAAACTTTAATTATGATGTTATTTGCGTCTGTATTGATTGCGGACAGGAATCTGAGCTTGAAGGTCTCAATGAAAGAGCTCAGTATTGCGGTGCCGCTAAACTTTACATACTTGATGTAAACGATGAATTCGCTGAAGACTTTATTTCTCCTTGCGTAAAGGCAAATGCTGTTTACGAAAACAAATATCTTCTCGGAACATCAATGGCTCGTCCTCTCATTGCAAAAAAACTTGTTGAAATAGCAAGAAAAGAAGGGGCTGTAGCAATATGTCACGGTGCTACAGGAAAAGGAAACGACCAGGTACGTTTTGAATTAGGTATCAAAGCTCTTGCTCCTGATATCAAAATAATTGCCCCTTGGAGAAGTGACCTTTGGAAAATGGATTCAAGAGAATCTGAAATTGAATATTGCAAGAAACACGGAATAGAACTTCCTTTCGGAATGGATTCAAGTTATTCGCGTGATCGTAACCTTTGGCATATAAGTCACGAAGGTCTTGAGCTCGAAGATCCTGCAAATGCTCCTAACTATGATCACCTCCTTGTTTTAGGAACCACCCCTGAAAAAGCTCCTGATGAAGGTGAAGAAATTTCACTTTATTTTGAAAAAGGTGTTCCTGTAAAACTCAATGGCCAGGAAATGAAGTATGCAGATATTATTCGTGCTCTTAATAAGCTTGGCGGAAAACACGGAATCGGTATCATTGATATTGTAGAAAACAGAGTTGTAGGTATGAAATCCCGTGGTGTATATGAAACTCCCGGCGGAACAATTCTTCTTGAAGCTCATCAGCAGCTTGAAGAACTCATTCTTGACAGAAAAACTCTTTCATGTAAAAAAGAACTTGCCAACAGATTTGCTGATGTCGTATATGAAGGAAATTGGTACACTCCTCTTCGTGAGGCAATCCAGGCATTTGTTGAGGTAACTCAGGAATATGTTACCGGTGAAGTAAAAATGAAACTTTACAAAGGTAATATAATCAAGAAGGGTACAACTTCTCCATATTCTCTTTATAACGAAAGCATTGCATCATTTACAACAGGTGATATGTACGATCATAAGGATGCTGAAGGATTCATTAATCTCTTTGGTCTTTCACTTAAAGTTCGTGCAATGAAGATGCTTGAAATAAATAAAAACAACGATAAGTCAAACTAACATTTATTTGTAAATAAACATAGTTTACTTTATGAATAATATAAAAGCGGGATTATGATAGGTTGTCAAACCGATGCATAATCCCGCTTTTATTCTATTTATATTTTTTTGACAAACCAATTGTTTCGCTTTCTGAACCAAAAATCTTACAATCTAGTTTGCGCTAATTCCAATCATTCAAACTTTTTTCAACAGCATCAGCCATTGATTTTACAAATTTTATTCTCCATTCATCATCTTGAAGATTTTTTGCATCATCAACATTTGTTGAGTACCCCATTTCAACTAAAACAGCCGGTTTCGGCGAATTTTTTGTCACGAGATATGAATCTTCGTAAGGATCTTTTTTCAGTTTTACATTCTTATCAGGAAACGAAGTATTAAGTGATGCCTTTATGTTCTCAGCCAGTATATCACACTTAGGTGTATCTTCTTTTCCATCTGAATATCCGATAAGATACCCGCTTATGTCCTCCTGTTCAAATGAGTTTACATGAAGTGAAATAAACATATCAAAATCATAATCATGATCAATTATATTTGAATATATGCTTCTTTCATACGCACTGAATATATTATTTTCCTGAAACTTGGATGACTTATAATTTATATTATACTTATCGCATAAAGCCATAACTTTCTTCTCTGAAGGAAAAGTTTTTCCGTCATGTGTAAGTATAACCTGATAGTTACGTGATTCCAATTCTTCCTTCAAAAGCATAACGATCTCAAGATTAATTTCTTTTTCACTTTTATCAATATATCCTGCAGTTGTTCCGACATCATCAAATCCATGACCCGCATCCAAACATATTGTACCATTAGGATTTTCTACCTTCGTAATCGAAGGAATTATTTCTTCCGGATTTCCCTCTTCTTCCGACGATTTACTGCTTGTCGGAACTGTTTTTTTCTCGTTTTTAGCTGTATTGCCATTTCCAAACAGCTTAGTCCCAACAAAGAGTCCTGCACAAAACATAATTATTGCAGTTACAAAATAAATGCCCATACAAATCATCTGTCTCTTTTTTCGTCTTTTTCTTTTCCATGCAACTTTGTCAGGATAAACATCTTTTTTCATTTTCTGTTTTCCTCCCGGTACCATTAATATTTCCTGATTACGGAGTTAAACAAGAACTTGTAATCGATTATTTTTTCTTCAACCGAATTATACCTGCCGTAAACCACTTATATTCTACACTATCACCTGAATAATATAAATAAACAATACTTTAAGAGTTATTTAAATTTTATTAAGCGTTTTTTACATATCATTAAACACTATGCTCAACAATTTTAATCTCCGGAAACGGAACTTTATCAGACACGATTGTCAGCATCCCAATCTTTGTTTTCACGGTGAATACAGACATTTTTTCTCCGTCATCCATATTAATTTCTCCCGGTATAAAAACAGAATTTTCATAAAACCTGGTATCATGAATTGATTTAAAATCCATCAACAACCCTTTTCCCAAAAACTTTGATACCGCCTCCTTAGAAGAAAAAACGAGTGCCGCCATACTTTCATCTTTTTTCCCTGAAGCATTCACAATTTTTTCATACTCTTCCCCGCTGCATATTCTTCTTAAAACCCTGTCATCTGCTTTTCTTGAAAAATCTATAAAATCAATTGCAACTTTTTCTTCATCCGACCATGCAATAAAAACATATCCTCCACTATGTGATATATTAAAACTCCTCTTAGAATCACCAAAAAAAGGCTTGCCATAACAATCATGGCAAACCTTTTTTCCTAACGGAGTTATTGATTCTGCCAGCAGACCGGCAGTATAACATTCATCCTTAGAGATACTTGAAGAAAGATGACACAGTTTTTCCATTCTACCTGCATCATTGACAAAAACATGATTTTTATCATACTCTGATACTCTGCTGTATTCAATGGTTATCATACCGTTGTCTTACCTCTATTTCTTCCTATATATGCAGAGATAGGATTTTTCGTTTTCATATATAAGCTGTTCTTTCTGCATTATGTAACCATATTTTTGTGAATATTTTCGTGCAGCTTCTATATTCCTTGCATAGATAATTACAATCGCTCCTTTTTTCAGAAGCTTTCTTGAATAATCAAAGAAATCCTTATAAATCTTCTCTATTTTTGCTGTTTCTTCCTGTTTTAAGGAAAACGGCATATTTGTAATTATTTCATCAAAGAGATAGTTATGTTTGAAATCGAAATAATCCCTGTTTATATAATATGCCTCCACATCTGCATAAGTAGAATTCAATTTTGCCTTTTCTATCGCTTCTCCATAAGAATCTATCCCATACATTGGAGTTGCTTTTTTGTACATATACCTCTCTATCAGCATTGTTCCAACACCACAGAAAGGATCAAGGACCTGAACTGATGATTTAAGGTAATCCGATGCCAGATAAACAAGATTTGCGGCAAGTTCAGGTCTAATACTTACCGGAAGAAACTCTCCCCTGTACTCAAACCTTTTATCTTCTATTGTCAGCAGCCTTATCATAGTAGTAAAACTACCCTCTTTATTTTCAAGCAGCTTAATTTCCATTTCGTAATTTGAAGGCTGATTAATCAGAAAACCGTTTGAAAGTCTGTAAAGTTCACCTGCAAACCTTTTAATAAACAAAGTTTTTTTCTTATCATCCATGCGTGACACCAGATTTACCCTGTATCCCCATGGTGTTTTTTCGCTATGTCTGCCACATAAAAAAGCCTTCAAATCTCCGGATGCTGCTATTTCAGCCGCTTTATAAGGATCATTCGGAAGTTTTTTCATGTTAGGTACTAAAAAGTAAAGGTCTTTATATGTTCTGATTTTTGACACTTCATCAAGATTAGATATTCTTGCCGATACTCCGATACTCAATACCCTTTTTGATGATGTAACCATTGCATCAGCCGTAACCTGTCCCAAACCTTTAGGTGTTACAAGAACCACCTCACTCGTCACTTCTTTTCCGGTAAACGTATGTACTCCGACGGCTGCTCCGAGCAGTTCATTATAAGCATCCATTTGTTCAAAAACATGCTTTTTATTAGTATCAGAAACCTCCGTATCTGAAAGTTTCTTTCTTAATATGTTAAGACGCTCACGAATCTGTTCTATATTAATATTTTTCATTGCATACAGATACGAACTCTTAACATACTCCGTAGTTTCTTTTTCTAATGCTGCACAAAGAGGATCCAATGCCTTTTGTGACTTTATCATGCCAAGAATCTGAGCACAGTTTTTTCTGGTTTTTGCATCATCATGCGACAACAGACCTATCAGATAATCAATATCTTCTTCATCAAAATGTCTTTCAGAATCCTTAATAGAATTTTTCAGTTCAATTAAAGCCGCTCTTTTGTTGTCCTCCTGACTGATTTTAGTAATCACATCCGTCATACTAATCCTCCATGCTGCAATTTACTTATATCATATAGCCTTATGATTATTCCATACCATGTTTAAATCATGTCACTATATGATTATCTTGTTAAAGGTTCAACATCTTCTTCTGTAATTACCTTATAACATCCGCCTTTTATTTCTCTGATAAAATCTTCAATGCTGTTTATTTCGTTTTTAAAAAGCATTCCTCCGCCCATAAAGTCAGTGTGATGAATGTCTGAGCCACCTGTCATGGGGAGTTTAAAACTTTTTGCATATTCCTCAGCCCTAATATTATCTATAGGTCTGTTTGATAAATTATATGCCTCAACAGCATCACAATACTCCGGGTACAATTTTATTCCTTTAAGGTATCCCCTCATTCTGAAAGGATGCGCCTGAATTATAAATCCACCTGCTTCATGAATTTTTTCATAATACTCCCAAGGAGTCCAATTAATCATTTCAGGGTGCTGCTTCAGCCATTCCTTATCTGGTCCAAAACACAGAAATTCCGCTCCGTCAAAGTTTTCTTCCCATCCAAAAAAAACTTTAAGTCCAATTTCGTCTCCCTTTTTTTTGGCACTTTCATAACCGGATGCAAACGCGTCCACATACTCCTCCCAAGGGAGATTTCTATCCGGTCTTGTATTTCCGTTATAAAAGTGATTTGTTACCATAATTGCTTCATAGCCTTCATTATATCTACAAATAGCCTGCATATCTCCTGTAATTGAAGCACAGGCACTTCCTTCATAGGTATGAAGGTGTGTTTCCACTTTATGCCATTTCATATCCCGTAATAAACGCTTTCTTATTAATTTCTATTGTTTTTGGCGGAACCGTTTTCTCAATTACCTCAAGCCAGTCCTCTTTCAAAAAATCCATATGCTTTGCTGCCATTCCCAAAACTATTACATTGAAAGTTTTAGTATTTCCAAGTTTCTTTGCTTCGCTCATTGCATCAATTGAAAGTACCTTTCTCTTTGCTGCCAGAGTTTCTATAATATCCTCCGGATATTCCGCTTTACCTATAACAACCGGCATAGGATCAATCCTCTGATCATTCACTATGATTACGCCGTCTTTTTTTACAAAATGAGCATATCTTAAAGCCTCAAGTTTTTCAAAAGCAATAAGAACATCAGCCTGACCTTCCTCAACAATAGGTTCCGCAACATTTTCTCCGTATCTTACATATGTTACAACGCTTCCGCCTCTCTGTGCCATTCCGTGAACTTCTGATAATTTTACATCATATCCGGCATGGAGGGTGATTCCTCCGAGAATTCTGCTTGTGAGCAGAGTTCCCTGTCCTCCTACACCGACAATCATTATATTTTTAACTGTCATTTTTTCCTCCATACCAAATTAAGCTTCTACTTTTTTCAATGCACCAAACCTGCAAAGCTGTTCACAAAGACCGCATCCATTACAAAGTGTATCATCCACACATACTTTACCGTCTGATTTTCTCGTAATTGCCGGACATCCCGGTTTCATACACATTCCGCATTTCTTACACATGTCCGGATCTGCAAAATACTGTACCTTGGCTTTTTTCTTATTTAAAAGGGCACAAGGATATCTTGCTATTATTACACTGAGTTCTTCTGTCTCTGTTTCTCTCTTTACAAGTTTTTCAAACTCAGCCACGTTAAGTGGATTTTCTACAAATATCCTCTTGATACCCATTCCCTCACAAAGTTTTACTACATCAATCGCTGCAACAATGTCTCCCCTGAGAGTTTTTCCCGTGCCTGCATGATCCTGATGTCCCGTCATTCCCGTTGTTGAATTATCAAGAATTATCACAGTTCCGGTTGCCTGATTATATACCATGTTCATAAGAGAATTAATTCCTGTATGCATAAATGTTGAATCACCTATAACCGCAACCCATTTCTTTACATACTCCCTGCCTTTTGCCATTTCCATTCCATGGAGTGCTGAAATCGACGAGCCCATACAAACCGTTGTATCCACAACACCCAATGGTTCTACAGCACCAAGTGTATAGCATCCGATATCTCCTGATGCATGGATTCCCAATTTTTTCAATGTATAAAAAGTTGCTCTGTGAGGACATCCCGGACAAAGAATAGGCGGTCTGACAGGAACCTGTGCAGGTGTTTCTATTTCCGGTGTATCCCCAAGAATCTTCTCCTTAAGCATATTTGTACTGTATTCACCTTGAACTGTAAGTAAATCTTTTCCGTGACACTCAATTCCCCATGAACGTACCTGTTCTTCTATAATCGGGTCAAGTTCTTCTATTATGTAAAGCTTATCAACTTTTGAAGCAAAGTCTTCTATCATTTTTTTAGGAAGAGGATTTACCATTCCGAGCTTTAATACAGACGCCTCCGGAAGTGCTTCCCTTACATACTGATACGGAATACCTGAAGTTATTACTCCAATGCCGGTATCTCTCATTTCTACCCTGTTTATACCAAAGAGTTCTCCGTCATCAGACATTCTCTTTTCTCTCTCTTCAACATAAACATGTCTTTTCTTTGCATTTCCCGGCATCATTACATTCTTAGCCGCATTTCTTTCATATACTTTGTCTTCAATCTCTATTCTGTCAGAAAGTTCCACAACTCCCTGTGAATGAGCAAGTCTTGTTGTTGTTCTGAAAATAACCGGAGTATCATACTTCTCGCTGATATTAAATGCCTCTTTGATAAATTCTTTTGCTTCATTACTGTCAGAAGGTTCAATTACAGGCACTTTACATGCTCTTGCAACAGCTCTTGTATCCTGCTCATTCTGAGAACTGTAAAGTCCGGGGTCATCCGCAACAACTACTACAAGACCACCATTCACTCCTATATATGACTGCGTATAAAGCGGATCGGAAGCCACATTCAAACCGACACACTTCATTGAACATACTGAACGCACTCCTGCAAAAGAAGCTCCGATTGCAACTTCCATTGCAACCTTTTCATTCGGAGACCATTCTGCATATATCTCACCATATTTAACAATATTCTCACTTATTTCCGTACTTGGTGTTCCCGGATATGCCGCAGAAACCTTTACTCCTGCCTCATAGCATCCACGGGCTATTGCCTCGTTGCCAAGCATTATTTTCTTATCTGCCAATGAAAAAAACCTCCTGTGTGTTAAAGTACCCATACATACTGCCGGGCATATAGTCCGAGTATATCATCTTAGAGAATAAAATGCAAGAAATCCCACTCTAAACTTGACAAATACATATAAAAAAGGTTTAATTAAACATAGCCTTCAGGCACGCCGATTAAACGGCTTATACATAACTTTACATCAAAGTTTCCGGGAAAATCAGATTATATGCCCGGACTCTGGAAAGGATTATTTATGGAAAAACTCTGGGGAGGTCGTTTCACCGAAGAAACCGACACACTTGTATATAATTTTAATGCTTCAATCTCGTTTGACCAAAGATTTTACGAACAGGATATTCGCGGCAGTATAGCTCACGTAACAATGCTTGCAAAACAGCATATCCTTTCTGACGAGGAAAAAGAGCTTATAATCAGCGGTTTAAAAGGGATTTTAGATGACATCAATACCGGTGCCCTCGCAATCGATATGCAGGCTGAGGATATTCACAGTTTTATCGAAGGAACTTTAACCGAGAGAATTGGAACCGTCGGAAAAAAAATCCACACCGGAAGAAGCCGTAACGATCAGGTTGCTCTTGATATGAAGCTCTACATCAGGGACGAAATTGATAATACAAAAAAACTCACACTTGACCTGTTAAATACAATCCATTCTTTAATGAAGGAGCATACAGAAACTTATATGCCGGGATTTACCCATCTTCAAAAAGCCCAGCCTCTGACACTTGCTCATCATCTCGGAGCTTATATGGAAATGTTTAAAAGGGATTATGATCGTCTTTGCGATACACATAAAAGACTCAACTTCTGTCCTTTAGGCAGTGGCGCACTTGCCGGAACAACCTATCCTCTTGACAGGGAATACACCGCAGAACTTCTGGGATTTTCAGGTCCGACGCTAAACAGCATGGATTCCGTATCTGACAGAGATTACCTAATTGAGTTTTTAAATGATCTCAGCATTATAATGATGCACCTCTCACGTTTCTGTGAGGAAATCATCATATGGAATACTAACGAATATCGTTTTGTTGAAATTTCTGATACATATTCTACCGGTTCGTCCATAATGCCTCAGAAGAAGAATCCTGATATTGCAGAACTTATCAGAGGAAAAACCGGACGTGTTTATGCAGCCCTCAATTCTATGCTTGTTACAATGAAAGGACTTCCTCTTGCTTACAATAAAGACATGCAGGAAGATAAGGAATTATCTTTTGATGCAATTGATACTTCAAAAGGCTGCCTTAAACTTTTTGACGGAATGCTTAAATCAATACAGTTTAATAAGGAAAGAATGTACTCCTCCGCCACAGGTGGTTATACAAATGCAACTGATGCTGCAGATTATCTAGTTAAAAACGGAGTTCCTTTCCGTGATGCACACAGAATCATCGGCGAAATTACTGTTTACTGCATAAACAAACAATGTGCTATTGATGATCTCTCAATCGAAGAATTTAAAAAATTCTCCGATGTGTTTAATGCTGATATTTATGATGCAATTTCTCTGGATACATGCGTAATGAAACGTCTTACAATTGGTGCTCCGGGTCCCGAGGCAATGAAGAAGGTACTCGAAATCAATGAAAACCTTTTAAATAAGCTTAATAACGTATAATATTATTTGCAAGTTCTTAATCGTTTTAAGAACTTGCAAATTTTTTTTAATTTTTTTCAAAATTAAGATTGTATACAACGAACATTTATAGTATAATTCTTAAAGTTTGAGCATTAGTGTATTTTTGAAATTTTGTATACATACAACTGCACTGAAACTCATACCAAAAAGTCTTTTTCATCCTTGTCTTACGGCAAAGATGATAAAAATAAATACAAAGGAGTTACTTCTTATGCCAAAAAGAACAGACATCAACAAAGTACTTATTATCGGCTCCGGTCCAATTATCATTGGCCAGGCATGTGAATTTGACTATTCAGGAACACAGGCTTGTAAGGCGCTTCGTAAATTAGGTTATGAAATTGTACTGGTTAACTCAAACCCTGCCACAATCATGACTGACCCTGAGATAGCTGACGTTACATATATTGAGCCTTTAAATGTTGACAGGCTTGAGCAGATAATTGCTAAAGAAAGACCAGATGCCCTTCTCCCAAATCTTGGTGGACAGTCCGGTCTTAATTTATGTTCGGAATTAAACCAGGCCGGTATTCTCGACAAATACAATGTTAAGGTTATCGGTGTGCAGGTTGACGCTATTGAACGTGGTGAAGACCGTGTTGAATTTAAAAAATCAATGGAATCCATTGGAATTGAAATGGCTAGAAGTGAAGTGTCCTATTCCGTAGAGGAAGCTCTCGAAATTGCAGACAGACTCGGTTATCCTGTCGTTCTCAGACCTGCTTACACAATGGGCGGTGCCGGCGGCGGACTTGTTTACAACAAAGAAGAACTTAAAACAGTTTGTGCAAGAGGTCTTCAGGCCAGTCTTGTAGGACAAGTTCTTGTTGAAGAATCAATCCTTGGTTGGGAGGAACTTGAACTTGAAGTTGTCAGGGATGCCGAAGGAAACATGATAACTGTATGTTTTATAGAAAATATCGATCCTTTAGGCGTTCACACTGGAGACAGTTTCTGCGCTGCCCCAATGCTTACAATTTCCAAAGAACTTCAGGCTCGTCTCCAGGAACAGGCATACAAGATTGTAGATCTTGTTCAGGTTATCGGCGGTACTAACGTTCAATTCGCGCATGATCCTGTTTCAGACAGAATCGTTGTTATCGAAATCAACCCAAGAACATCGCGTTCTTCAGCTCTCGCATCAAAAGCAACCGGTTTCCCTATTGCACTTGTATCAGCAATGCTTGCAGCCGGTCTTACACTTAAAGACATCGAATGCGGAAAATACGGCACACTTGATAAATACTATCCTGACGGTGATTATGTAGTAATCAAATTTGCACGATGGGCATTTGAAAAATTCAAAGGTGTTGAAGACAAACTCGGCACACAGATGCGTGCTGTCGGTGAAGTAATGAGTATCGGAAAGAATTACAAAGAAGCTTTCCAGAAAGCTATCCGAAGTCTTGAGACCGGTCGTTATGGTCTCGGAAATGCAAAAGATTTTGGAACAAAGACCAAAGACGAACTTCTTACAATGCTTATGACCCCTTCAAGCGAAAGACATTTCATAATGTATGAAGCACTCAGAAAAGGAGCAACCGTAGATGAAGTATTCGAAATCACAAAAGTAAAAAAATACTTTATCGAACAGATGCTTGAACTTGTAAACGAGGAAGAGGTAATCAGGAAATTCAATGGCTCTCTCCCATCAGATGAAATACTTATCCAGGCTAAAAAAGACGGTTTTTCCGATAAGTACCTCAGCCAGATTCTCAATATTAGTGAAGATGAAATAAGAAACAAGCGAATAGCTCTCGGTGTTGAGGAAACATGGGAAGGTGTTCATGTAAGCGGCACAAAAGACAGTGCATACTACTATTCTACTTACAACGGAACAGACAAAAATCCTATAAGTACCGAAAAGCCAAAGATTATGATTCTCGGAGGTGGTCCAAACCGTATCGGTCAAGGTATTGAATTTGACTATTGCTCTGTTCACGCTTCTCTTGCCCTCAAGAAGCTCGGTTTTGAAACAATTATTGTAAACTGTAACCCTGAAACCGTTTCAACTGACTATGATACATCTGATAAGCTTTACTTTGAGCCTCTTACTCTTGAAGATGTTCTCAGCATATATAATAAAGAAAAGCCTCTTGGTGTTATAGCACAGTTTGGTGGTCAAACTCCTCTTAATCTTGCATCACAGCTTGAGAAAAACGGCGTTAAAATTCTCGGAACTTCTCCTGCAATAATCGATCTTGCAGAAGACAGAGATTTATTTAGGGCAATGATGGATAAACTCGAAATCCCAATGCCTGAATCAGGAATGGCAAGCAAAATTGAAGAGGCTCTTGAAATTGCACATAAAATCGGTTATCCGGTTATGGTACGTCCTTCATATGTTCTTGGAGGACGCGGAATGGAAGTTGTATACAATGATGATTCATTAAGGAATTACATGGCTGCTGCCGTAGGTGTTACACCAGACAGACCAATTCTTATTGACCGTTTCCTTAATCATGCTCTCGAATGTGAAGCAGATGCCATAAGCGACGGAACTCATGCATTTGTACCTGCTGTAATGGAACATATAGAGCTTGCCGGCGTACATTCCGGAGATTCTGCATGTATCATTCCTTCTGTTCATATAACAGATGAAAACGTTAAGACAATCAAGGAATATACAAGAAAGATTGCCGAGGAAATGCATGTCGAAGGACTCATGAACATGCAGTATGCTATTGAAAACGGCAAGGTTTATGTTCTTGAAGCAAATCCTCGTGCATCAAGAACTGTTCCCCTTGTATCAAAAGTCTGTGATGTAAGAATGGTTCCTTTAGCAACCGACATCATCACACGTGAACTTACAGGACGTCCATCTCCTGTTCCTGAACTTAAGGAAAAAAACATTCCATATTATGGAGTTAAGGAAGCTGTGTTCCCATTCAACATGTTCCCTGAAGTTGATCCTGTTCTTGGACCTGAAATGCGTTCTACAGGTGAAGTTCTCGGCTTATCAACATACTACGGAGAGGCTTTCTACAAGGCTCAAGAAGCAACTCAGACAAAGCTTCCTCTTTCAGGTACCGTATTAATTTCGGTTAATTCAAAAGATAAACCTGAAGTAGTTGAAATAGCTAAACTTTACAAGGACTGCGGTTTCTCAATTGTTGCAACAAAGCATACATGCGAAACACTTCAAAATGCAGGCATTGATGCCGTAAAAGTTGATAAACTTGATGAAGGTCGTCCAAACGTACTTGATCTTATCACAAACGGAGATGTTGATCTTATAATCAACTCTCCACTTGGAGAAAAGGCTGGTCATGACGACAGTTATCTCAGAAAAGCAGCTATTAAGGCTAAAATTCCTTATATTACAACAATTGCGGCTGCAAGAGCAACCGGAAAGGGAATTGCCTACGTTCAGAAAGAAAATGGTAAAACTGGTGTTAAATCACTTCAGGAAATTCACAAGGAAATTACTGATAAATAAATACCACATATAGAGTGGAAAACAATTATCCCGATTTATATGAAAACAAAATTTATTAAGTGCGGCAGTTTAATAACTGCCGCACTTTTCTCTTTCTTTACATCAATAAACAACAACTGTGAAGGACACTCACAATCATTAATTCAAACTTTCCTGTAAAAAAAAGGCTTGTAATCCATTTTTTTTAATGAATTACAAGCCTTCAGTTTTTTACTGCTTATATAAAGAGGCAAGCATCTCCAAACGAAAAGAATCTGTATTTTTCCTGTACAGCCACATTATAAGCATTTAACACATTTTCCCTTCCGCAAAGTGCTGCAACAAGCATTATAAGAGTGGATTCCGGAAGATGAAAATTAGTAATCAGCCCATCAAGAACCTTGTATTTATAACCCGGATAAATAAAAATTGAGGTATCTCCCTCTCCTGCTGTCACGATACCATTATCACCGGCACATGTTTCTACAGTCCTCGTACTCGTTGTTCCTACACAAATAACCCTTCCTCCGGATGCCTTTGTCTCATTAATAATGTCGGCATCCTCCTGTCTCAAAATATAATGTTCCGTGTGCATATGATGATCTAAAACATTATCCTCTTTAACCGGTCTGAATGTTCCGAGACCGACATGCAGCGTAACATGTGCTATTCTGACACCCATGTTTTCAATCTGCTCAAGAAGATCCTTTGTAAAATGTAAACCTGCCGTTGGTGCTGCTGCAGAGCCCTCATATTTTGCATATACCGTCTGATATCTGTTTTTGTCTTGAAGTTCATGCGTTATGTATGGAGGAAGTGGCATCGTACCAAGTGAATCCAATACTTCTTCAAAGATTCCATCATATTTAAACCTGACCAGTCTGTTTCCCTCATTCACTATTTCTAAAATTTCCGCTTCAAGTCTTCCGTCCCCAAAACTGATTTTCATCCCCGGTCTTGCCTTTTTCCCCGGCTTCACGAGAGTTTCCCATACATCAGCACTGTGTCTTTTAAGCAACAGTATTTCAACAGCAGCTCCTTTAACATTCATGCTGCCTGTCTTTACATCGTGAATTCTTTCACCAATTAATCTTGCCGGAATTACCTTTGTGTCATTTATCACCAAACAATCACCAGCTTTAAGATATTCAGTTATATTCCTGAAATACTTATGTTCTATTTTACCCGTGACCTTATCCATTATCAAAAGTCTTGACGATGCCCTGTCCGTCAATGGGTCCTGTGCAATTAATTCCTGTGGCAAATCGAAATAAAAATCAGATTTTCTTAATACTTCTTCACTCATATATTAAATCGTATCCTATCTTTCTGCACCATAAAGGCCAAAATATGCATCAAGTGCCGTTTTTATATCATCATCAATAACCACTTTACCATTTATCTCTCGGTTATACAAACACTCAATAACCTCATCCATGTTAACAATTGCCGCTGTAGGAAAACCGTATGTGTCTTTAATTTCATCAAGCGCACATTTTGTTCCCTTACCTTTTTCCATACGGTTTAATGAAACCATAAGTCCTTTAATTTCGACCTTTGCAGCACCTGTTATCTTAGGAAATGTTTCTTCTATTGATTTTCCTGACGTTGTAACACCTTCTATAATTACAACCTTATCTCCATCCTTAAGTTTATAGCCGAGAAGACCTCCCTTATCTGCACCATGATCTTTTTCCTCTTTTCTGTCAGAGCAATACTTTATCTGCTTTCCATAAAGTCTGTCATATGCAATAACCGTAGCAACACTTAAAGGAATTCCCTTGTATGCAGGTCCGAAAAGTACATCAAAATCATCTCCATATGTCTCATGGATTGCTTTAGCATAGTACTCTCCCAGTTTTGAAAGCATATACCCTGTAACATATTCACCTGCATTCATAAAGAAAGGGGATTTTCTGCCGCTTTTAAGCGTAAAATCTCCAAATTTCAATACTCCGCAATCAACCATGAATTCAATAAATTCCTGTTTGTACTGTTCCATTTTATAAAACCTCCTGTATTTCAGCTTCTAAAGCATATTGTTTTTACGTTATATCCTAAATTTCCCGTTTATACTATCATAAACACGTTCTGTTTTCAACCTGTCAAGATATCACAGTACTGTTAAATCATGTCAAAATACCTATATTTACCCCGCCGACTCACATTTATTTTATACATCAGTTAGCATCCGGCTGATTTTTAACTTCTGTCTTACCTCAATCATTTTACACAGCCGATAATATCGGTAATATTTTCTATTTTATTTCTGATCATAAACTGCTCAATACCACTTACAATCTCTTCCGCAACGTGCGGATTATTAAAGTTTGCTGTTCCTACACTTACCAGTGTTGCTCCCGCCATCATAAACTCTATAGCATCCTCATAACATGAAACACCACCCATACCTATAATAGGTATCTTTACAGCATTTGCAGTCTGATAAACCATTCTTACAGCAACCGGTTTTAAGCATGGTCCACTCATTCCGCCTGTCTTGTTGGCAACCGCAAAGCATCTTCGGTTTATATCAATCTTCATACCCGTAAGCGTATTTATAAGGGAAAGTCCATCAGCACCTCCGGCCTCTGCCGCTTTTGCAGTTTCAGTAATATCAGTTACATTAGGACTAAGTTTCATGACAACAGGCTGCTTAGCCACCTTCTTGATTGCGGAAGTAATTTCATAAACCATCTTAGGATCAGTGCCAAAGGCAATACCGCCTTCCTTTACATTCGGACAGCTTATATTGATTTCAAGCAATTCCGCACTGCTGTCTGCAAGACGTTTAACACACTCAACATAATCTTCTGTCGACCTTCCACATACATTTACGATTTTCCTTGTATCAAACCCATCCAAAAAAGGGAGATCCCTTTCCATGAAAACATCAATTCCCGGATTCTGTAGTCCGATTGCATTTATCATTCCTCCATATGTTTCGGCAATTCTTGGAGTTGGATTTCCTGGCCATGGTGTTATCGCAACTCCCTTAGTTACAACACCCCCAAGTTTATTTAAATCAGTAAATTCAGAAAATTCTATACCCGAACCAAAAGTTCCGGAAGCCGTTACTACCGGATTTTTAAATCTAAGACCTGCAAATTCAACGCTTGTATTTATCATATACTCCTCCTTTTAGGTTTGTTTCTGTGGACAACGTTTGTAGAATTATATTCTACAGATATAGTATGTATATTCTATCAAAGTAGTATCATTGTGAATCACATCTTTATGAAACTTAAATTCTATGACATATTTCTGATAATTCATATACCTTAGCGACACTAAAACTTCTCAATCCGATTAGATTTCCAAGTCATCAGCATTAAATACCGGTCCCTCTTTACACACTCTTTTGTTGTTTACCCTGCTATGTTCATCCTTTTCTTTTGTTTTACATACACATGCAAGACATGCTCCGATACCACATGCCATCTTTTCCTCAAGAGACACATAACATTCTATATTTTTTTCTTTTGCATATGCACATACACCTCTAAGCATTGGCATAGGACCGCATGCACAAATCAGATCTGCTTCAATTCCGTAATATCTGATTGCATCAATAACATTTCCTTTTATACCGACCTCTCCATTGTCGGAAGAATAAAAAACTTCACAATAATTTTCAAATTCTTCTGCCAAAAAAGTATTTTTGTCTCTGTATCCGAGGATTACCTTAACTGCTGTTTCAGGTCTTACCCTCTTTATTTCCTTCACAAGACCAAGCATAGGTGGGATTCCTATTCCGCCTCCAATTACACATATCTTTTTTTCTTTAGATCCACAAAGAAGTTTATCCAAATCATATCCGTTTCCAAGCGGTGCAAGAACTGAGACTTCATCGCCTTCTTTCAGACATGAAAACTGTTTTGTTCCTGTATTTTCACCGGTTACTCTATATACCAGCCTGAGCATTCCCTCTTCTCTGTTTATGTCACATATACTTATCGGGCGTGGCAGAAGTTTTGACGGATCATTCGTATACAATGATACAAACTGTCCTGCCTTTGCATTATTAACATTCTCATCAACCTTTATCCACATACTGTATATTCCGTCAGCAAGTGCTTCCTGACTGACTACAGATACTTTTTTCTTTGCTCTATCCTGCATATTCATCCTCCGGTAATAAGTTTAGTTTTTTCTGAATAAGTATAAACCATAGTCAGTCTAATTACAACATTCACAGAACTATATTTTTTTACAGACTTTCTACTTATTTAATATATAAATCATTGAAACATATCAGTTTTTGTCGTATAATTCAACTAACTGTGTTTTTTAGGAGGTTAGTTTTTTTGAAAAATAAGTTATTTCTTGGAATAGACATTGGATCAACAACAGTAAAAGTTGCGATCATAGATGAGGAAAAAAACATACTTTTTTCTGATTATGAAAGACATTTTGCCAATATACAAGCTACATTAGGCAATCTTATAACAAAAGCTATAGATTCTATCGGTGATGCCAGCGTATCTGCCGTAATTACGGGTTCCGGGGGTCTGACAATTGCCAAACATCTTGATGTTCCATTTACTCAGGAAGTTGTAGCCGTTTCAACAGCTCTTACATATTACGCACCACAAACCGACGTAGCAATTGAACTTGGTGGCGAAGATGCCAAGATAATCTACTTCACAAATGGAATTGATCAGCGTATGAACGGAATTTGTGCCGGCGGTACAGGTTCATTTATAGATCAGATGGCAAGTCTTCTCAAAACCGATGCTGCCGGTCTTAACGAATATGCAAAGTCCTATCAGGCAATCTATCCGATTGCAGCAAGATGTGGTGTTTTTGCAAAAACCGACATTCAACCATTAATAAATGAAGGTGCCACAAAGCCTGACCTCTCCGCTTCAATCTTCCAAGCAGTTGTCAATCAGACAATAAGCGGACTTGCCTGCGGAAAACCAATCAGGGGTCACGTTGCTTTTCTCGGCGGACCGCTTCATTTTCTTACGGAATTAAAAAATACTTTCATAAGAACATTAAAACTTGATGATGAACATATAATTGATCCTGATAATTCTCATCTTTTTGCTGCAATAGGTTCCGCAATGACAAGTACCGGTGAAAGTACATTTAAACTTTCAAGAATGCAGGAACAGCTCAGCAAGGGTATTCATATGGAATTTGAGGTAAACCGTCTTGAACCTCTCTTTAAAAATGAACAGGAATATGATGAATTCACCGAAAGACATAACCGTCACACTGTAAAAAAGGGTTCACTTGAGAATTACGAGGGTGACTGTTTCCTCGGAATTGATGCCGGCTCAACTACTACAAAACTTGCTCTTGTAGGCGAAGACGGCACTCTTCTCTATTCATTCTATTCAAATAACAATGGAAGTCTTTTAAAAACTACCATTAAAGCAATCAAGGATATTTATTCCAAGCTTCCTGAAAGCGCAAGGATTGTACGTTCATGTTCAACCGGATATGGTGAAGCCCTTGTAAAATCTGCCCTTCTTCTTGACGAAGGAGAAGTTGAAACTGTTGCTCATTACTATGCTGCCGCTTTCTTTGATCCAACCGTAGACTGTATTCTTGATATCGGCGGTCAGGATATGAAATGCATCAAAATAAAAAACGGTACTGTTGACAGCGTACAGCTTAATGAAGCATGTTCTTCCGGATGTGGTTCATTCATTGAAACTTTTGCCAAAAGTCTTGATTTTGAAGTTGCTGACTTTGCAAAAATTGCACTTTTCGCAAAAAATCCAATTGATCTCGGCACACGCTGCACAGTTTTCATGAATTCAAAAGTAAAACAGGCTCAAAAAGAAGGGGCAACCGTAGCCGACATTTCATCAGGTCTTGCTTACTCGGTAATTAAAAATGCTCTTTACAAAGTAATTAAAGTTGCAGATGCATCCGAGCTCGGAAATAATATAGTTGTTCAGGGTGGCACCTTCTACAATGATGCAGTTTTAAGAAGTTTCGAAAAAATTGCGGGATGTGAAG
>CAZNGY010000014.1:0-42378 GCA_964572955.1 uncultured Lachnoclostridium sp.
TGAAGAAGCGTATATACCGACAAACAAATATCATAAGATGTTTGTTGCGAAGTGGACTATTGTCCTTTATCAAATCCAAGATGATACGGTTTATGTGGATTATATCCTTGATTGTCGTAAAGATTACATTTGGCTTATCCGTTAAAACAGAATATCAAATACACAAATCGTCACTTCGTAACGAGTGACGATTTTTTTATTTAAAAAGGAGGTGCTATGAATGGAAGTTAAGATAAATAAGGGGATTCGGGATTACACGGAAAGTATGTTTTTGGGACTGTCACTAAAAGAGTTCATTTTTTTCTGTCCTTGCCTGTGGTGTGGCGGTGGGGGTGTATTTTCTGCTTCGCTCACAGTTTGGAATGGAAACACTCAGCTGGATTTGTATCTTGGGGTTATGGGTGAACCGATAAAGCAAAAGAAATAAAACGAGACCTTATAGGGCGAAAATAAAACCACCGGCTTAGCCGGTGGTCATGATTTATATTAAAAAATTGATTTCAAAATAGAAAATCAGCAGAAGAACTACGTAGAACATTTAGTTCTTAACCACGCAATAAACTATATATTTTTAAATATTATAACATTATATACATCAAAAAACAACCAGTTAAGTATAATTTTAAGTACTCTAAAAAGGATTTTCTTGAAATAATCACCACATTGTATGTAGAGTTTTGGGGATTATCTGATGAAAGTGGTCTATATCAGTGGTCAAAGATAATAAGTGAATCAAAAAAGATAATTCATCAACATATGTGTATTTTTTATGTAGTGAAGAATTTATTAACAAGGATTTACAAAAAGATGAAAGGAGACAATAGACATGTCAAAACGGGGCGATAACATTCACAAGAGAAAAGATGGCCGTTGGGAGGGGCGATATAAGAAAGGCAGAAAAACGGATGGTAGTATCATGTATGGTTCTATATACGCCAAATCATATCGTGAAGTAAAAATAAGGTTGGCTGAAGTTGTAAAAGCAACATCCAAGTATGAAAGAACATCTTTTCCAGAAATAACTTTTGGTGAAGTATTAGAGAGATGGATGGAAAACAACAGGGTACGGTTGAAGGGAGGAACAATAAACAAGTACCAAAGTCTTATAGATGCTCAAATAATACCAGAACTTGGAAATAAAAAAATGTCAAAAATTACATCAACAGTAATAAATAATTTTCTTACTCAAAAACTTCAAAACGGACGATTGAAAAACACAGGAGGCTTATCAGCTTCTTATGTAAGGAGTATTATGTTAGTAATAAATTCTGCAATAAAGTTTGCGGTTGCTGAACAAATATGCTTACCACTAAAAACGCCAATTCTTAAGCCTGCAAGTCAAAAAAGAGAAATGACAGTACTAGGCGTGGAAGAACAAAAAAGATTAGAAACATATTTATATAGTAATTTAAATCCGACAAAAGCAGGAATACTAATTTCTTTATATACTGGGCTTCGAATTGGTGAAGTATGTGCATTATCTTGGAATGATGTGGATTTCAAAAAGAAAATAATAAGAATAAGGCATACAGTTGCAAGAGTCAGAAATTTAGAAAAAGAACGTAAAACAGTAACGAAACTAATTATTGATGTGCCGAAAACGCAATCATCTGTTAGAGATATTCCTATCTCATCTAATCTATTGCCAATATTAGAAAAAATTTACAATATTTCATCATCGAATTATGTAATATCAGAAAATATCGGGTTTATTAGTCCCCGAACATATGAATACAGATATCATAAATTGCTTGAAGAATGTGGGATTGAACATGTAAATTATCATGTACTTAGACATACATTTGCAACAAGATGTGTTGAAGCAGGTGTTGATATCAAGTCACTTAGTGAAATTCTAGGTCATTCCAGTGTTGGGGTTACACTAAATACATATGTTCATTCTTCAATGGAGTTGAAACGTACACAACTTGAGAAGCTGTCTAAGATTTCATGATACTTAAAAGTGGTCAAACAAATGGTATGCTCTATTGGAGTTCGGTGGGTGATAGTCGTTTATATATTTGCCGAAAAAACGAATTTATACAAATTACCAAAGATCAAAACTATCATACGGTTCTTAAAGAAAAGAGTTTTGCCGGTGAAATATCTGAGGAAGAATTTCTTCAAGGACAGGAACATGGAGATGCATTAGTAAATTATCTTGGAATAGGAACATTAGACCTCGTTGACTATAACAAAGAGCCGTTAAAACTTAAATCAGGTGATCAGATACTGATTTGTTCGGATGGTTTGTATAGAATTCTGAATGATGAGGAAATAGCAAATATCCTTAGTATGGGTAATGATGTAAAAACATCACTTCAGATGATGGAGTTCTCTGCAAGAAAAAAGGCTGCTGAGAACAATAAGAGACGAGATAATATGACTGTCTTTTTGATAAAAATTAAATAGTTGGAGAATACAATATGAAAGCTGTGAGATGTAAAAATGGACACTGGTACGATTCCGAAACGTATGACAGATGTCCTCATTGCGGTCAATTGAATAATGTGACGGAAGAATCAACTGTAATTGTAAAAAATGAAAAGCAAAGAAATAAGGGCTTGGGGTTGTTTAGAAGAGAAAAAAAGAGTCAATCTAATGTAGTACCTATGACCGTGGAAAATAACTACGCAAAGGGCAGTGAAACTCAACCGGTATCGTCAGCAATTCATAATGAAGTTACCGAACGTTTTTTTGATGGTATTGATGATGAAAAAACAATGTCGATGTTTGCGATGGAAAATACACCTGATATTGTAAAGAAAAAAACGATATCTGAGCCTCTTTCTGTGGCGGTACAAAGAGTTTCAGCTATGGATGAAGGTAAGACTCTCAGTTATTTTAATGCCATGACAAATCAGGGGAATCCTACTGAAAATGATGTGTCGAAAAAAGACTGTGAGCCGGTGGTTGGCTGGTTAGTTGCAATATCTGGAGTTCATTTTGGAGAAAGTTTCCAGATATATGTTGGTAAAAATACAATAGGACGTAGTCAGGGAAATAAGATAGTGCTTGGATTGGATAATGGAGTATCAAGAGAAAATCATGCAACAATTATTTATGAACCCAAGAGAAGGGAGTTTTATCTGCAGTCAGGTAATTCAGATGGTCTAATATATCTAAATGATTCGTTTGTAAATGGCTCAGAAATTCTGAAGGCAAAAGATACGTTGGAGATAGGTGCAACAAAATTGATATTTATACCATTATGCGGGACTGATTTTTCATGGGAACAGTATATGTAAAGAGGAGTTAAAACTATGAATCAGTGTTTTTCCTGTTTTAATAAATATGATGAAAATTATTATGTTTGCCCATATTGTGGGCAGAGTAAAAAAATTGAGCCAGTAGAACCGGTCCATCTTACTCCGGGAACTGTACTTTATAATCGATATATTATAGGAACGGCAGTAGGAGCCGGTGGTTTTGGTATTGTATATAAAGCGTGGGATCAAAAATTAGAAACAGTTGTTGCAGTTAAAGAGTTTTTTGTAAGTCGGTTGGTAACCAGGGTGCCAGGAACGAAAGTATTGATGGTTACTAAAAAGAGTAAGGATGAATTTGAATATAGAAAGCAGCGTTTTCTTGCAGAAGCCAGAACGATGGCTAAATTCGGTTCGCACCGAAGTATACCTAATGTGTTTGAGTTCTTCGAAGAAAATAATACAGCTTATATTGTGATGGAACTCCTGCAAGGGATGTCTTTGAGTGAATATATATCGAACAATGGGGGAAGAATTGATGTTGATTTTGCTACGATGATAATCAATGAAGTTGGTAATGCATTGAACTCACTCCATAAGGAAGGAATAACTCATTGTGATGTTGCACCAGATAATATTTTTCTTTGTAATGGAAAGGAAATTAAAGTTAAGTTAATGGATCTTGGAGCAGCAAAATTAAGAGATGGTTCGACGGAAGTTGTTGATATAACTTTAAAACCAGGATATTCTCCTGCAGAACAGTATGATAATAGTAAGAATATCGGACCCTGGACAGATGTATATTCTTTGGGAGCTACATTTTATATGATGATTACCGGAGTAAAACCGGATGAATCTACAAACCGAAAAATAGAGGATACAACTATTTCGCCAGCTTATATGGACAATTCTATTGACGAGAATTTAAGTAACGCAATTATGAAAGCGTTAGCCATTGATATTCATATGCGCTTTAAAAAGGTTGATGAGTTCCTTTTAGCCGTAAATGGAAAAAAGAGGATTGTTACGCTATCAAAAGAAAAAAAATTACGAAAAGCAAGAAGATTTATAAGCATTGCTTGTACTTTTATTGTTTTGATTTCCTGCTTGGGAATGGTTTCACGTAAGTATAGGAAGCAGATGGAAGTAGAGAAACTTGAAGAGGCGACAATCAGTGTTTGGTATTCAGTCGATGAAAATTCGTCAGAGCATGAGGCAATGCAATTTGTTGCTGATGATTTTAAAGAAAACTTTCCGGATGTAACGATAGAATTACGACCTATCCCAAGCGAAATCTATGTTGAAGTGATAGAGGCAGCGGCAAAAAATGGAGAGCTTCCTGATTTGTTTGAAAGTACGGAACTGAGTGACTCTTTACTCGACGATGCTCAAAGTGTTGAGGGGATTTTAGATACAGAACAGGCTAAGGCGTGTTTGTTTCTAAACCAGTACAGTAACTATTATACTGATTCAAAAAGGTTGCCATTGGCTATTGAGGTTCCGGTAGCTTATGTTATTACCACGGGAAACACTTCGATTGATTATAGTGGTAAATATTTCAGTAATATTTCTGATTTTGATGTTTCGGAAGAAGATGTTTCTGCAGATATCCGTTATAACGATTTAGTTGTAAATAATTTTGGAGAAGCTGACTTTGCTGATATTTCAGTGTTTATGGATAATGAAAGTAATACTAGTCCTATTTTGTTATCTTCGACGATGATATTGAATGAGTTTAGAAACACACTTGTAGGATATGAAAAAGAGTGCGTATTCTACAGTGCAAAGAAAGTATATTGTAATTACACATATGAATGGAGTATCGGTTCTAAGGGAGAAAATGAGCTTGCAGCAGTGTATATTATGGAGATGTGCTTAGCATAACATATACAGTAAATACAGGATACACTATTAGTAGCAAAGGAAGGAACTCAATTACGGTTACCGGAAATGTTACATCTTCAGATATATATGCAACGGTGGCAGTAAATTCTTATACGGCGAGTTGGAAAAATGGCACCGGTTACAGTATCACCGTAAAGAGAACCAGTTCACCAAATAAGGGAGCGGTAACAGGTACTTTAAGCAGTGGAGCAGCAATATATTATGGAGATGTGCTTAGTGTAACTTATACTGTCAATACTGGTTGTACTATCAGCAGTAATGGTAAGACGTCAATTACAGTTACCGGAAATGTTACATCTTCAGATATATATGCAACGGCGGCAGTAAATTCTTATACGGCGAGTTGGAAAAATGGCACCGGTTACAGTATCACCGTAAAGAGAACCAGTTCACCAAATAAGGGAGCGGTAACAGGTACTTTAAGCAGTGGAGCAGCAATATATTATGGAGATGTTTTAAGTATAACTTATACTGCAAGTTTAGGGTATAGTATTAGCAGTAATGGTAAGATATCAATTACAGTTACTGGGAATGTTACATCTGCGGATATTTATGCTACAGCAGATGTTGGTTCATTCAAAGCAAGTTGGAATAATGCTGCTAATTGTTCGATTACTGTAAAGAGGACCAGTTCACCAAATAAGGGGGCAGCAACGGGGACTTTAAGTAGCGGAGCAGCAATATATTACGGAGATGTATTAAGTATAACCTATACAGCTAATACAGGATATAGTATCAGTAATAAAGGTAAAACATCAATTACAGTCACCGGAAATGTTACATCTTCAGATATTTATGCAACGGCAACAGCAAATAGCTATACTTATAATGTTGTGTACGTTTCGAGTAATGGTACTGAATTAGGAAAAACAACTGTTACCTATAAATTTGGAACAACTAATGTTGTTTATGCACCGGAAATCGCGGGATATAATACGCCTGGTCCATTGACTGTTAATTGGAATTCTACAAAGACCGAGAAGATTACATTTACATATACACCAACGGCTGTTTCTACATCACAGTCTGTTGCCAGTGGTTCGTGGTGGAAAAAGAGTAATTATACTTATATAAATTATAATATTGTACTTGAGTATCAGAACAGAACGGCAAATAGCATTCAGGTTCGTGCGGTTTGGACGAATACATTTGTAAGTTCAAATGGAAGGTATGGTTACGGACAGTATTTTAATGCTATCTGTGGTGATTCGAATACTGGAAGTGTAACGATTTGTAATAGCAGTACGTGGACTTCTTCTTATACGGGAACACGTACACAAACAGCATATTCGGGATGGCTTACAGTACCGGTAAACACTACAAATCAAACATCACTTCCTGTTAGTGGAAGCTGGTGGGATCAAAATGGTAAGAGTGGTACATGGACCGCAAGAATTACTATTCCAGCATACTAAAAACATATAATTTAATTTTAACAAAAGAAGCTCACCTAAATTAAGGGTGAGTTTCTTTTGTTTGCACGCCATGGTCGCAATCTAATAGGTAAAAGCCTCAAACACACCCAGAAGTCTGCAAAAATGATCATTGATTTAATGTGAACAGGAATCAGTATATCCGGCTTGATGTTTCCGGTCGGAGCGGCACAAATGAAAATGTTGATAGTAGTCCGGGATTATGGTATGTTTTGAGACGATATGGTAAAATAAAGAAAAACAGGAGATGATAAAATGGCAAAAGAAGATAAAAAAGACTTTAATGCAATGCTTCATGATGATAAAGACATGCCGAAAATTCAAATTGTTACGGATGAAAAAACAATTGCAAGGTATGGTGGAAATAAAATGTATTTTGCACCACCAGGTGCTTATGACACAGTAATGAAACAGGTACCATTCGGAAAGGTTATAACAGTAAGTAAGATAAGAGAATATTTTGCGGATTTAAATGAAGCAGATTTTACTGAACCGATGACAGCGGGAATATTTGTGTCAATTGCAGCATGGGCCAGTTATCAGCGTGACAATGATAAAACACCATACTGGAGAACGTTGAAGTCAGATGGTGAATTAAATGATAAATATCCGGGAGGCACGGCGGCTCAAAAGAAATTGTTAGAGGCAGAAGGACATACCATTATAGAAAAAGGACGGAAAAATATAAGATATTTTGTGAAGGATTATGAAAAAAGTCTTTTTAAAATATGTACAATAAATTAAAGGCATCAACGGATAAACGTGGGATTGCTGACTGAATTTGTGACAAAAGGTAAGGAATTGTTGATATTCTGTAACAATTATGCTAACATTTTGTGAAGAATTAAAAGGTGGGAGAGCGAATATGCAGAAGTCAGATTTTATTAAGATAAACTCCGACAAAAAAGAAATTAAGATTGACATAAAGTCGATTCTATATGTTTTGATGAATGGAAATTCGGCATATATCCATGTGCTTCACGACAAAGTTTATCAGACGAGAATGACCCTGACGGAACTTGAGAAGCTTTTGGGAAATAACTTCATAAAGGTGAAGAGGGGATGCCTGGTTTCAGTAATTGCAATTCATGATATAACAGATAAGATAAATCTTAGTAACGGTGAATCATTGGAATATGCCGTAAGGAATAAGAAAGAGATTTTAAGAGAGTTTCAAAGCAGACAGCAGGAAATCATAAGAAGTTTCTCGGCAGAAGATATTCCGGAGACGGATGAGGAATACCACGAGTATTATAAGGTATTTGATAATATGCCGATAGCTTTTGCAGATATAGAGATGGTGTTTGATGACGAATACCATGCTTTGGACTGGGTATTTCGTTATGGAAATCAGGCACTTGCAGAGTTGGAAAAGGTTCCTTTGGAGTCAATAATCGGAAATACAATCGGTAATCTGTTTTCAAATATGGATTCAAAATGGTTGCGATCATACGAGAGAGCCATTTTATTCGGGGAAACTTTGAAAATAATAGATTACAGAGCGGAAATTGATACATATCTTGATATCATATGTTTTCCGACCTTTAAAGGCCACTGCGGATGTATTCTCTTTGATATATCGAAAATTAAATCGTTCCGGAATACAACAGATACGGAGAAGGCACTTGCGGTATTCTTTGACAGACTGTTAAGGGGAGAATAAAACAGTCTGTAAAAAAACGACATTTTATCACAAGATAATTAGGATGTATGGTGACAGAATGCAAATCAAAATGAACAAAATGCAATTTATCACATGCGGTAGATGAATTTCAAATAAAATTATAAATTCGTCACAAAAACACTTGAAAAATATAAAAAATTAGTGTATACATTATATAACCTGAATGACAAATGTCAGGTTATCAAATCTCAGAAAATTTTCAATCTAATCATGTTTATGTGTTTTTTCGTTAGGAAAGTTATAGAAACAAGAGCGAGAATAAAACGAAAAAACAAGACTGATAAGTGTTCCGGTTACCGGGATTGTGTATTTTGCCGATACATCTAAGAGGCAGGCACTACATAAGCGTCGGCGGTTGTTTCCGCCGGTGCATCGGTATCCGGAATTTTTTTGCCCTTTTTTCCGGGAAATCACTTTGTTGTAAATATTAATACATATGATATAATGATTCGGTCAGCTATGGTTACACCCCACGGCAGTGTGATTTGTGGATAAGGGTTAATGTGAAAAGTTTTGGATGACGCATCATTAAGAAGTGCAGCGGAGGGGAAGCCGGGATTGGGATGGATGATATGAACAGAGGAAAGTATAAAGAAACTGTAGGAGCTGCTATAAAACCAGTTTTTATAATAGCCATAATCTATCTTGTTATGGAATCGGTCGGAATAACGTGTCCGATAAAGTTTTTTACAGGAATTTCATGTGCAGGGTGCGGAATGTCGAGAGCCTGGTCTGCGGTATTAGAATGTGATTTTAGGATTGCTTTTGAATTTCATCCTCTTTTTTTTATGCCGCCGATGGTGATTGCTCTGTTTTTTTTACGCTCAAGAATGAACACAAAAGTGTATTTTGGAATAATGTATACGGCAGGGGCGGTATTTATTCTTGTGTATTTATATAGAATGTTTTTTGTGGATGGAGAAATTGTGGTTTTTGAACCGGAAAAAGGGTTTTTTTACCGCTTGTTAAAAAATGTCTTAACAAAATAAAAACTGAGACAATATCGTAAGAAATTCTTAAGTATATAGTAATACCTTTGAAAACGAAGGGATGTAAAATGCAAATGAAACAGCAGTCATGCAAAAAGTGCGTTGACGGCTGTTTTATACGCTTTAAGGACGGAATAATAATGGTTTTCAGCAGTTTAAAATTTATATGCATATTTATGCCTGTGTTTTTTGCAGGATATTATATATTGCCCGCGAAGTGCAGGGATTTTATACTTCTTTTGGGGAGTCTTGTTTTTTATTTTGTCGGCACGGTGGAAATGCCGGCATATTTTATGCTGTTTGTTTTAAGCATATTTATTGATTTTTATGTTGGAATCGGAATTGAGAAATATCCGGAAAAGAAAAAGTCTATTCTTGGAATCGGGATATGTTTTCACATGATTACATTCGGATTTCTTAAGTATTCGGGATTTATAACCGGAGAGATGGCAAAATTGATACCGGGATTTGACAGGATATTTGAAATCGTGATGCCGATAGGAATCTCATTTTATACTTTTCAGGGCGTCTCGTATATTATTGACGTATATAGAGGAACAGTAAAAGCGGAGGAAAGTCTTTTAAGATATGCAGTATATATATCGATGTTTGAACAGCTTATTGCAGGACCTATAGTAACCTACTCTCAGGTCAAGGAAGAACTTTCAAAACGTCAGATAAGCATAAACATGATGTTTCACGGAATGGGGGTTTTTGTTTTTGGCCTGGGTCTTAAGGTTTTACTGGCAAATCCTTTGGGAAAGCTTTGGAGTCGGGTTGGTGCAATCGGATTTGAAAGCATATCAACACCTCTTACATGGATGGCTCTTATTGCATACACTTTTCAGATTTATTTTGATTTTTTTGGATATTCGCTTATGGCAGTCGGTTTAGGCGAAATGCTTGGATTTAAACTTCCAAAGAATTTCAATCATCCTTATACAAGTCTTACGATGACTGAATTTTGGAGAAGATGGCATATAACGCTGGGCTTGTGGTTCAGGGAATATGTTTACATACCTTTGGGTGGAAATAAAGCAGGTGGTCTGAAAACGATCAGAAATATTTTTGCGGTCTGGATGTTAACCGGAATTTGGCATGGAGCAGGTTATAATTTCATGCTTTGGGGCTTTGCCATCTTTCTGATAATCGTGATTGAAAAACTTTTTACGGGGCGTTTTTTTAAAAACCATCCGTTTTTTGGGCATATGTACATGATAGTACTGATACCTCTTACATGGGCGGTTTTTGCGATTGAAGACATAAAGCAGCTGGGTGTTTTTTTCAGAAAACTTTTTCCGTTTGGCAGTCAGGAAATCTGGTCGGTATTTCGATATGACTATCTTAAATATCTTAAAGATTATGGAATATTTTTAGTTATTGGATTGCTTTTCTCCACGGAATTTCCGTATCGAAAGCTAAAAGCCATCGGAAACAGGAGAGTTATTTTTGTGCTCTTGACGTTGATTTTTGCAGGAAGTCTGTATTGTATGTGCCGGGGGCTTGATGATCCGTTTTTATATTATCGGTTTTAAAAGGAAATTGTCGGACCGTTTCGGACGTATATATACGTTTGATGCACGGATAAAATATGAGAGATTTGATGAAATCAGAGAATGGCAAGAAATTTAAAAAGATTGGTTTGAAAATATGGATATGAGGAAACAAAATTTTTTAACTGCTGTTTTTCTTATAATGGCGGTTATTGCAGTGTTTGCATACGACAGGCTTAAACCGGAAGAAACAGAAAAGCCGCAGACGGACTATTCGCTTGATGATTATGATTTCAGTGATATTTACGGAGTGGCCACATCGGGGAAAGCCGATGCGGAAGTAATTCCGGAAGTGACAAAAGGGGAGATATCCGCAAGTGTTACACCGATGCTGACGGATGAGCCGCAGGTATCGGCAGAACCTACTGAAATGGTAAACGATGATGTTATGCCGACAGAAACACCTGTACCGGAAAATAAATTTGTGCCGACAGAGACACCGGCACCAACTTTAACTCCGGTTCCGGAGTACAGTGGTGACAAAGTTTATGTAAGCAATAATGAAACACTGTTTATAGGTGATTCAAGAACAGTGGGAATAAAGGAATACTCTGGAATAAAGGATACGGATTTTTACTGTTCCGTGGGAATGAGTGTTTATAATGTAAATAAGCAGGAAATCAGTGTTGACGGAGTCGGGGAAGTTAATCTTGATACATTGCTCGGAAAAAAAACATACGGAAAAATATATGTAATGCTGGGAATTAACGAGCTTGGTTATGATTTTAATACAACGGTGAGAAAATATGCTTCGCTGCTGCAAAGCATAAGAGAAAAACAGCCTGATGCAGTTATTTTTGTAGAAGCAAATCTTCACGTTTCAAAGAGGGCTTCAGAAGCAAGTGATGTGGAAAACAATGCTGCAATAAATCGATTTAATACTGCAATTTCAGGCTTTGCTGATGATAAGAGCTGTTTTTATCTTGATGTTAATCCGATTTTTGATGATGGATTCGGAAATCTTCAGGCAGACATGACGGGAGACGGGGTACATCTTTATGCAAAGTATTATAAGGACTGGATTAAGTGGATAGAAGAAGAAACCACAAAGAGGTGTAGTTAATTACATTGATTTTGAAGAGATAATTAGTTATTGTATTTTCAGCCGGGGTAAGAATACTGAAGATAGCGGCTTTGAAGGACTGTAAGAAAAAGTATGTAAGGAGAATACAAATGGCAAAAAGAGTGAATGAATGGGACCGTATGATAAGCGGAAGACTGTATAATTCGGCAAGTCAGGACATTGCAAAGCAACATATGCAGGGACTTTCAAGATGTGACAGATTTAACAGAATTCCGGTAAGAAGAGTTAAGGCTAAACAGAAAGCACTTGAAAAGCTTATTCCGTCAGCAAAGGGAAAAGGACTTGGTGTGTTTGCTCCGCTTTATTGTGAGTATGGGGTAAATATCCATGTCGGAAATGAGTGTTTCATGAACTATAATTGTGTTCTTCTGGATGTTTCGCCGATAACCTTGGGGAATAGTGTCTGGCTTGGAGCTAATGTGACGTTGGCAACTCCTAATCATCCGCTTATTGCAGAAGAGAGATGTAATGCAGACTATCCGGACGGAAGGCATGACCTTGAATATTCAGAACCGATTACAATAAAGGACGGATGTTGGATATGTTCGGGTGCAGTGATATGCGGTGGGGTAACAATAGGAGAAAACAGTGTGGTTGCGGCAGGAGCGGTTGTTACAAGAGACGTCCCTCCAAACAGTTTAGTGGCGGGGGTTCCTGCAAGGGTAATACGTCAGATAGATGAAAAAGATCGCATGAATGTGTGGGACACATACATGAAAAACGAAAAACCGTTCTCGATAAGGAAAACTGTCGAAAAATAAAAAAAGTGTGAAATTATGGCTTGAATCTTTTGATAAAAAGTGATAGCATATTAGACGTTGATTGAAAATTGAATGATATGTGTGAGTTGAAGTGTTCAGGAAACGGATATTTATCCTCCGAAGGAGTAAAACTCTCAGGCATTCCGAAAGGAATTAAGACTGAACATGAATCACACTCTGGAGACGCTTATTTAAATAAGGGCCGAAGGGGCAAAGGTGGAATTTACTGAATCTCTCAGGCAAAAGGACAGAGTTTAATATATATAAGACAGTTTGTACTGTCTCCTTTTGTTATGATTTGATTGGCATATTCCGCAGGGAATATGCCTTTTTTTAGTCAACAAATTGCATTCCGGTAAACCGGGGAAAAGGAGTAGTTATGCTTGAACAGATAAGCAGCGTATTAACTAAAATTGATGATTTTGTATGGGGACTGCCCCTCATTATCTTCATTCTTGCGGCAGGAATTTTTCTTACGATTCGTCTCAGAGGAACACAGTTTGTAAACCTCGGAAGAGCGTTTCGTTATATTGTAAAGAATGAAAAGAGCGGAACGGAAGGAGAAGTAAGCAGTTTTGCGGCACTGTGTACGGCACTTTCTGCAACAATCGGTACAGGAAATATTGTCGGTGTTGCAACAGCTATTGTAGCCGGAGGACCTGGAGCACTCTTCTGGATGTGGCTTGCAGCCCTTCTCGGAACGGCAACAAAGTATGCAGAATGTCTTTTGGCGGTTAAATACAGACAGGTTGCTGAAGATGGACACGTTATAGGAGGACCTTTCTATTACATTGAAAAAGGAATGGGCATTAAGTGGAAGTGGCTTGCAAAAATATTTGCATTCTTTGGTGTAGGCGTTGGTCTCTTTGGTATCGGTACATTTACACAGGTAAATGGTATTGCATCGGCGGTAAACAACTTTTTCGATCCTAAAAACACATGGACGGTTGAACTCTTTGGAAATACATATTCATGGACAGTTGTAATCTGTTGTCTTATTCTTACATTATGCGTGGCACTTGTTGTAATCGGCGGGCTTCAGAGAATTTCAAAGGTTGCACAGGTTGTAGTTCCTTTCATGGCCGCCCTTTATGTTATTGCAGGACTTCTTGTTATTTTCTGCAACATCACCAAAGTTCCTGCGGCAATCGTTACAATTGTTAAAAGCGCATTTGGTCTTCGTGCAGCAGCAGGCGGTGCGGTTGGAGCAATGATTGTTGCAATGCAGAAAGGTATCGCAAGAGGTATTTTCTCAAATGAGGCAGGTCTCGGAAGTGCTCCTATAGCAGCTGCAACAGCACAGACAAATGAATGTGTACGTCAGGGATTTGTATCAATGACAGGAACATTTATTGATACTGTTATCATTTGTACAATGACAGGTCTTGCAATTGTAATTACAGGAGCATGGGATATGGGTCTTGAAGGTGTTGCGGTAACTACCAAGGCATTCCAGATGGGACTTCCTTTCCCTAATTATGTTGCATCATTTATCCTTATGGTTTGTCTTGTATTCTTTGCTTTTACTACAATTCTCGGATGGGATTTCTATTCTGAAAGATGTCTTGAATACCTCACAGGAACAACAAAGTTTGTTAAACCATATAGATGGCTTTACATTCTTTGCGTATTCATTGGACCATACATGACAGTAAGTGCGGTTTGGACAATAGCTGATATATTTAATGGACTTATGGCAATTCCAAACCTTATTGCAGTACTCGCATTAAGCGGAGTTGTTGCTAACGAAACAAAAGATTACATGAGACGTATCAAGGCCAAGGAAATAGATTAATAAGACCGGTTAAGCGGCAAAAAACGGTATGGATACAGAAATGTTATCTTAATTTTATGGTTTATAAAGACGGAAAGCAGACTGATGCCTTCCGTCTTTATTTTATTTCCGGGAAATTCTGTTTTCCCGAAACAGAAACTCTCGGGTGCTTTTTAGAATGGTATAGTTTCGGGTTGCCGTCTTGAGACGGAAAATGTATAATGTCAATGATAAATGAATTTTATGTAAATATACAATGATAAGTAAACTCCTTGCATTGAATGTAGGGAATGTCAGGAGTTTGTTTGTAATGGAGGGAAAATGACAATTAGGGAGTTATATGCAAAAGTTGACGGTAATTATGATGACGTAGCGGAACGTTTTATAAAAGAAGAGCTTGTTGAGAAGTTTGTTTTAAAATTTTCCGGAGATAATACTTTTAACGATTTAAAGGCTGCTCTGGGAAGAAATGATATGACGGAGGCATTCAGGTTTGTTCATACTCTTAAGGGAATAAGTGCAAATCTCGGATTCGGCGGACTCTATAAGGCATCATCCGAGCTGACGGAACAGCTTAGGGGATGTGGGGAGCCTGCTGATGAAAGACTGGTAAATTCGGTGATTTCGGAGTATGAAAAAGTAATATCGGCAATAAAGGAATTGGGTTAGTGTATGGAAGAAAAAAATTTAGACGAAGAGAAGCTTGAGGAAACGAGAGGATTAATGGTTGAAGAGGAAGCAGAACCTATAAGAGAAGAAGAATCGGAAACCGAGGCAATTGAGACGTCTGAGACAGATAATAAAGCAACTCATGATGTAGAGAAAAATGATGGGAATGTGGACATTGACAACCTTGATGAGCTGGAAAAGGCAGCAGAATCAGCGGAGAAAAAGTGGTTTCTTGAATCTTTTTTTAAACGTGAAGAAAAAATCAGAAAAGCAAGACTTGTAATGTCTGTAATTATTGTGCTTATTTTGGCGGCAGGACTGATTACACTGATATATAATCATGTGACAGACCGGGATAAGGTGATAAATCAGGGTGAAAATGTAAGTGAGAAACCCGATATTGAAGATAAATATGTAGGTGAAAATGTCGTAATTGATAAGAACGGGGAGGTATACAATATTCCTGAATATGTCATCGACTGGCCGCAGGAACCAAAGAAACCGATTGAAGTTACAAAGATTACTAAAAGTAATGCGGAATATATTCCGGCACCGGAGAAACTTTCATTGGAAGAAGCTGCCGGAATTCTTTATGAAAAGGCAGCGGCAGGTGACGAAAGATATATGGAAATCTGCAGTGAGTTGGAAAACATTCCCCAGGAGATTATAGTTGACCTTGCCAACAACGAGGAGATGCTGGGATATACTTTGGGATATGCATACAGGCTGCAGAACATTGCGGTTATGCCGGAATCGGACAGAATTACAGAGGAGGAACTTAACGAAGAATTTCCGCTTTTTACACAGTGGGATGAAAGATGGGGGTATGAACTCTATGGCGGAGTAAATACAATTGCCGTCAGTGGGTGCGGTCCGACATCATTGGCAATGGCGATAGTTGCACTTAAACATGAGGATGTTACTCCGAAAGATGTTGCGGATTTCCTGGCAGACAACGGATATTATGTTACCGGTGTTGGAACGCTTTGGAATGCAATTGTTGCCGGAGCAGAGGAATTCGGACTCAGTGCACATGAAACCTATAACAGGGAAAGTGAAATAAAGAAATGTATAGATGACGGAGGAGTATCAGTTCTTTGTGTCAAGGCCGGAGATTTTACGGCAGGCGGTCATTTCATTATGATTTACGGATACGATGATGAGGGATTTTTTGTCAATGATCCTTTCTGTGTATACAGAAGTACAGTAAAGTGGAGCTATGAACAGCTTAAGGGTCAGATAAGCGGTGTTTGGGTAATTAATGAACAGTCTGCAGAATGATTAAAGCCATATCGGAAATACGACAGATGTAAAGCGGCAGACGTCTGACAGAATGGAAAGAGGAACATATGATGCTTAAAACAGAGATTGAAGTAAGAAAAATTTTTGGATGCATCACCAAAGAACTTATTTCACGAAAAATTACGATATCAACAATGGAAAGCATGACGGGAGGTCTTTTGTCATCACTGATTACTGATACGGAGGGAGCTTCGGCAGTGCTGAATGGAAGTTTTGTCACATATTCAAATGAGGCTAAAATCAGTCAGGGAGTTCCGGAAGAAGTCATAGCGACCTATGGTGTTTATTCAATACAGACGGCAGAGGCGATGGCGGCAGCATCAGTCAGAGGATATAATGCAGACGTTGGAGTCGGAGTGACGGGAACAGCAGGAAACAGAGATGAAAACAACAGTGACAGCATACCGGGCAATGTGTTTTATGCGGTTTGTTATGCCGGGAAATATGTATCCGGTCATATAAAAATAAATCCGGAGGACATGGAAACCGGTACCCGATATGAGTACAAACTTTATGCGGCAAGAGAAATAGGAATGAAAATTATGAATCTGGTCTTTGGTGAAAGTATGCCGGTAGAGAAAGTGGATTTACAGTGCATTGGAAATAGTGTAAAATATGAACTTGACAGCAGGTGCTGAAAAAAGAATCGGAGAAAAAAATGGAAATAAGGACTATTGAGGTAGGAGAAAGCATATTTGATGATGCGAATGCAAAAGCGGATGAAATCAGAAAACTGCTTGAGGAAAAAGACGTGTATATGTTTAATGTCATGTCATCGCCGGGCAGCGGAAAAACGACACTTTTGACGGCTCTTATTAATATGCTAAAAGCTGAATATGAAATCGGGCTTATGAATGTTGACATAGAGACGGCGACGGATGCGGAAACGGTTGCCGTTAAGACGGGAGTGAATACTTTACAGATTCACAACGGCGGATTGTGTCATGTGGATTCAAACATGACATATGATGCTATAGAAAGATTTGGAATAGATGGATATGACATACTTTTTTTGGAGAACATAGGAAATTTGGTATGTCCGGCAGAATTTGACACCGGGGCGAATAAAAACATAATGATTTTATCGGTTCCGGAGGGGGATGACAAGCCGCTTAAATATCCTCTTATGTTTTCCGTGTCTGATTTAATTATAATCAGTAAGACGGATACTCTTGAGATCTTTGATTTTGACATGGAAACTGCATACAACCGTATAAAAAAGCTTAATCCGAAAGCTGAGATTATTGCAGTGAGTGCGAAAACGGGAGCAGGGATGAAAGAATTGGCAGAATGGGTAAAGAAACAGATTTGTGAGAAATAAATACAGTGTAAAAAGTTAGGGTTGAGGAGTATTTTGTAAGTTATTGAATGGAGGTTTATCATGGGTTATTATTTTTATGATTTTTTACTCTTAATCGGGGTGTTAATCACCGGTTTAGCTTCAATGGGAGTTCAGTCTGCATATAAAAAGTACAGCAGAGCCTACAGCAGATATGGTGTTACAGCGGAAGAGATGGCAGAAAGGATTCTTCATGATGCAGGTATTTATGATGTAAGGATAGAAAGAGTTTCAGGAAATCTTACGGATCATTATGATCCTTCCGCAAAGGTTTTAAGACTTTCAGACAGTGTTTATGGTTCAAGTTCAATGGCGGCAATAGGAGTGGCTGCACATGAATGCGGACATGCAATTCAGGATAAGGTAAATTATGGTCCGCTTCTTGCAAGAAGATATATGGTGCCGTTTGCCAACATATGTTCAAAGTTTTCAATGACGATAATTGTGCTTGGTCTCGTAATCGGACTCAGTGGTTTGTTCGACTTCGGTATACTGCTTTTTTGCGGAATAATAGCTTTTCAGCTTGTTACGCTTCCGGTTGAATTTGATGCATCAAGAAGGGCATGTTCAATTCTTTCGGCAACCGGCAGGTTTTCTGGCGATGAAATGAAGGGTGTAAAAAAAGTGCTGACGGCAGCAGCAATGACGTATATTGCAGCAGCAGCAAACTCAATATTACAGCTTGTACGTTTGCTTGGAATGGCAAACAGAGACAGAAGAAGATAAAACCGGAGGCAGTAATATGAACAGTGTTTTAATTGCAGATACAACAAAATCGGAAAGAATAGCATTGATAAAGCAATGGATTCCGGATGATGACGGAATTAATGATTGCGATATGGATTTGTGGGACATCTATGCCGACTATATAAATGGAAAAAGGGAAATTGCAGATATAAACGCAGATATGACCGGTTCGTTTATTATGGGAGAATGATTTTAGTGATTCTTATTGCTATATATTGTCTGCCGGGGAGTGCTACGGTAAATCTGCTTCGGTAGGTGCCGGCAGTGGTTATGGTCATATTCCATGTGTCGATTATCTCAGCAGTATAATATGAGCAGTCGTCAAAATAGAAATCCCTGGATGAAGGCCGCATGAAACTGTAGTAATAAATCCGTATGCGGTTATCAACGGATGTACAGCAGGTTTCGTCCCATGAAGCAGGGACGGGAACTGCTTTTTTTTCGGGCATTTCACTGAAAATGTCTTTTAAAAAGGAGATTCTTTCAGGACTTTCTCCATGAAGGATTCCACCGTGGGACCACCATAAAATGTTGTCAGGGGAGGTATATGTTTCCCCGTGACCGGCATATCCGCCACGGCAGGCGGCTTCCCAAAAACGGCGGACGAGTTCTTCTGCCGTAATGTTTCCCCAACCGTGTGGAATGTTTCCTTCATAGGCTATTTCGTCGAGAACAACCGGTTTTCTGTACTGATTTCTCCAATCACAGGTAAGTTCAGATGACTTATATAAATCCTGGCGTTGAATACTGCAATGGGTTACCCATGGTTGACTGTGATCATAAAAATCAATGCAGTTATGTATGGAACGAAGGTGATTATATGGGTCATTTTTAATCAGTGTCTCTGCAAGGAATTCCCAGTCATCAGTGTTTTTGTGAGGTGTTAAATCGTATTCATTTGCCAAAGCCCACCATACATTCCGGAATGCTGAAAAGCGGGCCGTTATATATTCAATATAAAGACAGTCATTATTCCTGCCCATATCTGAAAAGCCCCAACGGTCGTAAGGATGCATAAGTATAAGGTCGGCTTCAATTCCGAGTTTTTGAAGTTCAAGAATACAATAATCCAAATGTTTGAAATAGTCAGTATTAAAGCGTGTAAAATTCCAATTGTTTCCGGTGAAATCGTTTGTATATTCCCAGAAATTCTCCTTTGTTATTTCGGAACTGTTAACAGGTGTTCCTTCATAAGGATATGAACGCGGTTCGTGAAGATTGTAATCATAGTGTTTTGGAAAGATACAAAATCGGATTTTATTAAAAGGTGAATTTTTCAGGGAATTAAGCGTCTGTGAAATAAGCATATCACTTTGCAGATGCCAGACATAACATGTAGTACCTATGCAATAATAAGGAGTACCATCGGAATATGAAAAGTTGAACGTATCTGAAACGGAAACGATTCCGTGATTATCTGCTGTCGGAGGGGTTACCTTAAATGAACCGTCGTAAATTGTTTTAGAATTTTCGATTATGCTGAAAGAATATGCACCATCTGATTCAGGCATAAATCTTACTTTGAAGATTCCGTTTCCGTCGTAAAATCCGTTTATGATCTTTGTTTCGTTGCCGTTTTTAAAAATTCCGGTTATATGATAATCGATAAAAGGATTTTCAGTTATTCGTGCAGAATAAGAAAATTCAAAAATACCCCAACGCTCAACAGATTCAGTAAAATACATTGTTATTCCTCCGATATATTTTTAGTTTGTGATTGTATAAAATCCCTGTACCAGTATCCGGATTGTTTAATTATTCTTTTCTTTGTTTCAAAATCAACGTAAATAAGTCCGAAACGGTCACGATATCCGCTTGCCCATTCGAAGTTATCAAGCAGTGACCATGCAAAATAGCCTTTTACATCAAAGCCTTCGTCACATGCGCGTTCCAACTGTGCAAGGTAAGTTTTAAAATAGTCAATACGGGCATAGTCGTGTACTTTGCCGTCAGAAAGCGGATAATCATTAAGAGCGGTTCCGTTTTCGCAGATGAAATAAGGCATGTTATAGCGGGTACACGTCTGGACAGGACCGTAATACAGTGATTCAGGTGTTATTTTCCAACCATTAGGCGTGCGAGGATAACCGTCTTTATTGGTAACAGGGATTTCTTCACCCCTGCTGTTTTCGTCATAATAGTTACCCTGATATATGTTCGCACCGATGAAATCTATAGGTTGTGATATGAGGTCCATATCGTTTGTCAGGGGCAGTCTTCTTTCGTTTATATATTCCTCAATGACCTTAGGATACTTTCCGAAAATGATGGGATCAAGCCAGTAACAGTCGGAAAAAACAAAGTCAGAAATTGTGGTTATGCCATATGCATTGAGCGTCTTGGACTCAAGTTCCTTTCTTACAGGAAGTTTTGGGGAACTTGCCATTACGATTCCGATTTTCGGATTGTTTTTACATGTACGTCTTAATGCTTTTACCATGGCTCCGTGAGAACGAAGGACATTGTGACCGACCATAAGAACTTCGTCACGATGAAGCCGGAAGCCCGGAGCAAAACAGCCTTCCTGATAACCGAGACCTGCAACAACCTGTGGTTCGTTGATTGTCATGAAGTTGGTGACTCTGTCGCCGAAGGATTTTCCGACAAGTTCAGCATATTCCTCAAAATATCCGGCAATTTCCGGATTTAAGAATCCTCCCTTTAGATGGAGTGCATAAGGAAGATCCCAGTGAAACAGGGTTATGTAAGGCTCAATGCTGTTTTCCAGAAGAAGGTTTATAAGTCTGTTGTAAAACTCGATTCCTTTTTGATTGACTTTGCCGCTGCCTTCAGGAAGCAGTCTGGTCCAGCTTATGGAAAATCGATAGGCTTTAATCCCAAGTTCAGCCATAAGTTTAACATCTTCTTCCATATGATGATAATGGTCACATGAAGTGTCCCCCGTATTTCCTTCAAAAATGCGTCCCTCCTGTTTACAGAACACATCCCATATATTAAGACCTTTACCATCCTCAAAGGCTGCACCTTCGATCTGATAAGACGAGGTTGCCGCACCCCAGACAAAATTTTTGCTAAACATATAAACACCTCCGAGATTATAAAATCATGGATTCACACTAACACGAAAAAAATGAAAAAACAATGTCGTCATTTGAGGTAAAAATTGTCCTCATTTGAAAAAAATTCTGTCAATGTTTTGACAGGATTTTTTGCGACAGTCCGGAAACATGCGAAAGTTTAAGCAGGAGGCTTTTTAAATATTATAAAATATAGGTGCCTTAATCCATCCGGGATCATCCGGAGGTGAGAGGCACTTTTTCTTTTGTCTTTATGGAATACTATCGGAATTTCTTTGATTTTAAAGTTCCCGGATGCATATGCCGCAATTATTTCAGTGGCAAATTCCATTCCCGGACAGCAGAGATTCAGTGAATTGACGGATTCGGACGAAAACCCACGTAGACCGCAGTGAAAATCGTGTATATTGGCGTGAAATCGCTTTCTTCCTAAAAACGATAGTATCGGTACTCCGAAATATTTGTGCAGAAAAGGCATGGAATTCTTTTCCATGTTGTCTGTAAATCGGTTTCCGATTACAAAGTCGTATCCGTTTCTTAATGAGTTGATAAAATCAGACAGGTTGGTAAAATCATAACTGCAGTCACAGTCTGCCATGATTATGTAACGTCCTTTAGATTTTCTGATACCTGCCAAAAGTGCGTTTCCGTATCCTTTTTCCGGAACCTTTATGACATGAACTCCCAGAGTGACGGCAGTTTCATATGAACCGTCAGTACTTCCGTTGTCTGCAACAAGAATTTCTGCACTGATACCGGAATCTGAAATGAACTTTTTGGCATCGTTAATACAGAGAGGGAGTGTTGCGATTTCATTTAAGCAAGGCATTAAAATGGTAAATTCAGGTGTGACATGGTTTGTTTTGATGATAAACACCCCTTCTCTAAGCAAAGTATTTCTTAATAAAATTTAGCATAAGAACATAGTGCTGTCAAACGTAAACATATGCAAAATAAACTGTTACAAATCTGCGTTTTTAATTGACATGAATAGTCATCTCTGATAAAATTTTCTAAATATTTAAAAGGTTCTCTTTGTAATACTAAATGCGGGTGATTTGATGCAAAATAAATCAGAAGAGCCGTTTTGAGTGACCAAAGAGAGAAAGGAAAAAGAATGAAAAACAGACTTTCGGCGTTAACTGCACTTGTTGCCTCGTTTATACTCTTTATTCAAATGCCGGGCATGAACGGATTTGTCGCTTTTGCGGAAACAATTTCAATGGATACGGAAATTACGGCTGATACGGATGAATATTATGACGTATACGGCGGAACCCTTACCATTGCGGAGGGTGTAAGCGTCACCGGAAATATCTATGCTTCCGGCGGAGCAATCGTTAATTCGGGAGAGATAAGCAGAGTTACCGGAATTTCGGCAACCTCAAGTCTTACGAACAATGAAACAGGACATGTTGCAGACGTGGGTTATGAGGGAAGCAGCGGTGCTGAGGGAAATATAACCAACGACGGAACGATAGATAATATATATTGCCCAAGCGGAACGATCGTGAACGGAGGTACGATAACGAATGTTGAAGATGCGGTAGGAACGCTTGAGAACAACGGAACGATTACTTCGCTTTCAAATTTAGATGCGGAAGTTACAAATACGGGAACAATCGGTACGGTAACGATGGAGTCGGGAGTGCTTAGGAATTCGGGAAACATCACAAGCCTTACGGTTAATCCTGATTTGTCAGATTCTGTAGAAACACTTGTATATTTAAATGGCGGTTCTGTAGTGAAAATGGAAACAGGCGGAACCGTTCCTATTGAAGTAAGCAGTATGACCACGCTTGGTACCATGAGCGGAACGTATATGATTTCCGGAGCGGGAAGTCTGAAAGTGACTGAAAACCTTGCGGTTGTCGGAAGTTATTCAGGTACGGTGATTGAAGTTCTGGATTCAACACAGATAGTCATTGCTTCGGGAACAAGTGTAGACGTTACTTATGACGGAAAAGTTTATACTCTTAAAGAAGCGGGCAGCGGAACTTTAAGAAGTATGGCAGGAACAACCGTTTCAGCGCTGGTTCTTGATTCGGATACAATTGATACCGCATCAGGCAGCGGTTTTTCACAATCAAAGAATTATCTGGCAGGAGAGACCATAAGTGCAACATATACAGCGGCAGAAGGTTATTATTTCCCAAGCGGTTACAAGGCTGAATCAAACGGAAGCGGTACAATAACGACAACAATAAAAAATGACACAGTGATCAATGTCAGTTATACATTAGGAGATGACGAATCCGGCACGGTTACGATTACCATTCCGGCAGCAGTAGAAAAGGAAGAAATACCTGAGGAAAAACCTGATGAGACTCCGACTGAGCCTGTTGAAGCACCGACACCAGGCTATTATGTTACCGGAACAAAAGGAGAAAACGACTATTATGTATCGGATGTAAGAATAAATGCACCGACGGGGTATTTAATCTCTGACAGTGAAAATGGTACATATGGTGCAGGTTTAAATTTGAATGGAAACAGACAGCCGGAAAAGATTTATTTAAAGCGTATTTCCGACGGTGCGAAGACAAAACCGGTTGCGTTTAAGACAATTTTGATTGATGCAAAAGCACCTGAGATTAAGGCAGAAGAAACAGTTTATTATGCAGAAATGGCGGAAATTACAATTTCCGATGAAAATCTTCAGACGGTATATGTAAACGGAATTCCTTTGATGCCTGATGATGTAAGCTGTGTGATTCAGATAACGTCCGATAACAGTTCTAAGGAATATGAAATCCGTGCGGTTGATAAGGCAGGAAACAGCACAGTCGTTAATTTAAAGATTGCTGCTGAATGGATGAAGGATGGAATTGTTCCAGGTGGAGAGTCTGTAAACCTTCTGACCGGAAATGCATATAAACTTGGAAGCGGAAGCTGGAAGGTTGACGGAGACGAAACTACATATAACGGAAACAATACTTTCTATGTAAATGAAGAAGGTTCTTACCGTTTCGAAGAACAGTAGTACATGGATGATTAAAATTCTGATTTATACTGCTTTGTTGTGCAGCAAGGCATAACAGGGCAGCTTTTGACACAGAACAGAATCCGGGATTTTGTTCGTGATTCCTTTGGCGCAGAGAATATGCGGAACGGAGATTAATATGAGCAGTAAAAGAAAAAAAATACTGATTGCGGCATCAGCAGCGGCAGTAGTAATCATAGCGGTGATAATTGCGGTTGTTCTTCTTCGTAAAGAAGATTCATATCGTGTGATTAAGGTATATGAAGTCAGTGGTGACGTAACCGTAAAACGTGAGGGTAAGGATGATATGGAGCCTTACGAAAACATGCTTTTAGAATCAGGTGACACGGTTATCGTTAATTCGGGTTCAATGACTTTGAAGCTTGACGAAGATAAATATGTTTATGTTGAAGAAGAAACAGAGTTCTCCGTAGAAGCAAAAGGAACGAGTGAAAACAGTAAGACAACCATCGTGCTTAAAAAGGGTGCAATTACTAACGAAATTCAGAATAAACTCAGTGATGATTCTTCTTACGAAGTAAATACACCAAATTCGACGATGGCAGTAAGAGGTACAGTGTTCCGTGTAGAAATTTCTTATGATGAAGACGGAACCTGTTATACCAAGGTCAGCGTACTTGAAGGAAGGGTAAGCTCAAATCTTGTTTATGCAGACCAAACCGTGAGTGATAAAACTGTAGAAATTGAAAAGGGGTATGAGGTAATAATCTATCAGGATGGAAGCAAGACGGATTATCTGACTGAAGTACAGCCGATTGATTATTCAAAGCTGCCTGAGTCTGTTCAGAAAAGATTTGAAAATCTTCTTGAAGATGCAGATAAGAAGGAAGATGACGATGACAAAGATGAAAAAAGTGATAAAGGTGAGTATGTTGTAACATTTATGTACAACGATTCAGTATTCGGAACACAAACCGTAAAAGAGGGAGAATGTGCCGTAAAGCCATCTCTGATGCCGGCACCTACAGGTGATTGGAATTACAATTTTGAAAATCCGGTGGAAGAAGATATAGTTATTGACTGGAAAGAATAAAAAATTGGCAGGTTATGATAAAATAATGTGATGAATACAGTGGCAGATACTGTATGAGGGACGAGGAATATGGACATTGAGCGATTAAAAAAAGTAACGACTATACAGGAATTTTTCCAGATCACGGATAAAGGGATTAATGACGGAACGAAGGCTTTTTTAGAGGCGATGACGGAGGTTAAAATTCCATCCGGAAATGATATCGTTACATATGGAAATCAGAGTGACGACGGTATGTATATAATACTTGACGGAGTTGCTGATGTTTATTCAAAGGATAATTCACTGATTAATTCACTTCTTGTCGGTGACTTTATCGGAGAACTCGGTCTGATTAATGATGATATCCGTGCGGCAACGGTAAGGGCACGAGGAGATGTGGTCTGCGCAAATATTTCTAAAAAGCTTTTTGATGAGATAGCATCTGAAAACCGTAAGGTTTACGGTACTTTTATGAATATGCTGTATACGAGAACCACAAGGCTTGTTTCGGAACGTGAGCGTATAAAATCGGAACTCTCCATTGCCACACAGATTCAGACGGGATGTCTCGAAAATGATTTTTCTGAGTTCAACAGGCTGAAAGACGTAAATCTTATGGCAGCAATGAGACCCGCAAAAGAAGTAGGCGGTGATTTTTATGATATGTTTATGGTGGATGATACTCATATGTGTTTTCTTATTGCTGATGTGTCGGGAAAAGGTGTTCCGGCAGCGATGTTTATGAGTATGGCAAAAACCCATATCAAGAATTATGCGACGCTTGGACTTTCGCTTGCAGAGGTTGCCGGACGTGCAAATAATCAGCTTTGTTATAAAAACGAGGCAATGATGTTTGTAACGGCGTTTATATGTGTTCTTGACCTGGAGACGGACAAAGTGACATTTGTTAATGCCGGTCATAATCTTCCGTTTGTAAAACGTGCTGACTGTGAGTTTACCATGATTAAGGCGAAGGCAAATATGGTACTGGGTATGATGGAAGACATCTCCTACAGGGAACAGTATCTGGATTTAAAGAAGGGTGACTGTATTTATTTATATACGGATGGAGTTACCGAGGCACTGAATCCGGAACAAAAACTGCTTGGAGATGATTATCTTCATGATATGCTGAACAGACATGGAGATGAGGCGGCCGATGCAGAAAAGTTTGTGGAATCAATGTATAAGGAAGTAGATGTGTTCGCGGATGGAGAAATGCAGGCAGATGATATCACAATGGTATATTTGAGCAGAAAATAGTCGGCAATGTCCAGATGTCTGTAATGATAAAATCTGTCGCAGGGGAGTGGCGTATGAAAGGTATTCTTAGGGATGTGTCGGAATCGATAGTAGTTTGGTTATTAGTTTTTCTGATGACCGTTTTGAATCCGATTTCATCTTTTGACTATATAGTTAAAGATGCAATGTACCAGAAACCGAGGGGAGTTTCTTCGGATATTAAAATCATTGGCATTGATGAAAAAACATTGGAAGAACTTGGCCCGATAGGTACTTGGTCAAGACAGTATTATGCAGATCTTATAAATGTTTTGAATGGTTCTGACGGGAAAGGCCCATCAGTAATAGCATTTGATGTGATTTTCTCAGGAAATGTGGATGAGGAAGGCGACGCGGCATTTGCCGAGGCGGCAGCAAAAAGCGGTAATGTAGTGGTGGCATCCCAGCTTCTGTACAGGGAAAAAGCAGAGACTGATGAGAACGGCAACAAAATATATCCGATAGAAAGTATCGTATATCCGTATGCTGAACTTCGTGAATCGGCGGTAAGTGCATATACAAATGTTTCTCAGGATTCGGACAGTACGGTACGTCGTGTTTTGCTGGAACAAACTTATAACGGACAGGAACAGGTTATGTTTTCAAAGGCAATCTATGACTTGTACTGTGAATCTCATAATCTGGAAGCTAATGAAATTAAGGCTGATAAAACCGGAAGAACGCTTATTAATTATTCCGGAAAACCGGGAGATTATGAGTATTTGTCTTTTTCAGACGTGTTGGCAGGAAAAATAGACAGCCGTGCATTTGAAGACAGCATAATTCTTGTTGGTGCATATGCTCCGGGAATGCAGGATAATTTTAATGTTCCTAATGGTAATAACAGGCAGATGTATGGAGTGGAAATTCATGCAAACATACTGCAGTCATTTATGCAGAACCGATTTTCCGTGAATGGTAATCCATATTTGTTCGGAGCAGTATTCGGTTTTGTATGTGCAGTATTTCATATTGTATTTAAACGCTCAAAAATCTGGATATCAACTCTTGTCCTGGCTGCTGGTGTGGCGGCAGAACTTGCGACGGGAGTAATACTTAATAATAAAGGAACGACAATAAGCCTTATTTATATGCCGTTGGTAATGATATTATCGTATATCTACTGTCTTGCAGTCGGTTACATAATGGAAAAGATAAAGCAGAAGAAGGTTTTAAAGGCATTTAAGAAGTATGTCGCACCGGAAGTTGTTGATGAAATTGCTAAAAAGGGTGATTTTAAGATTAAGCTCGGCGGTGAAAACCGTGACATTGCGGTATTATTTGTTGATATCCGCGGATTTACAACGATGTCAGAAGTTCTTGAACCGGAGCAGGTTGTGGAAATACTTAACAGTTATCTGGAGCTTACGACACAGTCGATTTTCAAGAATAAGGGAACTTTGGACAAGTTTGTCGGCGATGCGACAATGGCAGTATTTAATTCACCTTTTGATTTGGATGATTATGTGTTCAGGGCAGTACTTGCGGCATGGGATATTGTTCAGGGCGGAATAGCTTTGGAAGGCGAACTTATGAAACGTTTCGGACGGAGCGTGGGATTTGGTGTCGGAGTTAACTGCGGACCGGCGGTAGTAGGAAATATAGGTTGTGATTTCCGTATGGATTTTACGGCAATCGGTGATACGGTAAATACTGCCGCAAGACTTGAGGCAAATGCCAAGAAGGGGCAGGTATTGATAAGCGACGTAGTATATGAACGTGTAAAAGACAGAATTGAAGTGAAGGAAATAGGAGCAATTCCGCTGAAAGGAAAGTCAAAAGGAGTGTTTGTATACTCGGTTACCGGCATAAAGGGAGAACAGAGGCAATGAAAATAAAAAAATTACTGGTCATTCCCGATATAAAACAGATTGACGAATATCTGGAGCTTGCAGAAAGGTATAACCTGGGATTTGAATATAATGATTTTTTTCTTCCTCAGATTCTGGATGATGAAGCTGTTTTGGATGACAGAAAGACATCCTACAAAAATCTTTTAAAGCTGCCGGATTATTGTACAATGCATGGGGCATTTCTAGATATTACAGTCTTTTCTGACGACAGACTTATTAAACAGGCATCTGATTATCGTGTGGAACAGAGCCTGTCTTTGGCAGAGGAATTGGGTGTAAAGGGTGTGATCTTCCATACAAATTACATCGCAAATTTCAGAACGGAAAGCTATAGAACGCAGTTCGTAAAGAAAAATGCCGAATATTGGGGACGTAAGGCAGACGAGCATAAGAACCTGAATATATATATTGAAAACATGTTTGATGATACACCGGAGCTTCTTGCACAGTTGGCAGAGGCACTGTCTGATAAGGAAAATATCGGTGTATGCTTTGATTATGCACATGCTCATGTGTTTGGGAATCCCGATGAAACAGAAGAGTGGGTAAGAAGTCTTGCTCCTTATATCAGACATGTACATATAAATGACAACGATTTTAAACAGGATTTGCATTTGGCAGTTGGTGACGGCAGGACGGACTGGAAAAAATTTAAGTTCTTCTATGAAAATTACTTTCCGGAAGCAACCGTTCTGATAGAGGTGAGAGGCATTGATAAGATAAGAAAATCTCTGGATTATCTATCTGAGCTTTGACGGACATACAGGAGGTTGGCAATTGGATAATAAAAACATAATAATAGTTAATGCGGAAATTAATCAGTTGGATACGGTTACGTCATGGTTGGAAACAAATCTGGAGACATATGACTGTCCGGTAAAACTGATAATGAAAATTCTTGTCTGTGTAGAGGAACTATTTGTAAATGTTGTTAATTATGCTTATGGAGACGTGGTCGGAAACTGTACGATAATAATGGAAACGGAAGACATGGCAGAGGAATGTCAGGTGAGTATACAAATAAGGGACGGAGGAATTCCATTTAACCCGTTTGAAAAAGAAGATCCGGATATTACACTGTCAGCAGAAGAAAGAGAAATCGGCGGGCTGGGTATATATATGGTAAAAAACATCATGGATACCGTGTCCTATGAATATAATCAACAGGAAAATGTTGTAACAATGAAAAAGAAATGGCAGAAGTAATTTTGTCGGAAAATGGAGGGTATTATGGAATTAAAAAAGCAGCAGGACGGAAGTAAACTTACGGTAGAAGTGTCCGGAAGAATGGATACAAATGCCGCACCGCTGATGATGAAGGAACTGGAGGTTCTTCTTACGGAACCTGTTGAAGAATTTGTTCTTGATATGGCCGGATGTGATTATGTTGCAAGTTCAGGGCTTCGTGCAATTCTTTGGGCACAGAAGAAGATGAACAATCTTGGAGGAACAATGCTTGTTAAGAACGTGATTGATGACGTTATGGAAGTGTTTGAAATGACAGGATTTGCGGATATTTTGAACATAGAATAAAAGTAAGGAAAATGGAGGGGATATGAATTTCAAAAATGAAATTTTAGACTTTATGGCGGATAAAGTCGGCGGCATCGTAATAGTAGCCGAAGAAAATGCAGAAATTGTATATGCGGATTCCTTTTTTTTCGTAAAATACGGAAAAGATATTGTGGGAACGGATGCGAATGTTTTGCTGGGATGGAATGAAGAATGTCCGGAATTGGAAAACGGCGCAGATGCACTTGAGTGGGAATATATAGATGCGGCAGAAAAGAAGTATTATAAATTTAATTCGGCATTGTTTGAAAAGGACGGGAAGAAATATAAGATACATCAGATTACCGATATCACGGAATATATGGGGCTTAACCGTGATATAACAAAGTATATGTCTTTTTTCAGAAAACTTTCCAAGTTTCAAACCGCTGTACTTGAGAAGCTGTCGTCAAATTACTATGAATTAATGCCAATGCTTACGGATTATTTTAAGACAGATTGTGCATATCTTATGGTACAGCGTGATAGGGTCGCAGATATCATATCATATAATAGAAACGTAAATGCATATCATAATGACCGTGTAGAATATGATGATGAAGTAAGAGCATGTTTTGAAACAGGTACGGACGATTTTACGGCAGAGAAATTCGGTACGAAGCTGCAGAAGGTTTTGGTTTCAAATGCGGGAAATGCTGATACAGGATTCCGTATTTTAACAGGAGGAGAAGTTTCTGACCAGAAATATGCGCTTTATCTCGGAGTCTGTCCGAAGATGGACAGAGAGTCTTTGAATGAAATGACCCTTTTGAGTGTTATTAAACTTTATATTGAAAATGGTATTATGCAGGAAAAACTTGTATATGCAAGTGAACATGATGGTTTAACCGGTCTTTATAATAAGGGCAAGTATCTTGATATGGAAAAAACAAGATTTCCGTCACTTGATTCAATTGCCGTTTTCAATTTTGATGTAAATAACCTGAAGAAAATGAATGACCAGTTCGGGCATGAAGCGGGAGACAAGCTGATTATTAAAGCGGCTGACAGTTTCAGAAGCATTACAAATGAGCATGTTCATGCTTTCCGAATGGGAGGAGATGAATTCCTTGTTGTTGCTGAAAATGTATCGAGGAATGAAACCGATGAAATCAAAGCACGCTGGGAAGAAGAATTGAAAATTTTAAATCAGGCAGATGACGGAATTGATTGTGTAATTGCCGTAGGTGTGGCATATGCAGAGAAAGAATATGATTATGCTGAACTGCTCAGACAGGCGGATGCCTTGATGTATGAAGATAAAAAGGCAAAGAAAAAGCCGGGTGAAGAAATAAGATAATGGCAAATAAAGGCACATGGTGTTTTTATAAAAATAGTTAAGTTAAAGGTACAAAGGGAGGAAGAGATTTATGAATTTTCAGGAGTTGGTTGAATATGCGAAAAAACAGGAAGCATCTGACATACATGTTACGGTAGGTACGTCACTTGCACTTCGTCGATTTGGAAAACTTGAAATTATGAAGCCGGCACCAACAGCGGAAGAGTCTACTGCACTGATTTATGAGGGACTGAATGAGGAACAGATTTCACGTGTGGAAAAAGGGGAGGATTTGGATCTTGCACTGATGATGAGTGACGGAACAAGACTTCGTGCCAATATTTACCACCAGAGAAATAATATTGCGGCAACATACAGAATTTTAAGAAGCAGAATACCGTCTTTTCAGGAACTTGATATTCCGGAAGCAGTTCGAAAACTTATTAAAGAGCCTCATGGTCTTGTGTTGATTACCGGTCCTACAGGAAGCGGTAAGACAACTACACTTGCATCAATGATAGACTATGTAAATCATAAACAGGCAAAACATGTTCTGACAATTGAGGATCCTATAGAGTATGTATATTATCATTCAAAATCGATGATTCATCAAAGAGAAGTAGGCAGGGATGTAGAATCGTTTGCAAAGGCACTCCGTTCATCATTGCGTGAAGATCCTGACATTATCCTTGTTGGAGAAATGCGTGATTATGAAACTATCAGTGCGGCAATAACAGCTGCCGAAACAGGTCATCTGGTACTTTCCACACTGCATACAACAAGTGCAGCCCAGACGATTGAGCGTATTATAGATGCGTATCCTTCACATGGACAGGCACAGGTGCGTACCCAGCTTTCAAATGTACTGCGCGGTATAGTGACACAGCAGCTTGTTCCACTTGAAGACGGAACAGGTATGACAATTGCAACCGAAGTATTGATAAATACGGATGCGATCGCAAACCAGATTCGTGAGTGCAAGACACACCAGATAATGTCCTCCATGCAGGCAGGAGCAAATCTTGGTATGCATACATTAAATGCAGATTTAAGACGTCTTGTAAGAGAGCAGAAAATTACTGATGAAACCGCAAGAAAGTACTGCTCTAACGTGAAGGATTACGAAAGCCAGAGATAAAAGGCAGATACTTAGATAAAAGTTTTACGTCAATTCCATAATAAAAAAACATACAAAGACTGAATACACTTGCAAATTGTGCCCGATATGTAAAGAAATAGTGCAGGAAGGCATGGTTTGCGAGTGTTATATATCTTATATAAGGAACGCTGAAGATAATAAAAAAGATAACAGGCATGGCGTTCCTGTTTTTAATTTTTCTAAACAGATAAAATACCACCATCAAAATAAGAAAACATAATACAGCCCAGATATAACCGTTTTTTTGAATGTAGTTAAACGGAAACAGGCATGAAATGTTACGTGCAACAGCACTGAGTGACAGGGAAATGGTATTCATACCGTAAGAATCCCCGTATGCTCTGGTTTCTGCAGCAGAAAGAGCCTGGGTGAATATATTTTTGTGAAGTACAACTGATGCAATTGTCCATTTTGCCAGCCAGGAAAATACATATCCGATACCCCAGGAAATACAGTTACGTAAAATGAGGAAAAAGCCGGTTTTAAAGCCGGTGATTTTTTTGTCATCGTACATAAATATAAGAAGCAGTGAAAGCGGAAAGAGAAGTGTCATTGTTTCGGTTGTCAGAAAATCAAAATATGCAGTCAGATTTCCGACGATGAAAAACAAAAGAGGCGAAACAGTACCTTTTCTCCGGTACAGAATAATTACACAATATGCAGCTGCAAAGGTGATGAGAAAACACCAAAGATATTCCAGGCTCATCGGAACATACCAGAATGAAACGGAAACCAGTGAGATAATTACAGCTGCAATGGCTTCCGGTTTATGGTATTTATGCAAAGCAGTGAGTACGGCAGCAATTAAAACCAGCAGAACAAAAGCGGATAGAATGTAGATTTGTCTGATATTGAATATAAGAAGTAAAGGTCGTATAAATACGGATGAACCATGCCAGTACCTGGAATATTCATATGTCGGCTGAACATCATCTGATACAGCAGTGAATAGGTTTTCGTTTTCGTTCTTGGTATCAGAATGATAATAAGAAGATGAGAGAACGGAAGATAACGGATGCTCATCTTCATAATTGTATATGATATTTAAAAGGATGGAGTCTGCATAATGATCAATTTCGGATGCGGGATTGTTTTTTTCGATTCTGTAAAAAACGCTGTTTTCCATGAGGTATACGGCAGATTCTTTTACACTTTGTGAAATGGCACTGCGGGGAATCATTGCGGTTAAAACAGGCAAAGCGAGTTCCAGCATTGTAAGACTGATTAAAACGGCTGTATATAAAAGTAAAATTTTGAATTTGTTAGTAGTTTTTTTATAATTTTTCATGAAAGTAGTCTAGCATACCGGTGTTTAAAAGTCAACGAAAGGGACAGGGCGAATAAAGTTTTACATGGAATTTACAAAGATTACATATCAGATTTTACATACGTCTGATACCATGCAGTTGTTGAAATTGTTTTTAGAACAGTAAGAAAGGAATTATAATTGCATGGATTTTTTTGGAATACTTAATATGTTGGGAGGACTTGCATTATTTTTATATGGAATGAAAGTAATGGGAGATTCGCTCTCAAAGCTTGCAGGCGGGAAAATGGAGCAGGTTTTGGAACAAATGACAAGCAATCCGATTAAGGCTGTATTTTTGGGAGCCGGTGTTACAGCAATAATTCAGTCATCCTCGGCAACAACCGTAATGGTTGTCGGATTTGTCAACTCTGGAATAATGAAGCTTTCGCAGGCGGCTCCGGTAATTATGGGGGCAAACATTGGAACAACAGTTACTTCATGGATTTTAAGTCTTACAGGAATAGAAAGCGGTAATTTTTGGGTTCAGCTTCTTAAACCGACTTCATTCACTCCGATTCTGGCTGTTATAGGTGTAATTCTTGTGATGTTTTTGAAGGAGACACGTAAGAATGATATTGGTACAATTCTTCTCGGATTTGCTATTCTGATGTTTGGAATGGAGGCAATGAGCGGAGCTGTTAAGCCACTGGCAGATGTGCCGGAGTTTACAAGTATGTTTACTGCATTTGAAAATCCAGTTTTGGGTATGATTGTAGGTGCGGTTCTAACTGCCATTATTCAGAGCTCATCTGCATCGGTCGGAATACTTCAGGCTATGTGTGTAACGGGGTCAGTAAGTATCGGTGCGGCACTCCCCGTGATAATGGGTCAGAATATCGGCACATGTATTACTGCTCTGATATCAAGTGTTGGAGCAAACAGAAATGCAAAGCGAGCGTCCTTAATCCATCTGTATTTTAATATTATCGGTACGACGTGCTTTATGATAGTGTTTTACACCGTTAATGCATTTGTGCATTTTAAATTTCTTTCGGATACGGCAAGTGCGGCATCCATAGCAGTGATTCACAGTGCATTTAACATTATTGCAACGGTAATTCTTCTTCCACTTGCAAAGATGCTTGAAAAGCTTGCTTATGCTACACTTCCTGTTACGGAGGAAGAAAAAAATGAGGAAAAAGGATATAATAAAAAGAAACTTCTTGATGAAAGATTTCTTGAAAGCCCTTCTTTTGCGGTAGCACAGTGTAAGAGTGCCGTTTGTGAGGTGGCTAGACTTGTTGAAGAAGGAACGGCACTTGTGGTCAAATCGTCCTCCGTGTATAATGAAAAAGAAATGACAAGAGTATGTGAGATTGAAAGTATAATTGATGAAAAGCAGGATGAAATAGATTCTTATCTTAATAAACTTTCAGCTAAATCCCTTGCGGAAAAAGACAGTTGCATTGTAGGAAAACTGAGAAGGTGCATTGTTGATTTTGAGCGTATTTCAGATAATCTTAAAGGAATTTCATATACTCTGAGGGTGATGCATGAAAGGGGAGATGTATTCTCTGAAAGTGCATCAAAGGAAAAAGAACTTATCTTTAATGCTGTATATGAGATAGTGGAAAACACTTCTGCAAGTTTTGTTCACGGTGATAAGGATATGGCTCTTAAAATAGATCCGCTGTATGAAACCATATCGGGAATGAAAGAGATAATCAGAAATAATCATGGTAAAAGGCTTGAAAAGGGAAGTTGTTCGGTAGAACTGGGACTGTCACTTACAGATATGGTTACATCAATAGAGCGTGTTGCGGGACATTGTTCAAACATAGCGGAAGCGGAAATTTCGGATGTGGCTGATGAGTTTGCCCTTCATAGTTACGTAAGAAGTATGAGGGAAAACAACGAATATTACAGAGAACAGGTTCAGCAGTATAAGGCAAAGTATGCAATTGTTGAAAAACCGCCAAAGGAGTAATGAAGAAAATGGCACTTGTATATATAGTTGAGGATGATAAAAATATACAGGAAATCGAAGAATATGCTTTGAAAAATAACGGTTGTCAGGTTAAATCTTTTGATGACGGAATAAGTTTTGGAACAGGAATGGAAACGGTTCTTCCGGATTTGGTTCTGCTTGATATAATGCTTCCGGGGGAGGACGGGCTGTCAATTCTTAAGAAACTCAGAAGCAATCCTAAAACCAGGGAAATACCGGTGATAATGGTTACGGCTAAGGATTCGGAAATGGATACGGTTAAGGGACTTGATGCAGGGGCAGATGACTATATTTCAAAACCCTTCGGAATAATGGAACTGATTTCCAGAGTAAAAGCGGTTCTGAGAAGAATGAAAAAGGCGGAAGAAGAACAGGTTATTCGTTACAATGAGGTTGAAGTTGATAAATCAAGGCATCTGTGTCTGGTGGATGGTAAAGCTGTGGAATTAACATACAAAGAGTATGAACTCCTGAAGCTTTTTCTTTCAAATGCAGGAATAGTTTTGTCTAGAGACAGGATTATGAATGTTGTATGGGGAATAGGATTTGAGGGAGAAACAAGAACCGTTGATATGCATATTAAAACTCTGAGAAAGAAACTTGGGGAAGCCGGAGGTTACATTATCACGGTACGAAACGTGGGGTATAAATGGGAATGAGAAAAAAAATTAATGGAAGATTTGTCGGAATAGCCTTATTTTCCATTGTGGTTACAGCATTATGTATGGCTGCAATTTTTTATAACAGGCTTGAGACTCAGGTGCTGAATGATTTAGAGGTTATAGCATCTATTCTTTCAGATGATTTTTCTAAAGAGAGAATACCGACAGGAATAAGGGTTACAATAATAGAGTCTGACGGCACGGTACGGTTTGATTCGATGGCGGATGAACATATAATGGAAAACCATATGGACAGACCTGAAGTTTCTGAGGCATTTACAAACGGCAGCGGTCATGAAATCAGAATGTCGGATACTCTGTCAGAAAATATATACTATTATGCATTAAAGATGTCAGACGGAAGTGTTATCCGGGTTGGAAAAGAATCGGTAAGTGTAATATGGATTTTCATTTCTGCATTACCGGTGGTTTGTCTCGTAATCATCATTTTGATTGCAATATGTCTGATTGCTTCAAGATATCTTACGACGGCAATTGTAAGACCCATTGAGGATATGATTGAGGATATGGAACATGTTGATGAGAACGTAATATATGAAGAACTTGTACCTTTCACAAGAAAAATACGGTCCCAGCACGAAGAAATTCTTTCTGCAGCAAACATGAGGCAGGAGTTTACGGCAAATGTGTCTCATGAGCTTAAGACACCGCTTGCTGCAATTTCAGGATATGCTGAACTTATGGCAGCGGGTGTGGCAGGAGAAAATGACATCAGGCATTTTTCACAGGAAATCAGAAAAAGTGCAGAAAGACTTCTGAATCTGATAAATGATATTATAAAACTGTCAAAACTTGATTCGGGGGAAACCGGAGAATCAAAAGAACAGACAGACATATCGATAATAGCAGGAGACACATTTGAAATGCTTAAAATAAATGCATCAAAAGCGGAGGTTATTATGGAATGTGATATATGTGAGTCGGCGAAGATTCACATAAGCCATGAGTATGCGGAAGAATTAATGTACAATCTTGTTGAAAATGCAATAAGATATAACAGACCCGGAGGCAGGGTATTGATAAAGGTTTGGAAAGATGACTATAATGTAAGACTGACCGTGAGTGATACGGGAATAGGAATTCCTAAGGAATATCAGAAAAGAATATTTGAGCGTTTTTACAGAGTGGATAAGAGCCGTTCAAAAGAGCTTGGGGGAACAGGTCTCGGTTTGGCAATAGTAAAGCATATATGTGAATTGTCAGGAGGAGAAATTAAGCTTGAAAGTGAGTCCGGTGATGGAACGGAAATTCAGATAGAATGGGTATGTGAGCATGTATAAGCAAAAGCTACGTACAAATCATCCTTAATAAATTGTATTGAGGATGATTGTATGTGGCTTTTTAAGTAGGAGATATAAGTAATTTTGTTCAGACAGTTTATGAAGCGGCTTGAAATCGTCTGAAGAATATGGATAAGAATCCGGTATCGGTTAAAACAGCTGTTTAAGGTCTGAAAAAGTATGCAAACAGCTTTTTATATTCGTATAAAAGCAGCAGAGCAGGCGTCGATTACTGCATTCTGTCCGTCAAGGAGTACACTGCCGCCAATGGAGTATATAGTTTCTTGTGAAAGTTCAGAGCAATTAAAGATTGTTTTTTTGTCAGAAGGATTGATTATTACAAGTATACGTTCGGTGCCGCAGGAACGTATATATGCAAGAGGATAGCTGTCTTTTTCTGCATATATAAAGCTTATTTCACCACAGCTCTGCAAAGCAGGAACAGACATTCTCACGGATATGAGTTTTTTGATTTCACTTCTTAAGGAATCGGAATCCGCAATTTGAGATTCCGCATCAGGCCGGTCATCGGAAGGGTCAAGTTGTATGTAAAGTTTATCAGCATCTGCGTCAGAAAATCCGGCATTCTTTTCTCTGTTCCACTGCATAGGAGAGCGGGAGCCGGTTCTTCCGTAGCCGCCTTCAATGGAGGCAAGACCTTCCACATAACGCATTCCGATTTCATCACCATAGTAAATAAAAGGTGCTCCCGGCATTGAGAGAATAAACGCAAAAGCAAGTTTGAGATTTATGCCGTGTAATGAGCGGGAAAGACGGTCCATGTCGTGATTTCCGGATGGTATGCATATGAGTCCTTTGTGTTCGGAACGTTCAAGACTGTCAATATATTTTTTAACAAACTCACTGCAATCTCCGTTTCCGCCGAAGAAAGGTTTTTCACATCTGAAAAGATCCATGTAGTGGGATGGACCAAAATGCAGAAGAAAATCCATGTGGAAACCGCCCTGAAGGCTCTTGTCAGGTTCACCCCATTCAGAAACCATTGCGGTTTCAGGAAATTCCTTGTCAAGGAAGCTTCTTATATCCTGCCAGAGTTTAATGGTTCCTTTTCCGTCTTCATCATTTTTTACAAGAGAACCTGCCATATCTACGCGGAAACCGTCACATCCTTTGGACAGCCAGAAACGCATTATGTTTTTCAGTTCATTTCTTGTGGCAATGGCACCCTCTGAATACATACTTTGCTGCCAAGGTCGTTCCGGTTTGTAAAAACCGTAATTAAGGGCAGGCTGATGTGTGAAGAAATTAACCATACAGCTGCCGTCACGTTCAGAAACACCGCGAAGAGTACCATATCCCGGAGTCTCTTCCCATATACTGTCAGTCCAGACATAACGGTCGGTATATTCGTTTTTTTCAGCTTTTGACGATTCTTTAAACCAAGGGTGTTCCCATGATGTATGTCCCGGAACTAAATCCAGAATGATATGCATGTTTCTTTTATGAGCCTCATTAAAAAGATTTACGAGGTCTTCATTTGTACCGTAACGTGGTGCCACTTTATAATAATCAGAAACGTCATATCCGGCATCACCGAAAGGTGACTCAAAACATGGGTTCAGCCATAAAGCATTGCACCCGAGTTCACGAATGTAATCAAGTTTTTCAATTATACCGTTAATGTCACCTATTCCGTCAGAATCAGTGTCATTAAACGACTGTGGATAGATTTCATAAAATACGGCATTGTTAAGCCATTCCGGATGTCTTTCCATAAGACTGCCTCCTTTTTATTAAATGCAGAAGCTTCCTGCATTAAGGTTTTATTTATTGTATATATGTGGTATTATATTATAGATAGTCCGAACGATTCTTTTAGAAAAACACTCAATACTGATACTATAATACTTTGCAAGACCTTAACAGGCAGAATAGGAGTACGGTTGTGCAGATAGACAGAACAAGGGAACAAAGAGAACATGGAAACAGATACAAGCCATATGGATATTATAAATCTGATATTCCTTTCAGATTTCCAGGAGTGGAACTGCATTGGCATCCGGAAACGGAATTAAATTACATTACTGAAGGGTGTGCGGAGTTTATATGCGGAGATGAAAAGCTGGAAGCCGGTGAGGGAGATGTTATACTTATACTTCCCAATATGCTTCATTCAATAAGGGTCTCTTCTGGCGGAAGATGTGTATACGACACATTGGTTTTTGATGCTTCCATGCTTGGAACAGAGGATACGGACAGGGGAGCAGAGGAGCTTATAAAACCACTTCTTAAAGGTGATTACGGAATGTCATGCCTGATAAGGGGAGATGAGAGTTTCAGGGAATGCAGTGAGGAGATTTTCAGGTGCATAGAAAAAGATACCGCTCTTGCGGATATTCGGCTTAAAAGCGAGCTTATCAGGTTTTTCTGGATGCTCTTTGAAAAGGGCAGGGTAAATTCGGATAAAAATATAAGTCAAGGAAGTATGGAACAGTTAAGAGGTGCAATTGAGCATATAAACAAAAATTATATGGACAACATCACTATAGAAAATCTTGCGGATAAAGCTCATTTGAGCAGGAGTTATTTTATGGCAGCATTCAAGAAAAGGACCGGAATGGGTGCGATGGAATACGTTAATCGTGTAAGAATACGTGCGGCTGAGAGAAGACTGTGGGATGGTGATGAAAATATTGTGGACATAGCATATGATACGGGATTCAGAAATCTTTCGAATTTTAATCGGAGATTTAAGGAAAAAACCGGAATGACACCATCGGAATACAGGAAAAGCAGGAAGAAACATGACAAAGCAGACCGTGTAAGTGACAATTAGCTGTGGAAGAATCAGAAATAGTCTGATATTATAGGGGATAAGAGTGCGTTTTGCAGGGATATGCAGAGCGGTTTTCCTAATTAAAAATGTCTATTGCAGAATCCGGTTTGAATGATGGATTCTGTTTCAGAAATGAGGATAAATATGTTTGAAAAATATGAAGATGCAGAAATAACAATAGAGAATATGGCAGATATCCATCCGTCGTTGTATGTGCTTGTTGATGTGAGGGATGAGGTTTCTCACAAATATGGGTCAATACCCGGTTCAGTGAGTATGGAAGATATTGTAAGCAGAGCCCAAAAGGGTACTCTGGATAGGGACAGGTCATACATACTTTATTGTATGAAAGGTATAAACAGTCGTGACTATGCTTGTTCCTTAAGAAATTTAGGATATGATGCGGTAAGTTTGAAAAACGGATACAGCGAGTGGCTTGTTTCCTCTTTTGAGGATGATGACGGAAAACGCCAGGAGGATGTGGAACTGAGTATACGAAAGAAGTTCCACAAGGAACTCTTTACAAAGTTTGCCAAAGGCATAAATGAATACAGGCTGGTTGAGGAAGGGGATAAAATTGCCGTATGCATATCCGGAGGTAAGGATTCTATGCTAATGGCAAAACTCTTTCAGGAACTTAAGAGACACAACAAGTTTCCGTTTGAACTGGTGTTTCTTGTTATGGATCCGGGATACAGTAAGATAAACCGTCTTGTAATAGAGAAAAATGCAAGACAGCTCGGAGTTCCGATTACCATATTTGAAACCGAAATTTTTGATGCGGTTTATGAAGTGGAAAAATCACCGTGCTATCTTTGTGCAAGAATGAGAAGGGGATATTTATACAGTAAGGCAAAGGAACTCGGATGCAATAAAATCGCACTGGGACATCATTATGATGATGTAATTGAAACAATTTTAATGGGAATGCTCTACGGGGCACAGGTTCAGACAATGATGCCTAAACTGCACAGCACAAATTTTGAGGGAATGGAGCTTATAAGACCAATGTATCTTATAAGGGAAGATGACATTATAAGATGGCGTGATTATAATAACCTTCATTTTATTCAGTGCGCATGTCATTTTACAGACACATGTTCATCCTGTCGTGAGGATGGAACATCGGCGTCAAAAAGAATGGAAACAAAGCAGATTATTGCTAAGATGAAGGAATTTAATCCGTATGTTGAGGGGAATATATTCAAGAGTGTGACTAATGTTAATCTTAAGACCATAATTGCATATAAGGACAGGGATGGCATACAGCATAACTTCCTTGATGAGTACTAAATAAATTAAGATATAGTGTTGATTAATTCGGCAAAAATTAGTAAACTATACTCGGGAAATGATTCCACTATGATAATAATAAGGAGCAGACATGAATAATAAAGAACTGGCAGTAAAAGCCAATGAAATCAGAAAAAGTATTGTAACAGCCGTTCACAGTGCAAAGTCCGGACATCCGGGCGGTTCATTATCGGCGGCAGACATTTTTACCTTTTTATATTTTGAAGAAATGAATATTGATCCAGCAGATCCTAAAATGAAGGATCGTGACCGTTTTGTGCTTTCAAAGGGTCATGTAGCACCGGGATACTATGCAACACTTGCTGAAAGAGGATTTTTCCCAAAGGAGGATCTTCTTACACTCCGTCATACAGGATCTTATCTTCAGGGACATCCTGATATGAAACACATTCCGGGAGTAGATATGTCAAGCGGTTCTCTC
>CAZNGY010000015.1:0-40769 GCA_964572955.1 uncultured Lachnoclostridium sp.
CTCCATAAACCACTCGGACAACTCTCCATCTGTGCTTGCGTTTTTGCTTTTCTCAAACGCGCTTAATTAAAATACCACACGTTTTCTTAACTGTCAAGCATATTTCTACAATTTTTTTATTTTTTTCTCTTTAACTTATTTTCCTAAAACAGCCTCTGCCACAAGCATATCAAACGGTGTCGTTATCTTGATGTTTCCATCTCCTGTATCCACAAGATATACTGATGCATCCGTATACCTCTCCACTGTCATCGCATCATCAGTCACTGTTTTATCATCAGCTGCCCTTCTCTTATTATAAGCTTTTTTTATCAAAGTATACTCAAACACTTGTGGTGTTTGTACCTGTCGAAGGCTTTCCCGTTCAGGTGTACCACACACTTTTCCGTTTTCATCTGTCACCTTTATTGTATCTTTAGCTTTACATGATGCAAGTACCGCTTTTCTTTCTTTTACTTCCTCTTTTAGCTTTTCTATCATCTCCGTCGATATCAACGGGCGTGCACCATCATGGATAAAAACATATTCTGTTTCCCGCGTACAAGCGTTAATCCCCGCTTCTACAGATTCAAACCGATAATTTCCTCCGGGAACAATGCTTTTAACCTTTGTTATTCCGTATTTTTCGACTATATCTTTTTTTACAAAATCTACATCTTCTGCCCCTGCAACAATAACAATTTCATCGACAGAACTTTTTTCAAATGCTTCAAGACAGTAAACCAATATGGGTTTTCCTTTTAAATTTAAATACTGTTTAGGTACAACACTTCCCATTCTGGTTCCTCTGCCTGCAGACAACACAATCGCCGTATTCATATTTTCAACCCTTCAAGATTATATCTTCAGACTAGGCTCCTGATATCTTATTATTCCTTTGATTTCCGAAGCCGGTTTTATCTTTCTCCAAGTTTCAGTCCGGGCACCGCATTCAGATCTAATCCATGCCTTGTCCCCTTTAAAAACTCATAATACCCCGCTGCTCCAATCATTGCAGCATTATCCGTACACAATATCGGTTCCGGGTAATACACCTTAATACCTGCTTTTTGACAAACTTCTTCCATTTTTGCACGAAGTGCTGAATTACATGCTACTCCTCCCGCCAGTGCAATTCTGTCATATCCGTATGCATTTGCTGCGGCCACAGCTTTAGTCGCCAGAACATCCACTACTGCCTCTTGAAAAGATGCTGCTACGTCTGCTCTGTTTACTTCCTCTCCTCGCATTTCCTGCTGATTAAGATAGTTCAAGACCGCCGACTTAACTCCACTGAACGAGTAATCATATGGACATCCGTCTATATGTGCTCTCGGAAAAGCTATTGCATGTGCATTTCCCTCTTTTGCCAGCTTGTCTATTTTAGGACCGCCGGGGTAACCAAGACCTATTGCTCTGGCAACTTTGTCAAATGCCTCACCGGCTGCATCATCATGCGTTTTACCTATTATTTCATATTCCCCATAGTCTTTAACTATTACAATATGACTGTGACCACCTGACACCACAAGACTCATGAACGGCGGTTCCAAATCCGGATGTGAAATATAATTTGCCGATACATGGCCCTCTATATGATGCACTCCTACCAACGGTTTATTCTTTGCGTATGCTATTGATTTTGCTGCTGATACTCCTACCAGAAGTGAGCCTACCAATCCCGGACCATATGTTACAGCTATTGCATCAATTTCATCAAGTGTAATTTCTGCCGTTTTTAATGCCTCCGCAATAACCGGATTAATCTTTTCCACATGTTTTCTTGAGGCTATTTCAGGAACCACTCCTCCATATAATGTATGTAATGCAATTTGCGATGATATCACATTGCTCAACACTTTTCGTCCGTCAACAACAACTGCTGCCGCGGTTTCATCACACGATGATTCTATTGCAAGAATATATACAGGTTTCATTAGCGTTTTTTTCCTCCTTCTTCAGGATACTCAAGAATTTTTTTCATTCCGTCTTTAGGAATGTATGTATCAGGGAATATTTCCCTGGCATATCCTGCATATGCTTTCGGCTTGACAAGAGACGGACTGAAGTGAGTCAGCCACATTTCCTTTACCTTTGATTTTTTGGCAATTTCAGCCGCTTCAACAAAGGTCATATGTCTATGTTCCCTTGCCTTAGCTTCCATGCCTGGTTCTCCATACATACCTTCACATATAAACAAATCAGATTCCTCAGCCGCATTATAAACAGACTGTACAGGCCTGCTGTCCGTACAGTATGTAAGTTTTATGCCTTTTCTGGGTTCACCGAGAATCATATCCGGTGTAAAAACCCTTCCGTCACATTCGACCGTCTCACCTTTTTGCAACCTGTTCCATATTTTCATCGGTACATCTGCTGCTTTAGCCTTTTCAGGTTGAAACTTTCCCGCCCTTTTTATTATCTGACTGTAACCATAGCATGTAATATTGTGGCTCACTTTAAATGCTTTTAGAATATATCCGTTTATATCTATTTCCGCTTCGGGACCATCTATCTCCACAAACCTTAATTCAAACGGTAATTCCGGTGCAATTACCCTAAGACATGAAACCACCTTTTCCAGACCTTTCGGTCCAATAAGAGTAACCGGTTCACGTCTGTCTGCATTTCCCATTGACAAAAGCATTCCCGGGAGACCGCTTATATGATCTCCGTGAAAATGCGTAAATGCAATAACATCAATGTCATGACACGACCATCCGGCCTGTTTCATTGCTATCTGAGTTCCCTCACCGCAGTCTATCAATAATGCACTTCCATTAAATCTTGTATACAGTGCCGTAAGCCATCTTCCCGGAAGCGGCATCATTCCCCCTGTTCCAAGTAAACATACATCCAGCATTAATCGTCCTCCAGCCTTTCCATCAATACCGCATTTTCAACGGGTTTCGCATAAAAATTCTTTCTTATCCCTGTTGCTTTAAACCCTACACTTTTATACAGTCTGATCGCATTTTCATTACTTTCCCTCACTTCAAGAAACAGTTTCGTAATGCCTTTCTGTCTTTCTGCTTCAATAACTCTTTCCATCAGTTTTTTTCCGTAGCCTTTTCCGCGTAAATCTTCCCTGATTGCAACATTCGTAATCTCACCCTCATCAATACAAAAAGAGAGACCGGAATATCCTATAAATCCGACTTCGTCAAAAACACAGTACACTCTTGCATTCTTACTATTTATCACATCAAAAAAGGCCTGTTCGCTCCATGGTTCCGAAAAGGATTGTTTTTCCAATTCTGCCACCTGTTTTACCATTTCGGGTTCAAGCAGTTTCATTATCATTTTTTCATCTTCTCATTTCTTTCACGTTCCGCCTGGGATAATCTGTAATATTCAGGTACAAAATGCATGGCATCTACGATTTTCCCTTCTTTTATACGATTAACCGCGGCAATTCCTAATGATGCGGCTCTTTGAAGCCTGCTGTGTTTCGGAGCCAAAACAAATGGAACTTTCGTCTCCTCACGTATTATCTTCTCATATACCTCAACTCCGTCACCAAGAAAAATAACTTCTCTTCCGCATTCATTCACTTTAGCAATTACATTTTTTATGTCATCTGCTCCTATTGCAGCCTCTTCCTCAGTTTTTCCATCTTCCTTTTCAAATTTATATATTCCATAATAAACCTGATTTCTTCTGGCATCCATTATAGGACATATGAGCTTATCAGTCCCTTGGAAATTATAACTCAATGCCTCTGTTGTAGGAACCGGCACAAGAGGCTTATCAAGAGCCAACCCAAGTCCTTTTGCCACAGATGCTCCGATCCGGAGTCCGGTAAAAGAGCCCGGTCCGGATGTTACTGCAATGTAGTCTAACTCCTCCGGTTTAATTCTCAGCATATTCATAACTTCCTCTACCATAGGAAGAAGCGTTTGTGAATGTGTCTTTTTATAATTGACATTATATTCTGCCAATATTACGTTCTCATTTAATACGGCAATTCCGGCGGTTAATCCGGAGCCATCAAGTGCAAGAATATTCATTCCACCCTCTTTTCTGCAGGCTGTCCTACTTAATTTCCTCAATGTCTATTTCCCTGTATCCGAATCCTTTTTCAGGAACTTTACTCAGCTTTATTTCCATTCTCTTCTCCGGAAGTAGTTCTTCAACCATTTCCGGCCACTCTATAAGACAGACTCCGTCTCCATATAAATAGTCATCAAACCCTATTTCGTACATTTCTTCCGGATCAGCAACTCTGTATGTATCAAAATGATAGAGAGGAAGTCTTCCTTCTTTATATTCCTGAAGAATTGTAAATGTCGGCGACACAACAGGTTCCTTAATTCCCAGTCCCTTTGCAAGTCCTTTTGAAAACACGGTTTTACCTGTTCCCAAATCACCGGACAGACAGATTACGTCGCCCGGAAGTGCCTTCTGTCCGCATATTCTCCCAAGTTCAAAAGTTTCTTCTGCGCTGTTACTGCTCAGCTTCATTTGTTTCCTCCAAGATTTCTTCTCCAAGATTTTCCTGTTTTACAGTCTCTATGGATTTAGTGCCAAAAATTCTTCTGTTTTTTTTCAGCATTTCCATTATAAAGTCACTGCCCTCTTTTCCAAAGCTTTTCTTTGGAAAAATAAATGCACTTATTCTTGATGTGTACACATATATAGTTAACGGAGTGGTTTTATAAGTATAAATATGTGCCCACTCAAGAGAAAGTCCGTTATCTTTTTGTTTTACCTTAATTCCCTCTTCATCAACCGTATAATGTATAGTTGTTTCAAATCCCTCATTATAAAGCACCTGTCTTTTTGCTCTCATAAACAATTGCAGGGGCATATATACAACAAATAAAAACAACCCAAAAAACAGCAGAAGAATCTGCGTGGTAGTGTAATAACTCCAGTTTATCACAAGCAGGTACACCATCAATATGCTCAGAAGAAAAACAACAATCCCCCTGAATCCCCAGTACTGCTGTCTCATATGAAATGCAAACATGTTTTTCACTGTCATTGTAATATCTGCTTCCGCTTTTTTCATTTTTCCGTCTGCCCGATGCAGCTCATCCTGATTTGCTGCATCATCCTTTCATTTTTTATACACGGATTTTTATTTTTTCTCTCTTCTTGTGAATTAAGTAAGTCCCCTACGTTCAGGCAGGGGACTTACTTGCTTTACAGGAAAGTTTATCTTCCGTAAAATGGCACTTTTCTCAGCCGCCACTTTTTCATTTAATCTAAGACTGTCACTCTTTATCTGCAGAGTTTTCTGCTTATCTGCCAAAGGTCATCATTGAGATCTTTCTGCATATTTAATGCTTCCTCAATATCAAAATCTACGAATTCGCCGTTTTTCCATGCAACAATTCTGTTGGCTCTTCCCTCTACCAGGATTTCAACTGCCTTTGCTCCCATAGAACTTGCCATTACTCGGTCCCTGCATGTAGGACTTCCGCCCCTTTGCATATATCCGATAATTGTAGCTCTTGTTTCAAGTCCCGTAGCTGCCTCGATACGTTTTGCCATACCATTGCTGTCACCAATTCCTTCAGCATTTATTATAATATGAAGCTTTTTACCGAGTTTTTTCTTTTCAATGATTGTATCTATGATTCTCTGCTCATCATAATCATATCTTTCAGGTACAAGAACCTCTTCTGCTCCGGTCGCAATTCCTGACCATAATGCTATGTGACCTGCTTTTCGACCCATTACTTCAATAATTGAACATCTTTCATGGGATGCTGATGTATCTCTTACACGGTCAATCGCATCCATCGCAGTATTTAACGCCGTATCGAACCCAATTGTATAATCCGTACATGCTATATCAAGATCAATTGTTCCCGGGATACCTATAACATTAACTCCCTGTTTTGCAAGTGAAAGTGCCCCCTTATAAGATCCGTCACCGCCAATTACAACCAACGCATCAATACCGTGCTTTTTCAATATATATGCGGCTTTTTCCTGACCCTCCGGTCTCATCATTTCAGGACATCTTGCAGTATAGAGAATCGTTCCCCCTTTTTGGATGATATCAGCAACGCTTCTTGAATCCATATCAAAAATATCTTCTTCAAGAAGTCCGGAATATCCTCTTCTTATTCCTTTTACTCTAAATCCCGATGATATTGCTGTTCTTACAACCGCTCTGACCGCTGCATTCATTCCCGGTGCATCGCCTCCGCTGGTAAGTACTCCTACAGTCATCGATTCACATCTCTTTGTTTTCATAAAAGCCATGATAAATCCCCTCACTTAATAAGTTTTATTTTTCCAGCAGGACTTCGCCAAAGCTACGTCCTTAACAACCACATTGTCTTTTCCGTACTTTCCTTCAAGCTGATTCATTACGCCTTCACTTATCCATACTTTTTTTCCGGAAAGTCTCTTAACGGCTTTTTCCTCTGCACAATAAAGGACCACTTCGCTTTCTCCCGGGTTGTTATATATAAACCTTTCTAATTCTAATTCATCCTGCTTGGCTGTGTCAATAGACTTATATTTAATCCAAAGTTCCTTTGGAGTATTTTCAAACAGTATCGCGTCCTGACATATTATTTTCCCATCTTTTTCATCCTCAAGACTCACTCTTCCCCGTATAAAAATTTTGTTATCCGTTTCCAATATACTCCTGAGTTTTTCATATATTTTTGGAAATATCAAAACCTCAACGGAACCGGTTGTGTCTTCCACCGTCAGGAAACACATCATTGTATTATTTCTTGTTACCTTTAATGTTTTCCCGCTTATAACGCCTGCCAGTATAACTCCGGCATCGTTTTCGGCTTCAACCTGTCCGGTTTCTTCGTCATATGCAAATTCCGATGCATACGACGTTACATTTTTTTCTATCAGTTCAGTATAATCATCAAGAGGATGACCTCCAACATATATTCCAAGAACCTCTTTCTCAAAATTTAAAAGTTCTTCTTTGGTAAACTCCCCAACATTCGGCATCACTAACATCCCATTATCGGCAGGGTCACCCGTATCAAGAAAATCAAATAAGGAAAGCTGTCCCGTCAGATTCTTTTTTCTTTCAGCTGCAGCACTTTCCATAATACTTACATATACACAAAGCATCTGCTTTCTGGTTCCTTCAAACGAATCAAAAGCACCTGATTTAATAAGGTTTTCCACGGTTCTTTTATTTACTTCGCTTCCCGACAGACGTTCGCAGAAATTTCTCAAATCCCTATAACTACCATTTGTTTCTCTTTCTGATACTATTGCCTCAATAACAGGTCGTCCCAAGCCCTTAATTGCCGAAAGTCCGTATCTTATATTATTGCCATCCGTGCTGAAATCTGAATAACAAAGATTAATATCCGGCGGAAGAAGCTGTATTCCCATTTCCTTCATACCGTTTATATATGCAATTACTTTTTTAGGATTGTCCATTACCGACGATATTAAAGCCGCCATGAACTCAACCGGAAAATATCTTTTCAGATATGCTGTCTGGTATGCTACTACTGCATAGCATGCCGCATGTGACTTATTAAATGCATACTTGGCAAAATCAGTCATTTCATCAAATATCTTATCTGCTATTTCCGGTGAAATTCCCTTTGATATACAACCCGGAACATTTTCAGCTTCATTTCCGTAAACAAAGTTTTTCCGTTCCCTTGCCATAACGTCAAGTTTTTTCTTTGACATGGCTCGTCTCACCAAATCGCTTCGTCCGTAACTGTATCCTGCCAGCTCCCTAACTATCTGCATAACCTGTTCCTGATATACAATACATCCGTAGGTCGGTTCCAGTATCGGCTCCAATTCAGGGCAATCATAAGTTATTTCTTTTTTTCTGTTTTTTCCTTTTATATATTTAGGAATGAAATCCATCGGTCCCGGTCTGTAGAGAGATATTCCGGCTATTATGTCCTCAAGATTTTCCGGCTTCAATTCCTTCATAAAGGACTTCATACCGGTACTTTCCAGCTGAAAAATCCCATCTGTTCTTCCGGATGCTATAAGTTCATAAACTGAAGAATCATCATAATCAATCTTATCAATCGAAAACTCCGGATTATTCCTATTTACCAGTCTCTCAACATCATTAATTACAGTCAGGTTTCTCAAGCCAAGAAAATCCATTTTTAAAAGTCCGAGTTCTTCAAGTGTCGGTGCCTCAAACTGAGTAGTTATCGTATCATCCGCACTTCTCTGCAAAGGAATATATTCTTCTGCCGGTGCATTTGCTATAATCACACCGCATGCATGAACCGAAGTGTGTCTTGGCAATCCCTCAAGTCTTCTGCATATGGATATAAGATATTCAACATCTTTATCCTCCTGCATCGCCTTTCTCAATTCCGGATTATATTCTACAGCTTTATCTATTGTTACCTTCTTTACATCCGGAATTGCCGTTGGTACCATTTTGGCAAGTTGATCACACTTGGAATAAGGTAAATCCATAGCTCTTCCGACATCTCTTATTACATTTCGTGCTGCGAGGGTTCCGAATGTAATAATCTGAACTACCTTGTCCCTGCCATATTTATCATTTACATAATCTATAACTTTCTGACGCCCCTCCGGACTGAAATCCACGTCAATATCGGGCATCGATACTCTCTCCGGATTCAAAAATCTTTCAAAAAGAAGATTGTATCTTATTGGATCAATATTAGTGATTCCGGTTGTATATGCAACAATGCTTCCTGCTCCCGAACCTCTGCCCGGACCGACCATTATACCATTTTCCCTGGCATATCTTATATAATCCGACACGATAAGGAAGTAATCAACAAATCCCATGTTTTTTATTACCGAAAGCTCATACTGCAATCGTTCCTCATTTGCTTCCGGATTTTCGGGATATCTTTTCTTCATTCCGTCATGACATATTTTTTCAAGATATTCATATGCCGTATATCCTTCCGGAACATCAAATTTAGGGAGTTTATACTCTCCGAATTTTATTGTTACGTTACATCTGTCTGATATTCTCTTTGTGTTTTCCAATGCTTCCGGAGCATATGGAAAAAGTTCATACATTTCCTCTGCTGACTTTATGTAAAACTGTCCGGCCTTATATCTCATTCTGTCTTCATCCGAGACTTTTTTCTGAGTCTGTATGCAGAGAAGAATGTCATGAGCTTCATAATCCTCTTTAAGAGTGTAATGTATATCATTAGTTGCAACCAGAGGAATTCCTGTCTCATTATGAATTCGAAGCAACGCCTGATTTACAGTCTTCTGTTCATCAATTCCGTGGTCCTGCAACTCCAAATAAAAATTATCTTTACCGAAAACACTCTGATAATACAATGCTCTCTCTTTTGCTTCCTCGTAAAAACCTTTTAAGACGGCAGACGGAATTTCTCCTGCAAGACATGCACTCAAGCATATCAGTCCCTCATGATATTGCTCAAGAAGTTCATGATCGACTCTAGGTTTATAATAAAAACCTTCCGTAAAACCCTTACTTACTATTTTTATAAGATTGCCGTACCCTATATCATTTTCAGCCAAAAGTACAAGATGATAGTACCTTTCCTCTGAATTCTGTCCTTCTTTTTCAAATCTGGATCCCGGTGAAACATATACCTCACATCCTATTATCGGTTTTATTCCGACAGCATGACATGCACGATAAAAATCAATAACGCCATACATAACACCATGATCGGTTATTGCCATAGCGTCAAATCCCAATTCTTTTGCTCTTGCGGCCATCTCATCGATTTTTCCGGCTCCGTCAAGCAGACTGTATTGGGTATGAACATGTAAATGTGTAAAATCCATACTATCCTCGTTTCTGCATTTTGGGATTATGTCTGTCAATGCATACAAAATCCCTCATGTAAAAATCAAAACCGATTTCTACATTGTTTCATATTTGTCTCAGCAAATTTCCTTAATTATGCCTGTATCTTTAAGCTCCTGTGATTACCATATGATAATCAGGGCAACTATCAGAAATACAAACACAACAGTTTCAAACAAAAGAAGAACATTACATCTGTTTATCGCCCTTCTGTGTACGGCAAGTTCTTTTCTTATTTTTCTCCTTGCCCTGAGTTCTTCCTCAACTCTAAGATCATAGTCATACGCATCTGCGGATTCATCCATAACCTTTCTTTGCTCTTTCACCATCTTACCATTCCTTATCAGAATCAGAAACAAACAGCCTGTGTTTTAGCTGCTCATTATTAAAGGTTACTATACTTCCTTTCCTGCACCGAATGCTTCCATAACGAAGCGCACTGCTTCTGCCTCATCCGCCCCTTCTGCCATAATAGCAACTTCCGCACCATTTTTTATAGGAAGGCTCATCATCCCCATAATGCTCTTCACATTTGCTCTTTTCTTATCAAATTCAAGATACATCACACTTTCAAATCGCTCTGCTTTTTGAGCTATACCTGCAATCAATTTTGCATCCGTATCTTTGGTAATGTTGATTGTAAACCCTTTTTTAACCATATATCTCTCCTTTTCCGATGCACAAAGCATCACTTTATTTTTCATTGGCATACTCTTCAAGCTGCTTCAATTCATCAGCAGCTTTTATTATTTTGGCGAGTCTGTGACTTACTCCTGACTTACCCAATGGCGGTTCTGACATTTCACCCAATTCCGTAAACGAGGCTTCCGGATTGTTTATCCTCAGATAAGCCATCTTCCGCAGGTTTTCAGGAAGGCTGTCAAGTCCTTTTACTTCTTTTATATATAGGATACTTTCAATCTGCTTTCTACACGCATCTGCTGTTTTTTTTATATTTCCGATCTCACAGTTGACACGTCTGTTAATCATTCCCCTTGTTTCATTTATTATTTTAACATTTTCATAGTTCATTACCGACACCGCAGCTCCCATTGCTGCCAACGTATCAGAAATGATATTACTGTCCTTTATATACAAAAAACTGCTTCCATTTCTTTGGGAAATCTTTACCTCCTCCGAAACAGGCTTCAGAATTTCCGCAAGTGTTTCCGATTCTTTTCGATTCGGTGCCTTTATTTCGAGATGATATGATTTCACCGGATCATTTACCGACCCCTGCATTATAAATGCACCCCTGATATATGCAAACCTGCCCTGATTACTCATCTTTTCAGGATTGCCTTTGTAATAAAAGCCTTCTTTTCCTTTTCCGACCCTTAATACAGAAAGCAGGAAATCTATGGTTTTTTTTCCTGTTATTTCCATATAATACGTCTGTTTCCGGCCCCCTGTATGTGTTCTGACATATACACGCGGTGTCACATCCAACGAACGTTTAATCTGTGAAACATACCTTTTTATTATCAGCATATATTCCGAAATGAATATCAACTTTTCCGTTTCCCTATCTGACACTATATGGGTTTCTCCAAAAATCAGTGCTGATGCAAGTTCAGGTAATCCGGATTTACCGATATGGGAATTATTCCTTAAAAGTTCCTCTTTAACTTCTGACGAAAACGACATTTCCACCTCTGTTATTCTGCATAGGAAAAATCTCCCAGCAGCTTTACTTCCATTTCAAGATTGACGCCGAACTGTTCATACACACGCTTACTGACTTCGGCAACCAGTCTGTATATATCAGCAGCCGATGCATTTGATTTGTTTATTACAAAACCACAATGCTTTTCACTTACCTGTGCACCTCCGACCATAAAACCTCTGAGTCCGGCATCCTGAATAAGTTTTCCGGCAAAATATCCTCCAGGTCTTTTGAACGTAGAACCCGCACTCGGATATTCAAGCGGCTGCTTTTCACGTCTTTTTGCATTAAGATTGCCTATTTCTTCAAGTATTTTTTCGCTGTCACCGGTTTCCAGAACAAAATAAGCAGAAACAACAATAAGTCCCTTTTTCAGGACTGCACTGTTTCTGTATTCCAGTTCAAGTTCATCTCTTCCGAGAGTTTTTATCTCTCCGTTTTCATCAAGCACATCAGCAGAAAAAATAATATCTTTTATTTCTCCACCATATGCTCCGGCATTCATTGCAACAGCTCCTCCGACACTTCCGGGGATACCCGCTGCAAACTCTATTCCCTCAAGTCCCAGTCTTGCGGCCTGTCTTGCAAAACTCATCAAAGACAAGCCCGCCGGAACTCTTATTCCGTACCTTCCATCCTGACGTCTTTCAGGCTTTAAAACAACGTCATTGTTCTTCATTATTATGACAATTCCATCATAGCCCTCATCCGAGACAAGCAGATTACTGCCCGCACCCATGCAGAAATACGGGATTTTTTCCTCCAGTGCAAATCGGACGATTTCACGTAATTGCTCGCCATTTTCTGCATACACACAGACCGAAGCTTTTCCTCCGACCTTGAAACTGGTATGTAAGGACATCGGCTCATCAAAAAGAATGGTTTTTACGTCCGTCAATTCCTTAAGTTTTTCCACAGGATAATTACTCAATATTGTTCTCCCCGAATTACTTATTGTTTACTATCATTCTGGCTGCGCCGTAAATTCCGGCATCATTTCCGAGTTCTGCCAATTTAAATTCTTTATCCTGAAGTGCTTTCATAATATTTGTATTGTAATGTTTCTTTATTGCATCAATGAGAATTTCTCCGGCTCTGCTTACTCCGCCGCCCACAACATATGCCTGAGGATCTACGGATGCCGAAACGTGAGAAAGTGCAAGTGCAAGATAACTTCCGAGCGTATCAACAAGCTTTAATGCGATTTCGTCACCTTTTTTTGCTTCGTCGAATATATCTTTTGCTGTCAGATTTTCGAAAGAGTTGAGGCTTGTTTCAACGCCTTTCGAAAGTTCTTTCTTTGCCATACGTACAATTCCCGTTGCCGATGCATACTGCTCAAGATGTCCATGTCCGCCGCAACCGCAAACATCTTCTTCCGCGGGATTTACTATCATGTGTCCGATTTCCGCAGCGGCTCCGTTAGAACCACAGAGAATATTACCGTTTAGTATAATTCCCCCACCAACTCCGGTTCCGAGTGTTATCATTACACAGGAATCATAACCTCTGCCGCCGCCTTTCCACATTTCACCAAGGGCAGCCACGTTTGCATCATTTCCTGCCTTAACCTTTAATCCTGTGAGATCCCCCATTGTCTGAGAAACATTCATACGACCCCAGCCAAGATTTGGACACTGGAGAACTGTTCCATCATCAAGAACAGGTCCCGGAATTCCAATTCCGATTCCCAAAACATTTTCTTTCTCAATAAACTTCTCTGCCATCTTGGATTTAATTGTATCCGCAATATCTCCCGGAACGTTTGCACCATGTTCTTCTCTGTTCGTCACAATTTCCCACTTATCAAGCAAATCTCCTTCTGACGTAAAAAGACCGCACTTAACTGTTGTTCCTCCGATATCAATTCCAAAAATATACTGTTCCATTTTTTCCTCCATAATCAATGCACTTTTATGAACGTGCAATATTTAATTTCCACTCAGAAGGTTTTGTGTTACCCTTTTATATAATTCCTGAGCCGCATTGTATCCCATCATCTTCTGTCTGTGATTTATTGCCGCTGATTCACATATAACGGCAAGATTTCGTCCCGGTCTGATAGGGATGTTGTGAACCGGAACTTTATTTCCAAGGAATTCTATATAACTGTCTTCAAGTCCCATTCTGTCATATTCCTTATCCTTGACCCAATCTTCAAGCTTAATTACAAGATCAATGTTCTGAGTATCCTTTACACTCTGTACACCAAACAGGGTTTTTACATCAATAATGCCTATGCCCCTAAGCTCAATAAAATGTCTGGTTATGTTAGGTGCACTTCCTACAAGCGTTGTATCGGATACTTTTTTTATTTCAACAACATCATCCGAAACAAGTCTGTGTCCTCTTTTTATAAGCTCAAGGGCAGCTTCACTCTTTCCAATTCCGCTTTCTCCGGTAATCAGTACTCCTTCACCGCATATTTCAACCAGAACACCATGAATTGAAATTCTTGGAGCCAGCTCTACTTTAAGGTTCCTTACAAGTTCTGCAACCATTGCACTGGTTTCTCTTGAGCTTCTGAAAATAGGTACATTTTTTTCTATTGCAAGCTTTTTAAATCCGGGACTTACTTCAAGATCCCTGCAGAATATAATACACGGAACGTGATAATCCATCAGTCGTCCGAAGCAGTGATGTCTCTGCTCGCTTGTCATCATATGGTACATATAGGAATATTCCACATTACCGATAAGCTGTATTCTGTCTTTTTCAAAATTTTCAAAAAATCCCGTAAGCTGAAGTGCCGGTCTGTTAATTTCCGGTCTGGTAATTTCAATCTCGGAAATATCAATTTCCGGTGTCATGTTTGTTATTTCCAGCATTTCGGCTATTTTGGACAGTTTTACCGTATATTCCATTCCTTCCTCCGAATAAATATATTTTCCGGTTTATCACCGGAGCATGTATACCCATTACACTGACATAATTATACTAGTTTACGCCATGAATGTAAAGTTTTTCAGCATTATCCCTTGTGAAAATAATTATATACTGCCTCTGCTGCAGGGGTATTCATTCCATCAATTCCCGCAAGTTCCGAAACGTCGGCATTTTTTATTTCTTCAAGACTTCTGTAGTTTTTCATAAGGGCTTTCCGCCTTGCCGGACCTATTCCTGCAATATCATCTAAAACTGAATGTACCTGATTTTTATTTCTTAACGATTTATGATATTCAATCGCAAATCTGTGAGTTTCATCCTGTATTCTTGTAAGTAGTTTAAAGGCTTCTCCGTGCGTATCTATCGGAATCTCTGTATTATCAAAATACAATCCCCTTGTCCGGTGATTGTCATCCTTCACCATACCACAGACAGGTATTGAAATATTCATTTCCTTTAGGACCTCAGCCGCAACATTAACCTGTCCTTTTCCGCCGTCCATTAAAATTAAATCCGGAAACTTTCCGAAACTTGTTTTTTCTTCCAAATCAGCTTCCCTAAGCCCATGTTCAAATCTTCTTGTAAGTACTTCTTTCATGCAGGCATAGTCATCCGGTCCGTCAACAGACGTTATTCTAAACTTACGGTAGTCACCTTTCTTCATCCTTCCGTTTTCACATACAACCATTGAACCAACATTTAAGTAACCGCTTATGTTTGAAATATCATATGATTCCATTCTTGAAACATTCTCCAAACCTATCAGACCGCAAAGCTCTGCTGCCGCCTGAACAGTTCTTCTTTCCTCTCGTTCCAGCTTTTCAGAATCTTTTTTCAAAACCATGCGTGCATTTTCCCGTGCAAGTGCAATCATTTTCTCCTTATTGCCTATTTTAGGAACCACCATGTGAACTTTTTGTCCCTTAATTTCCGAGAGCCAGCTTTCAATAAGCTCACTTTCAAACGGTACTGTTTCAACAAGAATTTCAGATGGTATATAAGGAGTTCCCGAATAATACTGTTTAATGAATCCGCTGAGGATTTCCCCCGGAGTATCATCCTCTATACCTGTCAGATAGTAATGCTCTCGCCCTATCATCCTGCTGTTTCTCATAAAAAAAATCTGAACAACAGCACTGTCTCCCTCAGCATAATATGCAATTATATCCCTTTCCTCTGTCTTAAAATCAGTAGCTTTCTGCTCCTGTTTCAAAGCATTAACCGCATTTATTTTATCTCTGTAAGACGCCGCCTCCTCAAACTCCATTCGTTCGCTCGCCTCAAGCATTTTGGCTGTCAATTGTCTGATTACACCGGAAGAATCTCCGTTCAGAAAAGAAATCACTTCATCAATTATTCTGCCATACTCTTCACGACTTATGCCCCCGCAACAGGGAGCATCACACTGACCGATATGATTGTAAAGGCATGGTCTGTTATACTTTCCTCCCTCTGCCGGAATGTTTCTCCTGCAATTTCGTATTTTATATAAATGCCTCAACAGTTCCATTGTTTCACGGCATGCTCCTGCATTTGTATATGGTCCGAAATATTTTTCTCTGTCTCTTGACATTTTCCTGGTTATATATACTCTCGGAAATGCTTCGGAAACCGTAACCTTGATATAAGGATACATTTTATCATCTTTGAGCATCGCATTGTATTTTGGTCTGTGTTCCTTAATCAGATTGCACTCCAGTACCAAAGCCTCTGTCTCCGTATCCACAACAATATATTCAAACCATGCAATATTCGGAACCATTTTTCTTATCTTCGGAGTAAGCCTTTCCGGATCCTGAAAATACTGTCTCACCCTGTTTTTAAGCACTTTTGCTTTTCCGACATAAATTATTGCATCACTTTTGTCATGCATTATATATACTCCCGGATTTGCCGGCAGTTTTTTTAGCTCATCTTCTATCACAAACATTTTTTCCACCCAAAAACTGCCATGAAAATATAATTTCCATGGCAGTATGATACATTTTCTTTTTTGTTCCGGTTTTCACCGTAATTCACTTATTCTCCGGATTCACAAACCGGCTGTTCCCCTGCCGCACGTTTTTCCTTTACTTCATTAAGAATTTTCATAAACTCTTCTCCGGTAATTGTTTCCTTGTTGAGAAGAAAGTCTGCTACAGCATCCAGAATATCCATGTTATCCGTTATATATTTTTTTGCATCTGCGTAACACTGATCCATAATCCTTCTGACCGCATCATCTATCTTTGACGCATATGAGTCACTGCAGTTAAGTACAAGTCTGTTTTCAAGATATTGATCTTCAACGGATTCCAATGCCACAAGACCGAATTCTTCACTCATACCAAATCTGGTAATCATCTGTCTTGCATATGATGTAGCTCTTTCTATATCGTTGCTTGCTCCGGTTGTTATCGTACCAAGCTTAATTTCTTCCGCCGCACGTCCGCCGCAGAACACTCTTATATCTGCAAGAATATCTTCCTTGGAATTAAGGTATTTTTCTTCTTCCGGAACCTGCATCGTATATCCAAGTGCACCTTTTGTTCTTGGAACTATGGTTATTTTCTGAACCGGCTCCGAATTCTTTTGAAGTGCCGCCACTAAAGCATGTCCAACCTCATGATATGCAACAATCCGTTTTTCTTCCGGTCCGAGAATTCTGTCCTTCTTTTCTTTTCCCGCAAAAACAACCTCAACAGATTCCATGAGATCCGCCTGAGTAACAACCGTTCTTCCCTGTTTTACGGCAAGAATCGCTGCCTCATTTATCATGTTTGCAAGATCCGCACCAACTGCACCCGCAGTAGCTTTTGCAATTTCTTCCAAATCTACATCCTGATGCATAAGTACATCTTTTGAGTGAACCTTAAGTATTGCAATTCTTCCTTTTAAATCAGGCTTGTCAACAATTATTCTTCTGTCAAAACGTCCCGGTCTGAGCAATGCCTTATCAAGCACCTCCGGTCTGTTTGTAGCTGCAAGAATTACTATTCCCTTCGTAGCATCAAATCCGTCCATCTCTGCCAGGAGCTGGTTCAGAGTCTGTTCACGTTCATCATTGCCGCCGCCGTATTTTGAATCCCTGCTTTTTCCTATCGCATCAATTTCATCAATGAAAATTATGCATGGTGCATGCTCTGAAGCATCTTTAAAAAGTTCTCTTACTCTGGATGCTCCTACACCTACAAACATTTCAACAAAATCTGAACCCGAGATAGAAAAAAACGGTACTCCCGCTTCTCCGGCAACTGCCTTTGCAAGAAGGGTTTTTCCTGTTCCCGGAGGTCCTACAAGAAGTGCACCTTTAGGCAGCTTTGCTCCGATTCTCGTATATTTTTCCGGTGAATGAAGGAAGTCAACCAGTTCAACCACGGAATCCTTTGCTTCCTCTTCTCCGGCCACATCCTTAAACGTCACTTTAACGTCCTTATTTACCACCATCTTTGCTTTATTTTTACCTACACCGCCGATTCCGCCGTTTTTAAATATCGGTCTGAAACAGAAAAACATAATTCCGAATATCAGGAACATCGGTCCCCATTCAAGAAGGAAACTTATTATAGGTGATGTACTCTTTTTGTCAACTCCGAAATATTTTACACCGTTTGCCGTAAAATACTCCCTCATTTCAGAATCTACATCATATCCGAGATAATATAAAACCCCTGTTTCCTCATAATCTTTTGTATAGATTATATAACGGCTGTTTTCATAATCGGATTCGATGTAATCAATCTTTCCATCTTCCACCATTTCCTGCATTTCCAGATAATCAATCGTCACCTTTTTTCTGTCTGTAAATGCTGTGATCGCATAATAATAACCCATAAACATCATAAGACTCAGAAAAATAAGTATTACAATCACCTGTGCATTATTCTTTTTCTTTCCATTGTTGTTCTGTCCCATATCGGGACCGTTATTGTTATTGTCCAAAAGACACCTCCAAACTCTTCATTTACATCGTTTTTAACTTTTCATAGTAAAACCCGAACTTTATTATATATTATTACAATTTTACGAACAAGCTTTATTAAAGAATTCTTTGTGAATTAAAAGTTAAATTATCCTAAATTACCATTTTTCCGGCTAATCGGTTATTATATTTTCATCAACATATACCGTCATCTTCCGATATTTGAGCGGCGATATCCCATAATACTTTTTAAAAAGCTTGCTGAAATGATAGACATCATCATATCCGACTTCCATGGCTATCTGTTTTATGTTTTCACCATCAGGTGTTTCCAAAAGTTTCTTCGCTTTTTCAAGCCTTAACCTTATAACATAATTAATAGGTGAATCACCGGTTGTTTCTTTAAAAATCCTTGAAATATAAACCGGACTGAGATACATATTTCCCGCTATCTTATCCAGTGATATTTTTTTATTATAATTTTCTTCGAGATACGACATTATTTTCTTTGCAACATAAGTTTTGGAATATGAATCAAATTCCGTCGGTTCCGCAGTCTCCTCACACTTTTCACAAAAACTTCTGTACATAAGCACCAGTATCTTCACAAACTGTGCCTTTATCATATAATATCTTCCCGGCTGTGAAGCGTAATTTTCCTCTATTATCTCATAACAGCATCTGCTGATTTCCCGTCTTATATCCTGGTTAAACCGGATTATCGGTTCTCCATCAGGTGTAATAATTGTATTTTCCGGCATATTTTTAAAACATATATCACTGAATCCGCATACAAATTCCAAATTGGGGCTTGTCGGATCCTCAACGATACTCTGATGTTTCACTCCCGGATTACATATCAGCATTTCACCCTGCTTAACCTCATATAACTTGCCGTCCACAATATATTTACCGTTTCCGGAAAGAATATATGCTATTTCTATGTTGGCAGGATGATCATGTTCTTTTTCATTCCTGCTTTCCCTGACTCTCGTACAATACAATATTGACGGATTCAGTTCCTTTTCTGTCATTTCATCAAACATTTTTCACTCCGTTGAAAACAAAATCATGAATTAATATTTTCAATCTGCCAGTCAATCGGCTTGACACCGTTTTCTGATAAAAACCTGTTTGTCTTCCCGAAAGGTCTGCTTCCAAAAAAGCCTCTGTATGCGGAAAGCGGACTCGGATGTGCTGATTCAATTACCAGATGTTTCGGATTTGTAAGCATCGCCTTTTTCTTTCGTGCCGATGATCCCCACAGAATAAATACAACCGGTCTGTCAATTCTGTTCACAGCCTGAATAACTGCATCCGTGAACTCTTCCCAACCGTGTCCCTGATGTGATGCCGCCTGATGTGCTCTTACCGTAAGTACAGCATTTAAAAGCAGAACTCCCTGTTCGGCCCATTTTACCAGGTTTCCGTTATCAGGTATATATGTTCCGATGTCATCATGCATTTCTTTATAAATATTAAGAAGTGATGGTGGTATATCCGTTCCGGGTTTTACCGAAAAACTTAATCCGTGTGCCTGGCCGTCATTGTGATACGGATCCTGGCCTAAAATCACAACTTTTACCTTACTATATGGTGTATAAGAAAAGGCATTAAATATATCGTCCGCTTCCGGAAATATCTGCCTTTCCGAATATTCTTTTTTTACAAACTCATACAGTCCCCTGTAATATGGTTTTTTGAATTCCTGGCCAATTTCGGCAAGCCAGTCATTATCTATTGCCGACATATCAATTTCTCTCCAATTTTTTGTACAATATAAAAACTCACATTAAAGCCTTACACTCACACCTTTTTTTCTCAAGTATGACTTAAGATCATTGATTTCCAACTCCTTGTAATGGAAAAGACTTGCTGCCAATGCCGCATCCGCCTTACCTTTAGTAAGCGCCTCATGAAAATGTTCCGGGTTACCGGCTCCGCCCGATGCAATAACCGGAACGGACACATTTTCCGACACCATTCTCGTAAGTTCAATGTCATAACCGTCTTTTGTTCCATCACAATCCATACTTGTAAGCAGAATCTCACCGGCTCCCAGACTGCATGCCTTCATCGCCCATTCCACCGCATCAATCCCCATATCAACACGGCCTCCGTTTTTATAAATGTTCCAGCCGCTGCCGTCAGGCCTCCTTTTTGCATCGATTGCACATACAACGCACTGACTTCCAAATTTATCGGCAGCCTCAGAAATAAGATATGGATTCATTATTGCCGCTGAATTAACCGCTACTTTGTCCGCACCTTCCCTTAGTATCATTTTAAAATCTTCAACGCTTCTGATTCCGCCACCTACGGTAAACGGAATAAAAACGGTTTCGGCAACCCTTCTTACCATTTCAGTTTTAATAGTTCTCGCGTCCGACGATGCTGTTATATCAAGGAAAACCAATTCGTCAGCTCCTGCCTTTCCATAAGCCTCACCTACTTCAACCGGATCCCCCGCATCCCTTAAATCCACAAAATTTATTCCTTTTACAACACGTCCGTTATGAACATCGAGACATGGTATTATTCTTTTAGTAAACATCTTGTCCTCCGTATGTTATCCATTATTTCATCCCGCAGAAATTATCCAAAATTGCAAGTCCCACATCACCGCTTTTCTCAGGATGGAACTGTGCTGCAAAAACATTTCCGCATTCTACGGCAGCGTGGATATGTGTTCCGTATTCTGTCGTTGCCGCTACAACATCCTTATCTTCAGCACTCAGATAATATGAATGAACGAAATAAACATATGAGCCATCCGGAATTCCGGCAAAAAGCCTGCTTTCCGGACTGATTTTTATATCATTCCAGCCAATATGAGGTATTTTAAGTCCCTCTTCATCCGGAATTCTTCTGATTTTTCCTTTTAATATTCCAAGTCCTTCTACTCCAGGTGTTTCCTCCGAACTTTCGAACAAAAGCTGCAGTCCGAGACAAATTCCAAAAAGCGGCTTGTTTTTTTCAACAGCTTCTTTTATTACTTCGGTCAGACCGTAACCGTTAAGTTTTTCCATGGCATCACCAAATGCCCCTACACCAGGAAGAATTATTTTTTCTGCTCCAAGGATTTCCTCCCTGTCTCTTGTTACCAGTGTTTCATATCCAAGTTTTTCACATGCCTTGACTACACTTCTCAGATTCCCTGCATCATAATCAATTATTGCTATCAAATTTATTCCTCCTGCAATGCTCTTCCTTTTTTTACCGGCATTGTGTCAAGTTCCAGCCAGAATTCCACACCATTTTTATGGTTTGTAACTCCGCATTTGCGATTATGCAGCTCCATTACTGCCTTGACAATCGAAAGACCGATTCCACTTCCTCCGTATTCTCTCGTACGTGCCTTGTCTACCTTATAAAACTTTATCCATACTTTGTCAAGGTCTTCATCCGGAATACTGCTTCCCGTATTAAATACGGAAACCCTCACTTTTTCCTCTGATTTTGTAAGTCTGACCACAATGACATTTTCTCCGCTTACATAATGATATGCATTGCTTATATAATTTGAAATTGATTCTTCAATCATATACTCATCCGCATAGACGTATACAGGTCCGTCATATTCAAAACTTACTCTTATATCTTTATTTCCTCCAAGCACTTCCGTTGCCTTAAGTATACCTTTTATAAGCTCAACCACGTCAAATCTTTCAATCTCAAGCTGGTTTTCACCATATTCTATTCTGTTAAGCGATAACAGTTTTTTTACCATCTCATTCATTCTTGCCGACTCATCAATAATTACATCGCAATAGAATTCCCTGCTCTCAGCATCTTCATTAATGTTGTCTTTAAGCCCTTCAGCATAACCCTGTATAATTGCAATAGGCGTCTTTAATTCATGAGAAACATTCCCCAAAAAATCCCGTCTCATCTCATCGATTTTTTCTCTTTTTTCAATATCGACCATCAGTTCCGTATTTGCCTGCTTTAACTCCAATATTGTATTTTCCAAATTTTCAGACAACGAATTTATACTTTCCGCAAGTTCACCCAACTCATTTGACGAATTAACTTCAATTTTCTCATCAAAATCAAGATTTCTGATTTTTTTTGCCGCCGCATTCATCTTTTGAAGTGGTTTTGTGAAAGTTCCGGATATAATAAAGATTGCTATTGTTTCAAGGAAAATCATAATTATACCGACATATCCATAAAAGTTTCCTGCTATTGCAGCTGTTTCTTCTATATTTTCATAGTTCATTCTTATAAAGCAGAAATAGCCGTTATCAAGTCTTCCGATAAGGTCATAGTTTACAGAACCTATATAGTCATCGTCCGCACGGTATATTTTAAAATCAGCTTCGCTTACTACAAGTTCAATCTTATCTTTTTCAGATTCTCCGTTTATGTATTTTTTAAGACTTTCTCCTATTCTTTTAAGCTGAGGAATACTTGTTTCCGTGGAGTACATATATCCTTCCCCTAATGAAGGGTCTGCAAGAAATATCTTCAGGTTATCTGTCATGCTCAATCTGTCAAGCTGCATGATTTCCTGATTTGACAGCTTTTCATCCGACACGGAAAGTTTCTCCGTTTTTTCACTTATTTTTATTTCTTCCGTTTCCGACGCGGCAAGCATTACCACATCAATCACTGCACTGCTTCCGTCCACTGAATCCGTTTTATCTGCATTGGTAATTATCTTATTTATTACTTCAAAGTCTGTTTTCAGTATGTTTAATTTATTCTGTTCATAGTATTTCTTTATCCAGACTCCCGCCACCAAAATGCTTATCAAAATACAAAAAGACATTAACGCTGTAAACGTCAATGCCATTTGCATTCTTACCGAAGTAAATATCTTTTTTTTGCTTTTCTTTTTCTTCATTTACAAGTCCTCTTTCAGGATTTATGACGGATCAAATTTGTATCCGAATCCCCAGATTGTCTTAATGTATTCACCCTTTTCACCGAGCTTACTTCTGAGCTTTTTTACATGAGTATCTATTGTACGGGCATCTCCATAATAATCGTAGTTCCAAACGCCATTAAGTATTTTCTCCCTTGACAGTGCAACACCTTTATTACTTACAAAATATGTAAGCAGATCAAACTCTTTTACACTCAGGTCAATAACGTTTCCGTCAACCGTAACTTCATGTGCCGTTTTATCAATCATGATACCGTTTATGTTAATTTCACTTTCTTCCGCTGACGAACTTCTTCTCAGCACTGCCTCAACTCTCGCCGCAAGAATTCTGGGGCTGAACGGCTTTGATATATACTCATCTACTCCGAGATTAAATCCCATCAGTTCATCTTTTTCGTCACTTTTTGCCGTAAGCATAATAACCGGGGTTTTTGAGTATTGTCTGATTTCCTGAAGCACCTGCCATCCGTCTACTTTAGGCATCATTACATCCAGTATCACGAGCCCAATCTGTTTGTCCTTAAAAAATATATCCAATGCTTCTTCTCCATCAGCTGCTTCAAGCATGACAAAATTCCTCTTCCCGAGAAAATCACAAATAAGTTTTCTCATTCTGCTTTCATCATCTACAACAAGTATCTTTATTTTATCCATATATCAATCCTCCAGCTGTATCAGCCTGCTTATTTCATTTTTGTGTCTGAATACACTTCCCGATAATACAAAAAATGTTTGTTTTTTTTGTGAATAAGTATACCTTTATGTGTGTTCATATATGGTGATCTTCTTTATATATATGTTCTCACGACTGTTTTCATTAAGTCCTTTTTCAATCTCATCAAGCACGTCAAATCCGTCAAAAACCTGAGCGAAAACCGTATTATGTCCGTAAATCCAGGGAGCTCCACCGTATTCATTAAACATATTAAGCTGTTCTTCCGTCAAATCAGTATGATAAACCGATTTAAGATATTCATTCAGACTCATTCCGTATCTTTCCCTCAAAGGCTCTTCAAGTCCCTGTACAACATCTGATTGTGTCGTAACAAAGAAAAACTCCATTGCATTTGTTCCGTCTTCACCCTGATTTGCCATACAAACCGAACCTCTTACCGGAAAAAGTTTATCACTTATTTCATTTGAAAAACCTCCTCCCCAAATACTTTCTGCCTTTTTTTCAGTATCAAGAAGTTTACCTGCCTGAACATAATACCCTACTACGGCATCACTTATTTTCGTTCCGTCATATTCTCCATTCTCCGCCTTGGTAATGAAATTATCACACGCATAAGGGACTTCTTCATCAAAGAGTCTGATATAAACATGACCGTAATTCAAAATATAAATGTCCGCACACAAATCACCTTCCTTCGGATATATAAACTGATAGTGTGTTTCTGCCTCATCAGACAGAGTCGGTTCACTGCTGTTTTCCGGTTTTTCTCCGGCTTCTTTTTTTGTACCGCATCCGCAAAGTGACAAAACCGTAATCAAAAAAACTACTGATATAATAATTCTCTTTTTCAAATCAAACCTCTTTTTTTATTCAAGTATTTATTGTAACCTCATTTGTAAGCGGCATACCATCTGCATATTCCTTTATATTCATCAGGGTTGTACCTGCAATGTTACTTAGTGCCTCCCTTGTAAGGAATGCCTGATGAGATGATACTAAAACATTAGGAAGATTAACAAGCCTTGCAAGAATATCGTCTTTTATTACTGAATCTGACAAATCCTCATAGAAGAAATCCGTTTCTTCTTCATATACGTCAAGTCCTGCTCCTGATACCTTTCCCTCTTTCAGTGCATCAAGCAATGCCTCACTGTCTATAAGTCCACCTCGTGACGTATTTAAAATTACAACACCGTCTTTCATTTTTGAGATTGATTCACGGTTTATAAGATGTCTTGTAAGTTTCGTCAACGGACAGTGAAGACTTATTATGTCTGAATTTCTGCAAAGATATTCAAAACTCACATATTCATAAGGTGCGTCATTAACCGGATACATGTCATATGCCAGAATATTCATTCCGAATCCTCTGCATATATCAATAAAAACCCTGCCTATCCTTCCGGTTCCGACAATTCCGATTGTCTTCCCCCTTAAATCAAATCCCATCAGACCATTAAGGCTGAAATTGTATTCTCTTGTTCTATTGTATGCCTTATGAAGTTTTCTGTTTATCGTAAGAAGAAGTCCCATGGTATATTCCGCAACTGCGTATGGTGAATATGCCGGCACTCTTACAACTTTTATTTTACCACAGCATGCCGTAAGGTCAACATTATTAAATCCGGCACATCTTAATGCAATCAATCCGACTCCTTCTTCGCAGAGCACATTAACACATTTTCTGTCCAATCTGTCATTAACAAATGCTACTACCACATCACAGCCGGCAGCAAGAACGGCTGTATGATGATTTAATTTCTCCTCAAAATATTCTATTTCAAATCCGTATTCAGCCGTATACCCGTCAAAATATATTCTGTCATACGCCTTGGCATCAAATAATCCTATTTTCACCCTTTTCCCTCCAAAACGTTGAAGAAGCATTCATATTCCGTATGCCATCTTCCTATGAAATAAATTTATTTGGATTTTATTATACCATACAAGGTCTTTTTTATACATAAATTAAACTGTATTTTACTTCTGAGTACAATACTTTTTCATAAAATTTGACTTTTTGAGCATCTTACGATATAATCATCAAAGTAAATGCTTTCGTGGCTCAGTTGGTAGAGCAATTGATTCGTAATCAATAGGTCGAGGGTTCGAGTCCCTTCGAAAGCTTTTCTTTTTTTATTTGCATGGGGATGCGCTTTTTTGGTTACGGAGGTTTGTATGGGTTACGAATTCTACATACTGCTCGTGATAGCAGTAATACTCGCGGCAATCCTTATTGCAGTGTCAATAAGGGCATATAATCTGAACAAAGATAAGCTTCGCTATATTGAAGACAATCGTAAACTTTTTTCCAAAATAAAAAAACTTGATTCAGCAATTAAGGACATGACCAAGTCCAGGGATAATCTTGCGTCAATACATGACGATCTCAAAGAACAGTATGAAACGGTGAACCGTATTGCATATACTGACAGTCTTACCGAATTACCTAACAAACAACAGTTTAATTTAATTTTTGACGGCATAATGCAGGGAATCAGCGATTCTGACCGGGTTGCTTTTGTTTTAATCCGTCTTCTTAATCTGGACAGGATTTCCAATACAGCCGGAATTCTCGACGGAAATGAATTCATTCTTGACTTTACCCAGAGACTTAAAGCCAATCTTGATGACGAAGACTTTCTTGCCAGGACCGGTTCGGATGAATATGCAGTAATTACTCGCTGTTATGAAACAATTGCAGAATATGAGGAGAAGATACAGCGATTATATAACATTCTAAAAATGCCTCTCGCTTATAATGGCAGGGAGATCATTCCTGAAATTGCACTTGCTTCATCAAAGGCACCTTCCGACGGCAAAACCGTTCAGTTAATTTCAATGAATACACGCCTTGCTCTTTCAAAAGCAATAAACGATCCTAAGCATCCTGTTTATTTCTACAACAACTCAATGGCGGAAGATACAATGAAAAAAATGGAACTCACTGCTGCTCTTAATCAGGCTGTTGAGAATTCTTCTTTCAAATATGTATACTCCGTTATTACAGATTTAAAAACAGGGAAGCCTGACTCTCTTGAAGTCATACCGCTTCTTTCAACTGAAGCATACGGTGATCTTTATCCTAAGGATTATCTGGAATATGCAGCTGACACTCCTGTTCCCAAAAAGCTTTTTGCCCTTATGTTTGACGAGGTGTGCGGCATACAGCACAGTTTTGAAACTGCCGGTTTCGGAAACATCAATTTTGTCATTTCATGCTTTGCCGACCACTTCACTGATGATGATTTTGTAAATGTGGTTTATTCCGTACTACAGAAAAAGGAAGCATCTCCTGACAGGCTGATTCTTTCAATCTCTGAGGCGGCGTTAACTAAAGATCCTCTAAATGTAATTGCTGTAATGAAGAAAATATCAAAAACCGGAATACACTTCAGACTTGATGGTTTCGGCTCTGGCAATTCATCCATTAAAACCGTCGTTAATGCACCTGCATCAGTTATCTGTCTTTCCGAAAGCTTTTTAGACGGAAGTTTTAGTATCCCCGGAGATACGCTCCTCCGTTCGATTATTGAACTGATGCATTCCTGGAAAATGAAGGTTACAATACCAGCTGTCGATTATAAGGAACAGGAAGATTTGCTCAGAAAACTTCATGCAGATTTTGCACAAGGCAATCTCTATGGTGGATATATAAGCGGTGAGCTCGTTTTGCAATACATACGGATGAGTCAAAAATAAACCTGAATTTTGTAAAATTTAACCAAATATGTATATTACAGAAAAACGAAAAATTTTATTCATGCGATAAAATTTTTCGTTTTTTTTGCTTTTTCGTCAATAGATTATTTTTTCCTTTTATTATACCATATTCACATACTTCGAGGTTACATATTGATGTATATACAGTCACACAAATACTTGAAAGGAGAATCGCATCTACGTGAAGTCCGGAATCCGTATGCGATAAATACAATGGATTACGAACAATTTAAAAATGATCTTAGAGAAGTTCTTGAAACATATGATGACATCCCGAAAGACATAAATTTTTTCACCACTGTAAAAAACAATGGTGTTAGGCTGAAAGCAATGTCCATAAAATCCAGAGACTCAGCCGCAATCCCAAGCATCATAATTGAAGAAGTTTTCAAAAAATACTCTGAAGGCATGGACATAAAAAAAATAGGACAAAACATTCACGATACCTATATCAGATTTTGTCCGGGAAGCGGCTTTCCAGGACCTGAACTTACATGGTCGGAAATCAGGGAAAACCTCTTTTTTACTTTAATAAACAGTCAGCGGAATGAAGAAATGCTGAAAAATTGTCCGCATCTGGATTTTCTATGCTATAGTCTGATATTTAAAATAGATGTAACTGTTAACGATACCTCCGGCAGTATAACAGTTAACAACAAAATTTTTGAAAACCTTAATGTTGAACTGAGAAATCTGATGATTCAGGCTATTTCCAATACTCCCAAAAAGTTTCCGCTTAAATTCAAAAATCTTTGCGATACCCTCTGTTCTTCAGTCAACGAAAACGAATCCTACACCCCCGTACCAAACCTGTGGCTTGTAACTAATGAAGAAAACTACTACGGTGCCTCTGCGATACTCTATCCGGAGCTTTATGAAAAACTTGAGCCCGGCAAAAAAAATTTTATTTACTATCCTTTACCATCATCCGTACACGAATTTCTTGTAATAGAATCCGATAAATCTACCGATCCGGATGAACTTACTTCAATCGTACGTCAGGTGAATGAATCCAATTGTGTTTCAGCAACAGATTATCTTTCAGATGAAATATATTCCTATAAAGAATTGCTAGAAGCATTCAATAAAAGCTGTATTGAAGCAGGTCTTATATAAATGGCAGCTGAAATACTCTTCAATCAATAAAAATCCTGACTTTACCATTAAGTCAAAACCATCCGCTTCCAATATTTTATCTGCCTGACAGATAGAATATTAATATCTGGAGCTGTCGGTTTATCATAAATGTGATGCAGACAAAATAAGCGATGCCGGGTTTTTTAACTCTGCACCGCTTGTTTTACCATTGCACAAATCCTGTCTTTTTATTCAAAATATGCCGAAAGCGCTTCGTCTTTTTCCAAAGCAGTGTTAAATGCACTGTTTACGGAACTTACAAGCTGAATCACACCTTCATTCTGCTGCAACTTCTTTATCTGTTTATAGATACTCTCTCCGACTGCCCCGTTATAAATTTTTGGAGTACCGTCAGCCTCAGAAATATACAATTCATCAAGCGACGGTACAGGGGTTGATATATCAGAAATTGTCACTTCATAATAAACATAAATTATTCTGTCAATAGGAGATGAGCCGTTTATTACATACATTTTTTTTACCTGTACACTTGTAACATCCTGAAATTTGTCAAATAATGTACTGCTTACCATAGAGCTGTCGCTCACCAGTGTTGACACCGCTGCCGTATCGTGATTTTCCATTGCAGTATAATATGAAATCACCAATGCCATTATACTTTCTTCATTACACAAATCCAAAGAAGTTTTTACTCCTCCCGGTGCTCCGGTTGTCGGAGTTATATAAACTGCCTTCTCTGCATCCGGCGAGGTCGCAATTTCATTTTTCGAACCTGAACCGCACGCTGCAAAACTTAAGGAGAAAAGTGCGGTTAAAAGCAAAAACAATTTTTTTCTTTTATACACGGTACTTCCTCCATTTCATAATATTTATGCACCTGAAGGGATTCGAACCCCCGTCCTTTGGCTTCGGAAGCCACTGCCCTATCCACTGAGCCACAGGTGCGCAGTCTTTATTCGGAATCCTGACTTTAAACATTGAATATAATAGCACAGCAATTGAGGTTTTACAATCCGTTTTATTTTTTTACCACCATTAAAACAATCAGTTTTCACCATGTATTGACAATTTGCCAATATTCCTCTAAACTGACGCAGCCAGCAATGTTTTAACAAAGCTGCTTATTAGGCTGTCAGTAACTGCATGTAGTACAACTCTTAAGTCTCATGACAGCAGTAACAATGGAGGAATCTAAAACTTGAAGAAATCCATAGAAAAAACATACCGTCTTACCATTTCAGCCATGTTTGCTGCTCTGTTGTGTATTTCTGCGTATATAAGCATTCCTCTGCCAAATGGTACTCATATTACATTTTTAAATTTTTTTGTCACTCTCATCGTTATCCTGTTTCCGTCTGTTCAGGCATTTTCAATCATCGGATGCTGGATTCTTTTAGGAGTAATCGGTCTTCCCGTATTCACCGGCGGCGTTTCCGGTGTTGGTTATCTTTTAGGTCCTTATGGCGGGTACAATTTCGCATTTCTCCTGACGGCGATATTTATACCGCTTATTGTCAGACGTTTTTACAACCAACCTGCCGCATATTACATTTCCTCACTTCTCTGTGTCGTATTTATTGATCTTTTGGGAGCTTTATGGTGGATGATATATGCTGATTTAAGTCTTAAATCAGCATTCGTATCCGGATTTCTAGTATTTATACCATTTGACCTTGTTAAAGCATTTCCTGCCGCAAAAACAGCACTGGTTTTAAAAAGAAACAGTCTGTGCTAGTATTCCCCGTTCATACTTTCGCATTACCTCCAATCTAAGACGAGGCATGCGGTATAACAGAAATACCACACAGACTGTTTTGCTAATACAGATAAAGATATACTCCGAACCAGTGAAGCACTGCTCCGCCTATTACAAAGAAATGCCAGATAAAATGTGCCCCTTTTTTATCCATTGAAAAAGGTATCATCCCCAGCGTATAAACAAGTCCGCCTCCGAGTATAAAGTAAAAAAACTGACGGTTGTTTATATACCAGTCCGGTAAAAACATCACGGCACTCCAACCTATTGCAAAATAAAGAGAATAATGGAGTGGTCTTAACCTGCCTGGGCCGAATATACACAAAAGAGTGACACCTGCAACAATCAGTGCCCACTGTACGCAAAATAAGACAATTCCTAAAACATCTCCTCTGTATACAAGGTAAACCGGTGCAAAAGTGCCTCCTATAAGAAGATAAATTGATGCATAATCAAATCTCCTCCAAATACGTTTTACAGCAAGTCCCGATTTATATGAATGATAAAGACAACTCATAAGAAACATCAGAATAAGCGATATTCCGTAAAAACAGCTCGCCATAATCTTAAGTCCCGTATTCGACTTAACAAGAAGCAGCACAAATCCTGCAACTGCCAATCCTGCTCCTACTCCGTGACACACTGCATTTCCGATTTCCTCAAGCAGAGTAAGTTTAGGCGGCTCATTCATATCTTTATGTCTCTGCTTTTTTTCAAGCCTTCTCTCCTGCTTTGCTTTTTTTATTTCTTCTGTATTTTCCATTTTTCCTCCATAGTTAAACGGATATTAATATCTGTTCAAATTTCTCTCAAACAGTTATATACTGCTAAATCAAAGTTTAACCTATTATGATTCGGTTTCAGAAATTATAACACCAGAGTTTTCTTTTTACAATTATAACTTTAGCTTCATCATCTTACCTGCATATACCGATTTGTTTTTCAATTCTTCTTCAATTTTCAAAAGTCTGTTATATTTTGCAACCCTTTCACTCCTTGCAGGGGCACCGGTTTTTATTCGTCCGGTATTTAAAGCTACACATATATCAGCAATGGAGGTATCCTCCGTCTCTCCCGACCGATGTGAAACAACTGCCTTAAAACCGTAAGCATGTGCAAGCCTCACCGCTTTTAATGTTTCTGATATCGAACCAATCTGGTTTGGCTTGATGAGTATTGCATTACCGCATTTTTCGTTTATCCCTTTTACAAGTCTCTCTGTATTTGTAACGAACAAATCATCTCCGACAAGCTGAATCTTATTTCCCAACGAAGCTGTCATTTTATTCCAACCATTCCAATCCTCCTCATCAAGACCATCTTCTATTGATACAATGGGATACCTGCTGCAAAGTTTCTCCCAATGCTTTATCAGTTCATCCGACGAATATTCTTTTCCTGTTTTCGGCAATTTATAAAACCCTTTTCCCCTGCCACTTTTCCATTCCGATGCCGCCGCATCAAGTGCAATTACAAAGTCTTTACCGGGTTCATATCCGGCTTTTTGAACAGCTTCCATTATAACGGCCACGGCTTCGTCATCCGAGTCAAGTGCAGGAGCAAAACCGCCTTCATCTCCTACAGCAGTTGAAAATCCTTTTTTGTGGAGAATTTCTCTTAATTTATGATACACCTCTGCGGACCATCTGACAGCCTCTTTAAAACTATCCGCTCCTATAGGCATTATCATAAATTCCTGGACATCAAGTCCCGACGAAGCAGCATGACATCCTCCGTTTATAATATTCATCATCGGTACAGGCATTGTAACAGCATTTTCTCCTCCAAGAAAACGGTATAAAGGCATTTCAAATGATGCCGCGACAGCATGAGAAGCCGCAAGCGAAACTGCAAGAACCGCATTCGCACCAAACTTTGATTTATCTTTAGTTCCATCTGCTTTTATCATTGCTTCATCTATTGCTCCGATATCGCAGGCACACATTCCTCCAAGCACGTCATCAATCACTTTATTTATATTTTTTACTGCTTTTGTAACTCCTTTTCCATTGTAAAACTTTTCATTTCCGTCTCTTAATTCAAGTGCCTCAAACATTCCCGTGGATGCACCGCTTGGTGCACATCCTCTGCCTACAACACCATCGCTCAGAATAACCTCTGCCTCAACCGTAGGATTTCCCCTAGAATCCAAAATTTCACGTCCATTAACTTTTTCGATTTTTACTCTTTTCAAATAAATATCCTCCCATATTTTTACTCTAAATACAGCATCATTTTCATTCTGCTTCCATCAACTGTACATTTTCCGGGTTTAATCCTTAAACCATAATTACACCGGAAACCTTCAAAAGCCAATAAATAAGTCCCAGACACCAACTTGCAAATATTCCATACAATATAACGGGGCCAGCAATTGAGAAAATCTGACATCCTATACCAAATACCTGACCCTCTTTTTTATACTCTATTGCTGTAGAAGATACCGAATTAGCAAATCCTGTTATCGGTACCACCGTTCCCGCACCGCCTGTTTTTGCCAATTTAGCATAAACCCCAAGTGCCGTAAATATTACGGATAACAATATCAATGATATTGTCGTAAAAAGCTTTGAATCTTCTCCCGACGCTCCCAAAACGGAGAAACCCTTCATAAGCCCCTGTCCGCACAGACATATCAGACCCCCCATCCAAAAGGCATTAAAAATATTCCTGACAGTACTGTTCTTTGGTGTATTTTCACTTACATACTGATTGTACAGCTCTTTTTTCTTCAATTCATTTTTTTCATTTATTACTTCACTCGCCGTTACCTTTTTCATACATACCTCCTTTTTTGCCTTTAAAAAGAAGAAAGAGTCTGTTTTTACAGACTCTGTTTTTCTTTCCTTACAGGTATTTTTTCCCGACAATATATATTTATTCATTTATTTTTATATAACCAATATGCTTAAGATTCCTTTGAATTCAGGAAGCCTCTAATCTTTTGCATTAATAAATTTCTTTTCAACACCGTACATCAGCTAAACTTTTTCAAAAGCCTGAGTCAAGTCCTCAATAATGTCATCAATATGCTCCGTTCCAATTGAAAGACGTATTGTATTAGGTTTAATATTCTGATCTTTGAGTTCTTCAACTGTAAGCTGTGAGTGGGTTGTTGTTGCCGGATGAATTACCAGACTCTTAACATCTGCAACATTTGCAAGAAGAGAAAATATATTAAGGCTGTCAATAAATCTGTGAGCTTCTTCCCGTCCTCCTTTTATTTCAAAGGTAAATATGGAAGCTCCGCCATTAGGAAAATACTTTTCATAAAGTTTATGATCCGGATGTTCCGGAAGCGAAGGATGATTCACTTTTTCCACTTTTTCATGTTTGGTCAGGAACTCAACAACCTTCTTTGTGTTTTCAATATGTCTGTCCAGTCTCAGGGAAAGTGTTTCTACCCCCTGAAGAAGCAGAAATGCATTAAATGGAGAAAGTGTTGCTCCCGTATCCCTGAGAAGTATTGCTCTGATATATGTCACAAAAGCCGCCGGTCCTGCAACTTCCGCAAATGACACTCCGTGATAACTTGGATTCGCTTCAGTAATTCCCGGAAACTTTCCCGATTTTTTCCAGTCAAATTTACCGGAATCTATAATTATTCCTCCAAGTGTAGTTCCGTGTCCTCCGATAAACTTAGTTGCCGAATGTACTACAATATCCGCACCGTGTTCTATCGGTCTGATAAGATAAGGAGTTCCGAATGTATTGTCTATTACCAGAGGGATTTGGTGTTTGTGTGCTATTTCCGCAACTGCATCTATATCCGGAATGTCGCTGTTTGGATTTCCTAATGTTTCAAGATAAACCGCTTTTGTGTTATCCTTTATTGCCCCCTCTAATTCTGATAGATTATGTACATCCACGAATGTTGTTGAAACACCGAATTTTGACAACGTATGTTCAAGAAGATTGTAACTTCCTCCATAGATGGTCTTTTGTGCAACTATGTGATCACCCACCTGCGCAAGTGCTTCTATTGCATAAGTAATTGCTGCCGCACCCGAAGCCGTTGCCAATGCTGCCACACCGCCTTCCAACGCCGCAATTCGCTTTTCTAATACCTCCTGTGTGGAATTAGTAAGTCTGCCATAAATATTTCCTGAATCAGTAAGATCAAATCTTGATGCAGCATGTGCTGAATTTTTAAAAACATATGATGTTGTCTGGTAAATAGGAACGGCCCTTGCATCTGTTGCCGGGTCCGGTTCTTCCTGTCCCACATGAAGCTGTAAAGTTTCAAATCTGTAATTGCTCATTTTTAATCTCCCTTCCTGCACACTCCCATTTACCGGTAAATTTCACAGAGTGCACTCATGCTTTAGTTTTATATGTGAAAATACTGTTTCCACATCATTCATTTTCTCATTAAAAATTTGAACCTGTTATGTCACGCAACATCTGACGGAATCGAAAAAATCCATTCTTAGGTATTCCCAATCTCTGTCTGAGTATGCCCAAATAATACTTTTCATTTCCTAGTTTGTCAATAGGATTACATGATATAATCTTATTCCTATTTTTTATCGTTGGTTATAGTTTTATTCTATAGTAAAAAAAGGCACAGTTAACTGTACCTTTTTTTACTAATTCCACTCTGATTTCTTCTTTTAATGCTGTATACCAAATATGCTGCCGATGCAATAACAAACGCAGCAGTTAAAACTTCAACAACATTATATAATATTCTTCCTATTCCATATGCAGAATTAATATCTGCTACCTCACTTTCCGAAAGTTTCTTACCGACTTCAAAACAAAAACTTTTCCCCTTTCCCAATGACTCTACATTCCACGTTCCATCATTATAAAACTTTGCAGCATCAACACTTATTAATGGAAGTTTTTCATCCTCAGGCAGATTAAAAACATATGATATCCTCCCTACATTTGAAAAACTGTTAATTCCTTCACCAATATAACTGAATTCATATGTCGTTCCAGACACTGAATACGCTGTCGGTCTTTTCATGGATGCAGTTATTTCATCTTCATAACTGATTACATGACTTTCACCCTCATCAAAATGAAGGTTGTAAATTACCGTACAGAGCGATGGCTCACCATTCTCCTCATCTATAACATATAATCCGCTTTTTTCTCCTTCTCCCGGTATGATATTATCAGTTTCTTCTTCATTATTAACCCCGTATAATGCCGCCGCTTCACTGTAACAGGCTTCCGTGTCAATATTTTCAATTGTTTCTAAAGCAGAGTCATATACCGATTTTTCAAGCAGTTTTTTTTCAGTAGAGTTTACATAAATTAACCCCATAACTTCATTTCCGTCCACATATATACTGCTGCCGCTTTTGAATTCCTTTATACTTTCTGAATCAATCTCTATCCTGACAACATTTAATACCATGGTTCTTGCAACCGGAACATAGCTTTCAACTGCACTCATATTTGTAAGTGTGAATGTTTTTTTCACTTTACATACCAGTTCATCCGGAAACGGATACTTTGCATCAGCAAGGTCAAAAACCACGTTTCCGCTGTCCACTGATATATTGTTTTCGTTTCCTGCTGTTATATCATGTACCGTATTTCCTTCCAATTTTCTCTTGTATTTATCATCATTTTCTCCACATGATGTCATTATAAGACCGCAAAACAAAATAATCATTACGGCCGCAACTTTCGATTTTTTCATATCATTGGTAAGGAAGACATTCTCTTCCGATTTTCCTCCTTTAATAGTCAATTCCCTGATATTTTACTCCATATACAGATTCAAATCAAATTGTTTTTCATGCTGTTTAAAATCTTCTTCTCCATTCTTGAAACCTGTACCTGTGATATATTAAGCTTTTCAGCAATCCAGCTTTGTGTACGGTTTTCAAAATACCTTTTGCCTATAATGAACCTGTCTCTTTCACTCAGATTATCAAACACCTCTTTCAGTGCATAACGGTCAACTACCGGTTCCTCAAATTCCTGTCCCCCTGAGGTTTTGTCAATCAGATATACGTCTGACCCGTCTCCGTCATATATTGTTTTATAAAGAGATTCTACCTCTGAACATGCAGCTACTGCCAATGCGGCATCATACGAATCCAGTCCCAGTGATGCAGCAATTTCATCTATCCTTACATCTCTTCCAAGAACAGACTCCATTCTTTCCTTTTCTCTGTAAATTTTCACGGCATTTTCTTTAATCAGTCTGCTGACTTTTATACTGCCGTCATCCCTCAAAAATCTCTTTATCTCTCCGGCAATTAACGGGATTGCGTAAGTCGACAACTGTAGACCAAGATTCAAATCAAACTTGTCTATAGCTTTAATCAGCCCTATTACACCAATTTGAAACAAATCTTCCTGAGGAACACCCCTTCCGATATATCGCCTGACTACACTCCATACAAGTCCTTCATTACTCAATACAAGCTCATCTCTTGCAGACAGTTCTCCCTCTCTCAATCTTTTAATTAATTCTAAAGAATCCAAAGCTTTACCTCACCAATCAGGCTCTGCCAATTTTCTTTTCCATATGTACTCTGGTTCCTTTGCCTTTTGTACTTTCAACACTCAGTGTATCGGTAAACAACTCCATAAATGTAAACCCCATCCCCGATCGTTCTGAATCTTTTCCTGTAGTAAACATCGGTTCCATTGCCTGTTTGATATCTTCAATTCCTTTTCCATAGTCTTCCACTTCAACAGTTACATTATTCCCCTGCCTTGATAATCGGATACTTATTTTACCGGATTCATCATCATATGCATGAACTACGGAATTAGTAACAGCTTCCGACACCGCTGTTTTCAAATCCGCCAGTTCTTCCATATCAGGATTCAGTGCAACTATAAATGCCGATACCGCCATTCTTGCAAATCCTTCATTCTCACCATGGCTGGAAAATTCAATAAAAATCTCATTATCATACTCCCCATCATATGCATTGTCCTGCCTGATATTTTTTACATCTTCTTCCGCAAATCTTTCACACTTTTCACTTAATAAACTTTTACTCTCCATATGGTCTTTTTTCCTCCATATCCATTATCTGATACAATCCTGAATACCGTAATATTCTCATAACAACAGGTTTAACTCCCACTGCCTTCATTTTCCCGCCTTTGCCGACGATTTTTCTGTAACGTCCCATAATGAAACCGACACCGGAGCTGTCCATAAAATCTACCATTTCAAAATCAAAAACAATATTTTTGATATCACATTCTGTCATTAAAGAATCAACGCGTCTTTTTAATTTTGATGCCGCGCAATCATCTATATCTCCGTCAGGTCGGATATACAGAGTATGATCCTTTATCATATAACCGGCCGGATGTTTTTCCTCTTTTTTCACATTGTCCCTCCCAAAAAATAAAAGCCGAAAAAATTTTTTCGGCTTTTGTAAAATCTTATATAAACTGAATTTCTTCAGCACTTTTACTGTAAGGATGCAATCCACTGCTTAACTGTAGCTGCATAAGTTCCGTCAGCATACTTGTTGACATAATCATCATAGTATTTACGTGCCTGTGTATTGTCACCCAGAAGCTGGTAACTTCGTCCAAGCAGGTATAATGTTTCCTCATTATCAGGTGATTCCTGATACGAAAGAGTAAACATGTAATTAGCATTTTCATTATCTCCTGCATCCATAAATGCCTTACCCTTTGCAAGCAGTTCCTCTCCCGAGTAAGTTTTATTCATAACATCAGGAAACTTCGTCAGCACAAGTTCATATAAATACTTAGCATTTTTGTTTGCAAGTTCCGCTTCACTGACTGCTGAAAGTTTTTGTTTAAGCATATATTGCTGAAAATCATCAACAGTTCCGTCACCTGTGGTGATCTCCTCATAATACTGTATCATGTTCAACACATTATCATAATACTTCTCACCCTCAAGCTCACTTATCTTTTTCTTGTATTCATCTGCATTCAGTTCCTGAAGTTCAAGCTTTGTCTGAAGGGATGCATTTTCTGTTTCGAGAGAACTTATTTCCGAAAGATATTCCGCTGCCTGTTCTCCGCTTTCTTTTTCAATGCCAAGCATATCATATTTCAGAGACTGCCTTATTCCCGGTACTACAAGGAAATAAACTGCCATCATTCCTATAAGAACACCTGCCATAAGGCTTACAAATATCTTATACTCAGAATTATTCTCCCTGATTCCCGACACAGGAACAATATTCTGCTTTACTCTTCCTCCCAGAATGTTCTGAACATCTTTATCCTCTTCCTTCTTTTCAGAAATCGAAACATCAATATCAAGATTTTTGAATCTTAAATCCCTTATCAGTTTCATATATCTCAGAGAAATAGGATTTGCTATATCCGTCTTTAAGCTTCTTTTAAGACATTTTCTTGCTCTCTCATAATCTTCATTTCTGATATATATAAGAGCAAGCAGCTGCCATGCCTTAACATAATCCGGATTGTACTGTACAGCCTTTTTAAGCTGTATAAGTGCAAGGTCATCCCCGTCCTGTTTTAATACTTCAAGCGCCTGATTGCATTTTCTTATAGCCGCTCTGCAGTGATTAAATTTAACTGCATTGTTCTGTACGGTTGCTATGAGACGATCAGCTGTGGGATTATGATCTCTGTAATTTTTTGATATAATCCACTGACTTAATCCCTGTGCGGCCTCTCCTATTTCAAAGTAACACAAACCAAGCAGATTTCTGGCATCAATATAATCCTTCTCAAGTTCCAGACATCTGACAAGATTATCTATTGCTCCGGAAATATCTCTGAGTTTTGCCCTGTCAAGCCCCCGGTTATAATAATAACATGCCAGCTTATGTGCTTTTTTCCTCATAACCAGACTATATCCGCAGCTGTCACAGACATTTTTTCTTGGAGCGATTACCGCTCCGCATTTTGGGCATATCATTACTTGCTTTTATCCTTCCTGACACCAGGCACAAGAGAATCCAGAATGTCCGTTATATCAAGATTTCTGTTTTCCAGAACTGCTTCTTCTGCCTGTTCTATTTCAAGAGATGGTGAGAACTTGGCAACCTCTTCTTCAAAATTAAACATTTCTTCCTCCCTTATCCAATATAGAATTGAACTAGGTTAAAAGCAAGCCTTCGTCATGTAAAAATCACGAAAGCCTGCCGCAAACTTCGTCATTATTTTGCAAGATGCTCCAATCTTTCCTCTACCTGTGTAAGCATCGCACGATACTTTTCAAGTTTAGCCTGTTCATCCGCAACTTTTTCTTTAGGTGCCTTGCTTACAAACTTTTCATTTGAAAGCATACCCTCTGAACGCTTTATTTCTCCTTCAAGCCTTGTTTTTTCTTTTCCAAGTCGTTCAATTTCCTTGGAAATATCAACAAGATCCGAAAACGGAATATAAACCGTTGCCTCAGGAATCACGGTTGAAACTGCATCCGGATCAATACCATCCTTGTTTTCCGCAATTACAACCTCAGATGCATATGAAAGCGTTGCAAAGAACACCTTACCGCCTTCAAATATGTCTCTTACATGCTTGGATTCTGATACAACAAAAGTCTTTGCCTTTCTTGATGGCGGAACATTCATTCCGGTTCTCAAAGCTCTTACTGCCTTTACTGCTTCTTTAATAAGACCTGTTGCTTCTTTCTCCTGAGCATAATTTCTTGATTCTGTATATACCGGCCATTCGGAAATCATGATGGAAGTATCATCTGTATATGTTCCTTCTGCCTCTTTAAGAGTACAGTATATTTCCTCTGTGATAAATGGCATATAAGGGTGAAGAAGTTTAAGTGCATCGGTAAGAACACTTCTCAATGTCCATATTGCTGCCTTCTTTGTATTGACATCATCTCCGTAGAGTCTTGGTTTAACCATTTCTATATACCAATCACAAAGTTCTTCCCATATGAAGTCATATATCTTCTGTGCCGCAACACCAAGTTCATACTTATCAAGATTCTCGGTAACCGCCTTAACAACATCATTACATTCTGCAAGTATCCACTTATCAGCGTCTGTCAGACTTTCCTGAGGAACCTCGGATACCTTACCGTCATCACCCATCTGATCCATGTTCATCATTATGAAACGGCTGGCATTCCATACCTTATTTGCAAAATTTCTGCTTGCTTCAATTCTTTCCCAATAAAAACGCATATCGTTTCCCGGTGCATTTCCCGTAATAAGGGTGAATCTTAAAGCATCAGCTCCGTATTTATCAATTACTTCAAGAGGATCGATACCGTTTCCAAGAGATTTACTCATCTTACGTCCCTGTGAATCTCTTACAAGACCATGAATAAGGACCGTATCAAACGGAACCTCTCCTGTATGCTCAAGTCCGGAGAACATCATTCTGATAACCTAGAAGAAGATAATGTCATAACCTGTTACAAGTGTGCTTGTAGGATAAAAATAATCAAAATCCTCCGTCTTTTCAGGCCATCCCAATGTTGAAAAAGGCCAGAGTGCTGATGAAAACCAGGTATCAAGAGTATCAGG